>JAHJJH010000061.1 GCA_018823105.1 Verrucomicrobiota bacterium | reverse complement strand
GTAGCCGATCACGCCGCCGCCGTACTCGCGGCCCAGCACGACCAGTTGGGCGGCCGCCAGCATCGCCCCCAGCCAGGCCCAGCGGCCGGGCAGCCAGCCGCGCAGCATCCAGCAGAAGGCCCCCGCCATGGCCGCCACGCTTAACCACACGCCGACGACCGGATGCCCGAGGCGCTGACCGAACGCCAGGGCCAATCCCTGCGCGGGAGGATACATGGACTGGTACGTCGGCCGCTGGAGCACATGCATGGTGTCGAAGTGTTTCCAGAACGGGTGGGGTGGATTGGTCACCCGGCCGTGGGCAAAAGTGTCCGCGGCCAGCAGGTAACTGAACTCGTCGTGAACCCGGGGAAAAGGCATCCCACTGAACCCGGCGGCCGCCACGGCCAGCGCCAGTGCCGCGACAGCCGCCATGAGCGGGGCCAGGACAGGTCGATCGGCCACGGCGCGGAAAAACAGCGGCCACCGAATAACTCTGTAGTTCCGCCGCTCTGCCGGCGGAAAGGATCTCCGGCGACGGAGCGCCGGAGCTACAGGTGATGACGCATTATTCATGCAACCACCTGTTTAATTTGCGAGGCGCGCTTCCAATAAATAATCACGACAAGCATGGGAAGGAGGGCGGCCAATTCGGCGGCGAGTCGATTACCGAGCGGGCTGACCGCGAAGTAGAGCAGTCCGCCGGCGAGGGCGGCGGCACACGTCTCGGCCAGCGGCCGGCCCCGGAAAAGGCCCAGGCGCTTCTGGCAGTAGCCGACCGTGCACAGGGCCACCGCGCCCTTGGTCAGCAGGAGCGCCGCCACGCTTCCGCCAAAAGGCTGACCGGGGATCCAAAGGACACACAAGGCCAGGTTGAGCACCAGGCCGGCGGCGCAGAACCCCAGCAGGGGCACCTGCCGTCCCAGGCTTAACATCAGGTAGGCCGCCAGGTTGTGATAAAGGCCGATGGCAATGCTGATCGCGAGCCATTTCTGCATCCAGACGGCCTCGTTATAGGCTCCGCCGTAGACGAGGGGAATCAGCCGGTCGCTCTCGATGATCAGTCCATACATCAAGCACGCAGCGACCGGCAGCAGCCAGCGAGCCGCGCCGCGGGCCAGATCCTTGGCCGCCACGAAGTCCGTGGTCAACAGCCGCGCGAAAAGCGGGAACAGCGTGCGGCCGAGCAGCAGCCCGCAGACCAGGTTGGTCGCGCCGTCCACGATCTGCCAGGTGGCGCTGTACTGCGCCACGCCGCCCGATCCGGCGGCCCGCTGAAGGAAGAACAGGTTGGCCTTGTTGTAGAGAATCGCCGCCAGTTCGATCAGGGCGAAGATCAGGCCGTCGCGCAGGGTCGCGCCGAGGGCGGCCGCGCCGGGCCAGCGCGGACGCGACGAGCGGTTTGCGCCGACCGAAAGCGCGGCCCCCGTCAAGGCGGCGAGCGACTCGATCAACTTGTAGAGCGCCAGGGCGGCCGGGGGCAGTCCCGCCCACAGCGCGACGAGCCCGTATCCGAATCCCGCGGCGGCGGCCAAGCTCCGGATCGTCGCCTCTTTCCGCTGCTGTCCCCGCCACTGGCAAAGCGCATAAAAGGTGCTGGTCAGCGCCTCCAATCCGATGCCCGCCGCGAGCAGAAGGATCACCGCGCCGAGCGAAAGGTCGTAGGCCTGCAGCAGGACAAAGACAAAAGTGGCGGCGCCGCCAAGGGCCAGCAGAAGGCTTTTAACCACGGTCACCTGCCACACGAGGCCGGATTCGGCTTCCGGCCTGCGGGCGAGCCGGCAGATGGTGTGCTTGTTGAGCCCGAACTCGGCGAACATCAGGAGGATCTGCCCGATGCCCAGGGCGAGCATGAACTGGCCGTAGGTGATCATCTGGCGGCGCGCCAGGACGATCAGGAAGACGGCTTGCAGCACTTCGCGAAAGCCGTGCGCGGCCGCCAGCGAGCCGGCCTTGCCCAGCACGCCGTGGCTTGTTGTGCTATTCATGCCCGCCCTTCGAATGCCGTGCGATGAGGTCCAGAAGTTTGCGGCAATTCGTTTCAAGATTGAATTCGCGCAGGACGAGTTGCCGGCCGCGCTCCGCCATGGCTCGCGCCTCTCCGGGATGCTGCGCCAGGTCCCGCACCGCCGCCGTGAGCGCTGACGCGTCGCCCGGCGGAACCAGGCGCCCGGTGTCGCCGTCCCGGATTACCTCCGCGATGCCCCCCACGTTGCTGGCCACCACGGGGATCCGGTGCAGCAGCGCTTCGAGAATGACGTTTGGAATGCCATCCCGGTCGCCGGCTGGGTCCACCACGCTGGGCATGAGGAAGATATCGGTATTGCGGAAAAGGCCGTCGGTCTGCTGGCGGGGGACAAAACCGGGGAAGGCGATTCGTTCTTCGAGCTCCAGGTCCCGTGCCCATCGTTTCAACCGGCGCGCTTCAGGCCCGTCCCCCCCGAGGGTCAGATGAAAATCCACGTCCTCTTTTTTCAACTGAGCCGCCGCCTGCAACGCATGCGCAAATCCCTTCTTGGGCACGAAACGGCCGAGCGCCAGCAGGCGAAGACGGGGTTGGTTCAGCACCTCCACGGGCGCAAAGCGCGAGGGGTCCTGGCCGTTATGAATCACGTGAATTTTATCGGCGTGCGGGCCGGCCTGTTGTTGCAGGTGTGCGACAAAACTCCGGCAGGTGCTCCGAACGAAGGTGCTGTCGCGGATTTTTTCGGACAGCGCCCCGTCCGGCGGGAAGATGTCCCCGGCCCACGCGGAAAAGCTGAACGGGATCCCGGTCAGGCGGGAGGCCACCCAGGCGGCCGTGGCCGGTCCGTTGGCCCAGGAGGCATGAAGATGATGGACTTTCTTCTCCCGGGCCAGCCGGGCGATGCGAAATCCGCAGAGGAATGCCCAGAGATTCTCGCCGGCCATCTCCGGGTCGCTCCATTTCCGCCACGGCACCGTCCGCCACAGCCGGCGCGCCGCCGTTCCGTTTTTTCTCAACCAGAACAGGATGTCGCGGACCAGAAGACCCGTCGCGCGCACGCCCAGTCGGCGAACCGGATAGTCCTCCGCGGGCATGTCCGGCGAAAGGTGGCCGCTCCATGGGCCATAGAGAGTGAAGAGGTCCAAGGGGACCAGCCGGCGCCGGAGCGCAGACAGTTCGTCGTAAATGAAA
The DNA here is from genome assembly GCA_018823105.1 of Verrucomicrobiota bacterium. GTDB lineage: Bacteria > Verrucomicrobiota > Kiritimatiellia > CAIQIC01 > JAGNIJ01 > JAGNIJ01. Next base: position 7,240 of record JAHJJH010000061.1, on the reverse strand, counting down.
GTCTCGGACGGTTTGGGGAACCAGTGAAGGATGAAGGCCAGGCGCGGGCCTGGCCCGACACTTTCCGCGTTTTCAGCCGCGGTTGACATAGCGGTTTGCGTCGAATCCCTTTTATAAGTCGGGCCATAATAAAAAAGACGCTTTATGTAGGGCCTCCGCTTGTCGGAGGCCGAAATTAGGCTCGCCGCAAGCGGCGGCCCTACATTCGCATGTCTATTCAATTATGGACTGACTAATAACTTTGAAAAGATAGCACCAAACGTTTACCTTTGGAACACGAAGGTGCGGCGGGTCCGGCAGAAAGCCGGCAGGTCACGTGCCGGAGAGAGTGATTTCGATGCTGCCCAAAAGCCGGTTTCAGTCGTTCGTGGAGATGGTGGAGCAGGGGAAACAGGGGGGGTACTATCCTTTCTTCCGGCCGCTGACGGAGTCCTGGGGCCCCGAGGTCGCCGTAGACGGGCGCCGCCTGGTCATGGTGGGCTCGAACGATTACCTTGGACTTTCCCATGACCCGCGCGTGGTGTCGGCGGCGCAGGAGGCCGCGCACCGCTGGGGCGCCGGGCCGGGCGGCTCGCGCTTCCTCTGTGGCAACACCACGCTGCACCAGGCCCTGGAGGAGCGCCTCGCCGCGTTCATCGGCAAGAAGGCCGCGGTGATCCACACCACCGGCTTCACCACCAATTCCGGCGCGCTACATTGCCTGGCCGCCACCTCGGACGTGCTGCTCTGCGACGCGGAAAGCCACGCCAGCATCGTGGACGGCTGCCTGTTTTCCCGGGGGCGGCTCCTGACGTTCAGGCACAACCGGGCTGACGCCGCCGGCGCGAAACTCAAGTTCGCGCAGGAGAAGAATCCGGAAGCCTGTTTCCTCGTGACCGAGGGTGTCTTCAGCATGTCCGGCGACTTGGCCGCGCTGCCGGAACTGCTGGCGCTCAAGCACGGCCATCCGAATCTGGTCGTGTACCTGGACGATGCCCACGGCCTGGGCGTCATGGGCCGGAACGGGCGCGGCACCGCGGATCATTTCGGCGCGACGACCGACGTGGATTTCATCATGGGCACCTTCAGCAAGGCGCTGGCCTCCATCGGCGGATTCATCGCCTCGGACGATACCGACGCGCTGACCTACATCCGGCACCAGTCGCGCCCGCTGATTTTCTCCGCCGCGTTGCCGGCCTCCTGCGCCGCGGCGGCGCTCGCCAGCCTGGATATCCTGGAGCAGGAACCGGAACGGATCGAGCGGCTTCGGAGCAACTCGCGGATGGCGTACGAGGGCTATTGCCGGATTGGGCTGGCCACGCGCTTTTCGGGCTCGCCGATCCTGCCGATCGGCGTGGGCTCGGAAATGAAGGCCTACCAGCTTTCGAGGGACCTGTTCGAGCAGGGCGTCTTCGCGCTGCCGGCGGTCTTCCCGGCGGTGCCGCGCGGGCAGGCGATCATCCGTACCGCCTACATGAGCACGCACGAGCCGCGGCATATCGAGCGGGTACTGGCCGTGCTGGAATCGCTGGCGGGCAAATACGAACTCTGCCGTTCGGACCACGAGCGCGAGCCCGTCGCGGTTTCTTGAATCGCGTGTGAACACGGGTGGTCCGCGCGCTCCGTCACGCGGGCAGGCCTTCCGTCGCGGCGGAGCGCGACGGCCACCGGGGAGATATCTAGTTAGCGATAGGAAACGCTTGGGTCGAACATGCTGGATTTTCACGATCTGCTGCGCGTCAGTTTCCGCCAGGTGTTGCGCCAGCGCTCCCGGTACCTGGGCGTGCTGCTGACGGTTACCCTCGGGACCGCCGGCTTCATCGCGGTCAACACCCTCGGCCGCGACGTCCGGCGCAACCTCGACCGCGACCTCGATCTCCTGGGCGGCGTGACGCTGGTGAAGGTCTATTTCGACGACGAGCCGGCCGGCCGGCCGCCGACCAAGTTCACTCCGGCCACCCTCCAGGCCCTACGCGAAATTCCCGGCGTGGACGGGATCAGCGCGATGGCCATGAAGATGGTCAACGCCCGCGCCGTGCTGCGGGGCGACCGGTTCGGGTTCACGCTCGTGGGCGTGGACGAACAGTTCTGGGACGTCAATAGCTTCTCCGCGGTGGCCGGCCGGCTGTTCAGCCCGGACGAGATCGCGGGCCGGCAGGCCGTGTGCGTGCTCGGCGCGCGGTTGGCAAAGGAGCTCTACGCCGACGCGCCGGCCGTGGGCCAGGCTCTGCTGGTGGACGGCGACCTGTACCAGGTCACCGGCCTGCTGGACGGCCCCGGGGTCGGCGACCGCGACCGGTGGGCGTTCATCCCGGTCACGACCGCGCAGGATCGCATTCATCCCCTGATCCCGCCCAACCGGTTGTACGTCCGCTGTCATTCCGTGGAGGCGGTGAAAGCGGTGAGCGCCGCCATTCCGGGCGCCGTCGAGCGGTTCCAATCCGCCGACGGCCTGCGCGTGGAGGTAGGCTGGGAACGCTTGAAACACGTGCAGCGCATGGTCTGGTGGGTGGAAACCTTCGTGCACGTGGCGGTCGTGGCGACCCTGGCCCTCGGCGGGTTCGGCATCTGGACCATCATGATGTCCGCCGTACGCTCGCGCACGCGGGAAATAGGATTGAAGAAGGCGATGGGCGCGGAGGACGGGGACATCCTCGCGCAGTTCCTGGCCGAATCCGCCACGTTGAGCCTGGTGTCGGGCCTGCTGGGCGTCGCGCTGGGCCGGCTGGCCATGGGGGCGGTGGGGGCATGGCTGGGTTCGCGGCCGCCGACGGAAACGATGTGGTTGTATATGGGCATCGGCCTGCTCGTCGCGTTGGCGCTGGGCATCGGCGCGGGCTTCTATCCCTCGTTCCGCGCCAGCCGCATGGAGCCGGTCTCCGCCATCAAATATGAATGACGCCATTTCCAGGGAAGTCTCGAGGAACGGTCCGTTGCTGCAGGCCCGGGGCCTGGCCCGGCAGTTCGACACGACTGCCGAGAGCCTTCATGTGCTCAAACACGTGGATCTCGAGGTGCGCGCGGGCGAGACCGTGGCGATCATCGGGCCGTCGGGTTCCGGCAAGTCCACCCTCCTGTTCATCCTCGGCCTGCTCCTGCCGCCGTCCGGAGGGAGTTACCGGATGGGCGGCCAGGACATGCTGACGCTGGACCGGCGGACCCAGGCCGAGTTCCGGCGCCGGCGCTTCGGCTTTGTGTTCCAGAGCTGCAACCTGATCGAGCACACCACGGTCTGGGAGAATCTTGAGTTCCCGCTGATGTACGCGGGCGTGGCCCGCGCCGAACGGGAGGATCGCATCCGGGCCGCGCTGGATTCCGTGGACCTGGCGCACCGGATCCGGCATCCCACCAACCTGCTCTCCGGTGGCGAGCAGCAGCGCGTCGCCGTGGCCCGCGCGTTGGTCAACCGGCCGCAGGTGATCCTGGCCGACGAGCCGACCGGCCAGCTCGACCGGGCCCACGGCCGGCAGGTCATGGAACACTTTGAGCGCATTGTGTCCGAAGGGGAGAAGGCCCTGATCGTCGTCACCCACGACGCGGCCATCGCCGAATGCTGCCGCCGGGTTTGCACCCTTGAAGACGGTGTGCTGAATGGCGGATGACGGGACCGTGGGGAAAAGTTAGACTGGGGACGCCATGGGAAAAGGCAGGAAAATTGAAAGCGCACTGGCGGGCCTGATCTTCATTGGCGGCGCGCTGGCCGCCGGCGCGGATGGGCCCCTGACGTTCCGGGACTGCGTGGCCCTGGCCCTGCGGCAGTCGCCGGTCCTGGCCGTCAGCGAAATGGAGATCGGCCTCGAGCGGCTGGGCGAGGCGGACAGCCGGGCCGACTACTTTCCGCGCTTTTCTCTTCAGACGCGATACTACCTGGACCAGCCCGAAGGATCGGACCGCCGCTTTTACCTCGAGTTCCGCGTGGATCCGTACAATCCCGTGGAGGCCCATCTCTCGCTCAAGGCCCAGCGCCTCCTCACGCGCATAGCGATGCTTTCCCACGTGCAGGCGGTGGCGGAATGTCTTCAGCGGCTGGGCGAGACGTTCCTGGAACTGGACATCCTGGCGCGGATGGAGTCGCTCGACAACGACCTGGTCGCCGTCGCTGAAAAACGGGCGGCGCAAGTGTCCTACCGGTACCGGATGGGCTCGGCCAGCGAACCCGAGTGGCAAGCGGTCGAACAGGAGGCGGCGATCTTCCGGCTTCAACGGGAGCAGCACAAGGCGCTCCGGTCCGCGCGGCGGGAGACCCTGGGCGCGTGGCTCGGTCTGCCCGACCCGGCGCTCCCCGAGGCGGATGTCCGCGATGCCGCGGAACAGGTGTGGGGAAAGGATCGCCCCGGCGCCGCGGTCTGGGAATCGGTGCGAACCAACTCCGTGGAACTCCAGATCCGGGAAATCCGCAACGAGCTGCAAGCCTTGAATATCACAGCCGCCCGGGCCGCCTATATTCCCGACCTGCTGATCGGTTTACGCACCCCCGATCCTCTTTCGGGGTTGAACGACGAGGACTTTTATTTTTCCGTGGGCGTGGACATTCCGCTCTGGGACGGATGGAAGCGCGCCCGCAACGTCCACCGGCAGCGCCGGAAGCTGGAGCAGCAGCTCGCGGGCAACGTCCTCGGCGAGCTGGAGTTCAGGATGCAATGGCGCGCGGCGGAAAATGCCTGCCGGCTGGCGGAGCTGGAATGGCGCACGGCAAAGGCGCGGGAAGACCTGGCGGATGCTCGACGCCGCCAGGCCGAAATGGTTTCGGGGCCGGAGGCGGAGGATGACGACGAGGCGATGGCCGCCCGGCTGGCGTGGTTGCAGGCCGGCCGGGAGACACTGCGGCAGGCGCTGGCCCGCGACAAGGCCCGGCTCGACCTGGATTTTATCACGGGAAACCTGTTGAACCGTTACTGCCACACGGGGATGGAAAATCCATGAAACTGATGAGCTCGCTGTGCCTGATCCTGTGCGCCGCGTGTGCCGTGGCGGCCACCGAGTCGACGAACGCCGACTCCGCGGCGGCCGGAGAAGTCTCGGTGCGCGGGGAATTGTTCTACTCGGTGGAACGGCAGGTGACCTTTCCATACGGCGGCACGATCACGGAACTGGCCGTGGACGTGGGGCAGGAGGTGGCCCGCGGCGACGTGTTGTTGCGCTATACCCTTTCGCCCCGCGCCCGGATGGAACTGGCCCAGATGGCGTCCGCGGCGCCTCTCCTGGCCGCCCAGGCGGAACAGGCCACCCTGGAAGACGAACGTCAGACCACCGGCGTGGCGCTCCAGGAGGCGAAACAAATGGTGCGCGATAAACTGGGAACGGAGGCGCAGGTCAGCCGGGCCCGCCGAAAGTTCGATCTCCTCGATCAGCGCGTGGCGGCGGCCCGGCATAGCGCCAAGCAGGAGGCCATCCAATACGACCTCCGGGTTTCGTGGGTGAAGGAGGTCACCGGGTCGGGGGGGAGCGCAATCCCGGAAACGGTGGCGCTGACCGCTCCGATCGCCGGCACCGTCGTCTGGGTGTCGGGCGATTCCCGGCCCGGCGCGGAGGTGCCGGCGGAAGCCCCCGCGATGATGCTGGGCGTTCTGGATCCGATGATCATCCGCGCGCACGTCCACGAGCTGGACGTGGTCAAGCTGTCCAAGGGGGATCGGGCGGACATCACGCTGCTGACGGCGCCCGGCCGCACGCTTGAGGGAGCCATCAGCCGCATTGCCTGGGCGCCGTTCCCTCACTGGCTGCCCGAGCCTTCCTATTTCGAGATCGAACTCACCGTGCCCAATCCGGATCGCCTGCTGAAGAAGGGATACAAGGCCAACCTGCATTTTGGCGGGCGTGCGCTGGATGAATAGAATCCCTCTCAACATCGCGCCGCGTGAGGGCACGCGGCCTACAACACCGACCGTTGCCTGATGGATACTGTAGGCCCGGTCACCCGACCGGGCGGAAACTTAATTAGACGACAGGTTCTAAACCATGCCCGCCCTGCCCGTGGATATTGTGCCCGTTCGCTCCGCCCGCGAACGCGAGGAATTCATCCGTTTCCCCTGGCAGGTGCAGGGCGCGGATCCCTGCTGGGTGGCGCCCCTGGTGGTCCGGCAGCGCGAGTTTCTCGATCCGCGCCGCGGTCCATTCTTCGACTTCGGGGAGGCGCAGTGCTTCCTCGCGCGCCGCGCGGGGAAGCCGGTCGGCCGGATCTCCGCGCAGGTCAGTCGCCGGTACGAGGAATTCCACGACGCGGACACCGGTTTCTTCGGGTTCTTTGAATGCGAGCGCGATCCGGAGGTCGCCGCCGCGCTTTTTCGGGCCGCCGCCGACTGGGCGCGCGCGAGAGGCAAGCACCGCCTCGTCGGCCCGATGAGTTTTTCCATCTATGATGACATCGGCCTGCTGGTGGACGGATTCGATTCGCTGCCGGCGATCCTGTTGACACACAATCCCCCGTTGTATGAAGAACTGGTCGTGGAGCAGGGGTTTCGCAAGGCCGTGGACTGGTATGCCCTGCGCATAACCAGTTTCGACATTGATCTTGGAGCCATGCAGGCGGAAGCGGCGGACATCATGGGCCGCAGCGGGCTGGAACTGCGCTTGCCCACCCCCGCCGAAGTCATCCGCCGGTCCGGCGAAATCCTGCGGTTGTTCAACGAAGCCTGGCGGGGCAACTGGGGCCATGTCCCCTTCACGCCCGGGCAATTCGACGCCGTGCTGCGCGACCTGAAGCCCCTGCTGCGCGCCGACCTGATGCGCATTGTGCTGGACGACGCCCGGATCGTCGCCTTCACGATCACCATTCCGGACCTGAATCCGCTCATCCGCCGCTTCGCCGGCCGGCTTTCCTGGTGGAACATGCTCCGGCTCTACCGCGCGGCGCAACGTCAGCCGCCGGAGCGAATCAAGACCGTTCTGCTCGGCGTGGATCGCGCGTACCGGAATCGCCGGCTGCATGACGCGATGATCCTGGACACCTACGCGCGCACGGTTCGCGCGCAACCGGATCTGGAGCAATGCGACTGTTCGCTGATCTGCGAGCAACTGCGCGTCTTCATCCGGTCGCTGGAGCGGTACGGCGCCCGGCCGTACAAGACCTACCGGATTTACGAGAAGGAAATCTGAAGGGCCTGCGCGAAGGTGACACGGGCGTCCCGCCCGTAGCGGCCTGTTGCCGTAGCCGCGCGCGCCGCGCGCGCCGAGGAACAGTGCCGCAAACGAAGTCAGCGCCGCGATTCCGCGCGACGCAGTCGCGCGGAACATGAGCATGAGGCTCAACTTGACCATGGTC
>JAHJJH010000060.1 GCA_018823105.1 Verrucomicrobiota bacterium | reverse complement strand
GGGGGGGGGGGGGAGAGGCCGTTCGGATAAGAGAGGGATACCCTGCGAGCGGAGGCGAGCACGCCCGAAGGGCGTTAAGTCACGCTTTAAGCGTCCGTAAGTAGCAGTCCTTCGAATCTCGCATAATGGCTTCGACTTCAAGTTCGTGACTGGCTGGAACTCTGATCGAGTCATGCACGGGGAGTCCAGGAATGCGTCTGTTCATTAACTCCGAAAGAATGCTTCGCATGATTTCCGAATCATAAAACATGAGTGTGATTCCGGCGTCAGAGCAAAGCCAATTCGAAACAGGTTCATGGACTGTCTGTATGGCCTCAAGGATTTCGCGGGCGTTAATCCCGGCGCTGTGCATAGCCTCCCATATCTGAATCGCCCTCTGTCTCTTTTCTGGACGGCATAGTATAGACGAGCGTAGCCGGTTCAACTCATTGTAGAAGCTCTGAATTGCTGCTACGTGCGTCTTTGCGTTAAGGCAGGTGTTAACGAGTTGTTTAACCGCCGCCCTCACGGTGTCCTGTAGATTTTCAGGAATGCCGAGTTCCAAGCAGACAGAGAGATAATGATCGCCTTCTGGCTGCGCCAAGCCTTCTAGCTGGTAAATCATGGAGAGGTGCATAGCAGAAAAGTCCGGCTCGCTAGTGGGCTGTCCGTCAATAAGTATACGCTCCCGGTCTGATTCAGGCAGGTTTTGATAATCCCCATAGAAGCGTCCATGCAGGTTCCATTTACCTCTCGAATGTACGGCGTACAGGGCCGGATTGATTGGTGAACCGTCTAGCGTGATTTCAAAACCTTCTATGTAACGGTTCCACTGGCAGATAAAGGCCCGCTTGCTTCGGGTAAATGAATTATCCTCATAATCCATGGGTCTACCGTCTGTGTTCTTTAAAAGTAGCACTTCTTTGTTCTCGGCCTTGTACTGCATGGGAAACAGGTCAATGAGTTTTTGTGTGCAGTAAAGCTTTGTCAGGTAGCCCTCCCCTGTCTCGGGATTCTTGAATCCTTTCTCCACGAGAACGTAACCAAGCCGCTTCGTTAAATCCACGACGCGCTTCATTGTTCGGTAATTCCAGAAGCTATCAGTGTATCGGACGATTCGCTCTGCGTAGGCTTCCCAGTTCAATGGAACGGCAAGGGGTCGCTTGTTGAGCCAAGCGTCATATAGCGAGCAGATAAGGGCCTCTAGGGCTTCCCGCTGGTTTTCGGGGTGACTGCGTGGCGGTGGCGGAAACTCTGAAAGAATATACTCAAGCGCATGGGCTGTCTTTTCAGAATGCCAAGTAATCCTTCTCGGACGAAACCGCAAGGCTTCGAGTTCCTCAATGTATGCAGGAATTTCAAATCGTACGGCCTTCTGCGTTCTTTCCTGTGCTGTAACAAAAAGCGGACTCATGCTATCAGCGAAGCGCCTATGGCCAACTTCAAGACTTCCACGGGCACCGGGCATAGCAACGACTGGTATGTTCCACCATCGGAGCAAGTGTTGCCCACCACGCAACCATAGCGCTCAATCCATTTGTCCTTGTTCTGGAGCCAAGCCTTTTGCAGTTGCAGGAATGGGAACATGTACAGAGTTTTAGTAGGCGCAAAGGCATAGGCCAGATAATCAGTCAGAAGTGATTTCTCGATCCAGCCAGGGGCGCCGGTCTTGCTGTTGCTGATATACTCCAGCCCAATGTCCTCGTAGGAATATGTGCGTAACTTCACGTCCACGAAAACGGTTTTGGAAGAATTCAGGGTAATCAGCACGTCCGCGCCGCCCTTTTGCGCCCACTCCGATTCGTGCCGGAACGGAATGACAAGCATGCTTCCGAAGTCGGGGAAAAACGCTTTCAGTTTATCAACAAGCCACGGCCTATCCTTCCAAGAGTCGCCCACAGCTACACAGCTTTGAAACGTTGGGCTTATCTTCTTTTCCTCGATCAGGCCGGAGTCTCTGGCGTATAGCGGGTTCATGACTTGCGCCCACCCTCTGCGAAGCGCTCAATATAGGCCATGAGACTTGGAAGCCAAATAACGCGGACGCCACGAAGCGCGCCGGGTTTTCTTTTAAGTGACGCGCTTTTTATTTCCCCAGCGCGTATCAACTCATACAAAAACGGGCGTGTTAGGCCGCTGCTTGATTCAAGGCCACGCGCCGGAATTCGTATCCACCGCTCTAGACATGCTGAAACACTCATAACCGTTCCTTTCGTTTGCGCACCGGAAACAACCTTCCCTGAGTATGTATACTATAAGTATACCATTTTTAGGGGCAAATGTCAAGCTAAATCTGCGCGGTTTTGGCATTATTTTACTTCATAATCACATGATTATGAATCAGTTAACCTGGTAATAGAAAAGGCCAGTAAAAAACCGGCGATTTCCCGGTAATTGGCGGCAGACAACGCGAATCAATTAGGCGGGCAATTAGGTGCCTGATTTAGGTGTGTCCAGCGGAAAGGATAGACAAATCAATTGCGGCGTCTAGGCGGTCACGTCCGGCAACTTGCTGACGGCTTCACGTAGGGCGCTCGCCTCAATGTGCGTGTAGCGTTGGGATATGGCCGGGCTGTCATGCCCGACAAGTTCCATTGCAATGCCTTCACCAACCCCGGCATTTTTCAGAAGGCTTGTGTGCGTATGCCGCAAGCAGTGAAACGACAAGCCGCCCGTTGCCCGTCGGGAATCCCGCCCCTTGCCTGTGCCCTCATGGTTCGGCGTGTTCTCGACAAGGCCAGCGGAAGCCAGAACGCTTCTAAACCCGCTCGACAGGGTGCTGGAAGGCTGATTGGCTACGTTCGGGAAAAGCGGGGCGTCGGGCTGGTCGGAGGCTGTCAGCGTTTCGATATATCGCATGAGCGGTGCCGCAATCGGAATGTTCATAGCCCGGCCTGTCTTGCCCGTGGTCAAATGAATCTCTTGGTTCAGCGTGTCCACGTTGGCCCATGTCAGGCGGGCCAGATCGCCAATGCGCTGCCCGGTATACAGGCCAAGCAACACCATGCCCCGCCATTCTTGGTTACAGGCTTCCAGAATCCTTTTGAGTTCGTCCAGCGTAAAGGGGCGTCGGGTGCCCTTGCTGGCTTTGACAATCGCGGTATTGGCAAAGGGGTTGTCTTGGGTTATGCCGTCCCGTTGGGCTGCCCCCCAAAGCACACGGGCAATTTTCAGATTCTTGTTGGTCGTGGAACCGGAAACGCGCTTGGCCAGTGAATCACGGAAGCGGGCCGCGTCATGCCGGGATATGGTGTCCATTGGCTGTTCATAGCGCTTGCCAAGACTGGCGGCCAAGTGTTCAACCGTCTTTTGATATTCCAACAAGCTTGAACCGGCCAGTTCAAGTTCCTTGCGCTTGAGCCATGCGTCTGCATAAGCGTGTACTGTGTCACTTTGCAGGGCGTCCGTATTGGCCAGCGCATAGACTTCCGCAATCAGCGCCCTTGCCTTCTGTTCGGTCAAGCGCCGGTCACGCGCAAGCCGGTTGGCTTCGTCAAGCGTCGCTGCTATCTTCCGCGCTTGAGTCCGGTTGGTTGTGTGCGTGGTTCTAAACGTGCGCCTTCCGTCTGGCATGGTTAACTGTGCATACCAGTATTTGCTGTTCGGCAATCGGTGAATTGAAGCCATGACAAGCTCCCTTCTTTGTTGGCCTTCACCATTACCGGAGCGCCAAAAACTTATATCGGGGCTTATATCATGCAGGGGTATAAATGGCGGGTGACAGAGTGTGATTTCCTAAGAAAAACGCGCAAAGAAAGGTTCTGCTGGTAACATGGGTTCGAATCCCGTTGGGGGCGCCATGAACCCGGGGTGGCAGGCGCCGCCGGCGGCCCCGGGCTCATCGTTTCCGGACAACGGGATGAGAATCCATGGGTTCGATTCCGCGCGGCGAGGGTAGCCGCGCGGAAGGGCTGGCGCGTGGCGACAGCCCCCGACTTGTCCGCCGTAGCTCCTGGAGCGAAGGCGGAAAGGGCAAGGGCCGCGGGCGCGGCCTCGGCAATCTGCCGGAGCACCTCCATCTCGCGGGAACTCAGGCGGACCGCCTGCCGTTCCAGTTTGTGCGCCGGCCGCAAGCTTGACCTTGGGCCTTGCTCCAGGTGTTTTCGCAATGCCGCCTGATAGCGACGCGACCATTCGGGTTGCTTAACATTCATTTTCTTACATCAATCGTCGTCCCTGAATGATCCGGACCAGGACCACGACAATGGCAATCACCAGCAGGAGGTGAATAAACCCGCCCATCGTGTAGCTGCTCACCAGCCCCAGCAGCCAAAGAACCGTCAGTATCACCGCAATGGTCCACAACATACGACACGCCTCTCCATGTCCGCACTTTGCGTGGCCACATTCGTTGCGACCACCAGGCTTCCTCTCTTCCGGTAAAAAAGGATACGCGATGGGTCGGTCCCTTACTATGGGATGTAACCCTACCCCCGGTTCCGCGCGGCGCTCGCCAGGACACGGATGACCGGAAACAGCCAACAGTGCGGCGGGAGCGGGACAACCCAGAGCGAGTCCACCAGGGGCGAAACTGTCAGCCAGGCGCCGGTCGCACTCCGCCCAGCGCCTCGAAGCCGGAGATCACGTCGAACAGTTCCTCGTCGATGCCGCTCTGTCGCAGACGGTGGAATGTCCCGGTGAGGCTCTCCAGCAGTTCGTCGATATTCTTGTCGGCGCGTTGCATCGCCGCCAGGCGGCTCGCGTTCTCGCTCGCGAGGGATTCGGCGCACGCCCGGAAGAGCGAGACGAAAAGATATTCGCGAAGGAGTGCCCGCACCGTCTCTTCGCCGCCAGCCAGAACCTCGGGCAAGGGCGCCGTCGGCCAGGGAAGCTCGGCGAGCTCGAGTCGCCATGTATCGTCCAGCGGCAGCAGTCGCTGATGGACAGGCTCATACACCGCCCCGGACGCGGGGCGGTTGTAGAAGAGGTGGAGTTCGGCGACCTCCCCATGGCCCCAGAGCGTCTCGCTCTCCACGAGAATCTGCCCGACGAGCGGGGTGATGGCCTTGACGGAATTCGGCACGGCGAAGAGTCCCATCAGCGGCAGGCCCGCGTCCGCCAGGCGCGCATGAACGCGCTCCCCAACGGCCCAGGCTTGGGGTTTGCCGGGCAGGGCGGCGAGTGTCTTGACGGCATAATCGGCCACCACATCATTAAACTGGCCCACCAGGCCCTGGTCTGAACCGAACACGACCGCGCCCATCGTACCCGCATCAATTTGTCTTGTCCTTTTTGCCATCCAGGGCGCCGACCCGCTTTCCCGGAAGCATACGCCCAACCCCAACTCCACCGTGCGATAGTAATCCCCCAACGCGCTCACCGATTGCTCGTATTGTCCGATACTCGAGGCGGCCAGGGTTTTCATCGTGCGCACGACGGATTGGAGGTCCCCGGCACCGCCGATCTTTCGGCGCAGACTCGCTGTGGTCTCGCTCATGACTTCTCCCCGGGTTCCGGCTCGGGCCGGAAGCGGGCGAGCGCCTGGCGCGCGATTTCGATGATCGCCTTGCGATCCTCGTCGTTCAATTTTGCGGCGGTTTCGATGCGCGCGCACACCTTCGCCTGGATCTCCGCCGCCGCTTCGCGCACGGCCTGCTCGGCGTCCTTCATCTGGTCCATCGGTACCGGGTCGAAGAGTCCCGTGGTCACCGCCAGCAGCACGGCGATTTGCGCGGGCACGGACACCGGGGCGAATTCCGGCTGCTTGAGGCAGGCGCGGATGCGCCGTCCGTGCTCGATGATCTTGCGGGTGTCTTCATCCAGGCGGGCGCCGAACCGGGCAAAGGTCTCGAGCTCCTCGAACTGCGCGTAGCCGAGCTTGAGGTCGCCCGCCACCGCCCGGTAGGCCGCCCGTTGCGCCTTGCCGCCGACGCGGGAAACGGATTTGCCGACATCCACCGCGGGCAGCACGCCCAATTCGAACAGCGACGGGGAGAGGTAGATCTGCCCATCCGTGATGGAAATCAGGTTGGTCGGAATGTAGGCGGAAATGTTCTGCGCTTCGGTCTCGATGATGGGCAGGGCGGTGAGCGAGCCGCCGCCGAGTTCCTTGCGCAGGTGCGTGGCCCGCTCCAGCAGCCGCGAGTGGATATAAAAAATGTCGCCGGGGAACGCCTCGCGCCCGGGCGGACGGCGCAGCAACAGGGAAAGCTCGCGATAGGCGCGGGCGTGATGGGTGAGATCATCGTAAACGATGAGCACGTCGCGGCCTCGCTCCATGAAATGCTCCGCGATGCTGGTCGCGACGTAAGGAGCGATGTAGGCGAGACCGGGCGGGTCGTTGCCCTCGGTCACGACCACGACGGTGTAATCCATCGCGCCCTTCTCCCGCAAGACGGCCAGGGCCTTCGCCACGGCGGAAGCGCGCTGGCCGATGGCACAATAGACGCACACGACATCCTGGCCCTGCTGGTTGAGGATGGTGTCGATCGCCATGGCGGTCTTGCCCGTCTGCCGGTCCCCCAGGATCAACTCGCGCTGGCCGCGCCCGATGGGAATGAGCGCGTCAATGACTTTCAGCCCGGTCTGGAGCGGCACGGTGACGGGCGCGCGGTCCATGATGGACGCGGCGGGGCGTTCGATGGGCAGGCGCTCGCCGGCGGGCACCGATCCGTGGCCATCGAGGGGCCGGCCGAGCGGGTCGATGACGCGTCCCAGCAAGCCGTCGCCCACGGCCACGTCCATGACCCGGCCCGTGCGCTCGACTTCATCGCCGGCGTGCAGATACCAGTATTCGCCAAGCAGCACGACGCCGATTTCGTCCTCGTCCACGTTGAACGCGATGCCGAAGACGCCGCCGGGAAACTTTACCAACTCCTCAAAGCCCACGCCGGGAAGGCCGGAGACCCGGGCGATGCCGGTGGAGATGCTGGTGATCGTGCCCACCTCGCGCGGCGCCAGTTGCGGCGCGAAGGTTTCGCGTCCCCGGCTGATACCGGCGAATGCGCGGTCGAAGACGCCTTGCAGGATGTCGGGCGATTTGCTCATGGGGCCTGATCGGAAGCGGCGGGTTTAGCCTCGGACCCGGGCTTCGGCCCGGCTTGGGCGTCAGGTTTCGTTTGGGGTTTGGACTGCTCTTTGAGCAGTTCGCCGACGCTCTTTTCCAGTGACGCGAGATAATCCGCGATGCTCCAGGCAACCTTCCGTCCGTTGGAGGAAAGTTCGATGCCGCTGATCACGTCCGGCGCGGTCTCGAAACGGACTTGGATATCCGCCGAGAAGGTTTCGTTGAGCGCCTTTTGTATCGCCGCGCGTAGATCCGACGGCAGGTCGAAGGCGCTGCGCACGAGGGCCGGGGCGGACGATGTCTTCAGGGCCGTGGCGAGACTTTTCTTCGCCTCACCGTCCAACTCTCGCAGGCGGCGCGTGAATATCCCGGCCATGCGATCTTCCAGCGTCGGCCCCGCGAGATCGGCCAGCGTCTTTCGCGCGATGGCAAACACTTCCTCCCGGGTTCGGCGGGTGATTTCGTCGTTCAGGTTCTGTTGTTCGCGGCGCAACGCGTCCTGGCGTTTGGCGCGCAGGGCGTCGGCCGCCCGGCGCGCTTCGTCGAGGAGCCGCTGGCGTTCGGCTTTTGCCTCGTCCGTGGCCTTGCCCAAGAGCGCGGCGCGCTGCTGGTCAAACTCCTCATTCTTGTGCTGGAACTCGTCGCGCTCCTCTCGGGCTTCGGCCTTTTTCGCGTCGGCGTCCGCGAGTTCCCTGGCGATCCGTTTCTCCCGCGCGTCGATGGCGTGGACGATGGGTTTGTAAAGGAAGCGCTTCAGCAACCACACCAGGATGAGGAAGTTGAGCACCTGCGCGCCGACGGTGAACCAATCGATGAGCATGGATTATTTTCCCGCAGTTTGGGCGATGACGTGGTTCCAGAACGGATTGGCGAAGATGAGGATCATCGAGACCACGAAGCAGTAGATGGCCGTGGACTCGATCATCGCCAGGCCGACGAACAGCGTCCGGGTGATGGTGGCGGAGGCGTCGGGCTGCTGGGCCAGTGAACCCAATGCCGTGGAGACGGCCTTCCCTTCGCCCAGCGCCGGGGCCAGCGTGCCGACGCCGGTGGTGAAGCCGGCGGTGACAATTGATGCCACCGCGATGATGGTCATGCTATCCATGGGATCTCCTTTGTTGTTCGATGGTGTGCTCGTCAATATTCTGGCCGGGGTCTGCTTCGGGTACAGGCTTGCGGACGCGCACCGCGGCCGCGATGTACACCGTGGCGAGGATGAAGAAGATGTAGGCCTGCACCACGCCGGTGAGCAGGCCGAGCGCCGTCATGACGATCGGAAAGATGAAAGGCGTGATGGTGAGCAGGATGCCGATGATCATCGCCCCGCTCATCATGTTGCCGAACAGGCGGACGGCCAGGGCCAGCGTGCGCGAAAGTTCACTGATGATGTTGAACGGCAGCATGATGAACGTCGGCTTCACATAGGACTTGAGGTAGACGCCCACGCCCTGCTCTTCGATCCCGAAGAGCGGCACGGCCACCATCACACACAGCGCGAGTGCCACCGTGGTGGAGAGCGAGCCCGTCGGCGGCTCGTAGCCGGGGATCACGGTGCACAGGGCGGAGAGGGCGACAAACAGGAAGAGCGTGCCCAGAAAGCCGAGATACTTGCGCGGATG
>JAHJJH010000059.1 GCA_018823105.1 Verrucomicrobiota bacterium | reverse complement strand
TCGTGCCCAAGATGCCGCGTGGCGTCGGGCGGTGGAATCATGGTTACACCGAAATGGTGCCATCACCGTCTCGGTGGAGGGTCGAGTGTTACCCTGTTATCCGTGAAAAATGGTCGCATCATCACCGAGCCGCTACACCGCGCTGAAGGAGGCGACAACGGACAAGAGCGCGGATGTGCGGACGGCCGCGGCGGAGGCACTCAAGAGGATTCGGGCGAAGTAAGTGGACCGGCAATTTGCCGCGCCCATATCAGAAGCGTGCTCGGGAGCGCATGGATCGGATCAGGCAGAAACATAATCGAATCATAGAGTTGCCGGAGCACGTTATAAAGGAAGGGCAGTAAACTCCCAAACTAGTTGCTGCACTGTATTGTTCAACCCGCACGCGGCCTGTAAAAATGACCTGGCCCCCTAAAGCGGTGCCGGCCGGGATGATAGTATATCCGGCAGGCAGAGCAAGGAGACCAGGACATGGGAGCGAAGCGATACAAGGCGGAGGAGATCATCCTCAAGTTGCGGGAAGCGGACGTGGAACCGGGCCGCGGCAAGAGCGTTCCGGACGTCTGCCGGCAGTTGGGGGTCACGGTAGTTACATACTATCGGTGGCGGAAGGAGTACAACGCGATCCGACCACACAGCAGCCTGAAATACCGACCGCCGGCGCCGGCGGCGGTCCAACCGGAAGTCTCCGGGGCTACGCCCCTCCACCTTCCGGTTGGCATTGAACAATGGGGAGAACTAACATAGAACTTGGTGCCGCCAATGGGGGCAGGTCAGGATAAGGGCGGGTCTTGCGGTGCGGGCGTGGCCGGAGGCGGACCCCGCCGTCTGGATGGAGAAAGAAAAAAGATCTAACCAGCTCCTTGAGCGTGCCGCGTAAACGCGGCGGCTCAAGGGCGGCGTTGGGCGCGAGGCATGAAGACGAGAAAGCTCATTGTCAGGATCTCCATGGTCATGCTGTGCTGGTACGGCATCGTTTATTTCATCGGCGGCTGCGCGTCGCCCAACCACGCACGCTGGCGGGCGATCCAAACCCGGGTCCTGGCCGACGCAAAGCAGATTGAGCGGAAGAAATTGACTCAAGAGGAACTGAACGAAGCAGTCGCAGGACTCAAACTCAAATGGTTAATGACCGAGTTCGAACCGACGATCTCCTTCCAGAGCATGACGAATTGGGCTGTCCGGCTCGAGCCGCGTCCAGCGGAACCATACAATGCGCCACCTCTGTGGAGACTGAGCTTCCTGGATTTCTCCAGAGCGCACTTCCGAACAGTTGTAGTTGGAGCAAACGAAAACGCACAAACAGCGCATTGAGGCTACTCGGAACCCGCGGCGGATCCCTCGCGCCTCATGCGTAACATCCTGGCAACAAGGCGCCTATGAAGAGGAGGTCGCAGATAAGAAATGCCGCTCTGTGTATCCTCGTGCTCATCTTTGCCGTTCTTGCCCTAGCCATTGGCCGAGTCACAAGGCTTGATTTCTCTGTTATTGCTTCACTCGCTGTTGTCTTTGGCCTGTTGGGCCTGGTCCTCATAGTGCCGACCGCCAGACTTGCAGAAAGCAGAACACGGAAGACGCTGTTCGTATTGACCGGCGTGTCGGCTGCGGGCATCCCGATTAGCGTGATACTGCACAATCTCTTTTATGGTCCGTTCATCGCCTGGTTTGGCGAGGGATTCCGGGGTCCCGGCGGAGACGAGCCCGTTTTCTTTGTCTTGGCCATTTTCGTTTGTCCGGCTCTGTTTCTGGTCTCTGCCGTGGCTAGCGGCATCCTTCTTCTCAAGGTGAGATTTGCGAAGAACAAGAATGAGCCTCAACAAGGCGTTTCGGGCTTGCGTTTTTCGCTGAGCGCGAAAAACATTGCCTCAACGTTGGCGTCCGTTGTTTATAAAGGAGTATGAACATGATTCGAAAATATTTTCCGGCATTTCTCATCTTTGGCTTTTTCGCGCCGTTATTGATTTTTGGCGCAATGACATTGCATGCAGATACAACAAATCCATCAACTTCCCTGGACGAATTAGAAAAAAGAATCGCATTATTCAAACCTGATCCGACGTATAGGGACGACAACGCGGCATTGGTCGCTTTGCGGGAAGCCGTGGCCGCCGCTAAAGAAGGGAACTACGGAATTGGCGCATGCCTCGTCGATGAAATAACCGGAGAAATCATTCAGCGAGGGCGCAATCACATATTCAGCCCGTATTTCCGAAGCGATCTACACGCGGAAATGGACGTGCTTACCGGCTATGAACAGAGAGTCAAAGCACACACCCCAAAAGTCGAAGGACTGGTTTTAATAACTTCGCTTGAGCCCTGCCCTATGTGCCTGGCGCGAATTATTACCGCTGGCGTGCAAAAGGTATATTATTTGGCTCCGGATCCTTACGGCGGCATGGTTCATCTGTTCAAGAATCTTCCTCCTATCTGGCAAGAAATTGCGCAGGGAAGGACATATGAGCCCGCCCAATGTTCCCCGGGGCTCACAACCATCGCAACAGAGGTTTTCAAATACTCGGCGGAAATGCTGGATGAAAGGTTGAAAGAAAAATAAACGGCAAACAAAGCGCTGCGCCGAACAGCCATCCCTCTGCGATCCATTGCCGCCGGTGAGCTCGGGACGCTCGACAGGAGGAAAAAGAAGAATGCCGCTGATCTGCGAACTCGAATTCTGTCACTGCGATCTCCATGCGAATCTGAATGAACTTGTGCGCGCCGTCCAGGGCGCGAAAGACGTCGGGATACTCGGATGCGGCGAAGTGCGACCCGGGCGGAAAGAGCAGGCAGAACTCTACGCCAGGGCACTGGAGGCGTGGCTGGATTCCGAAGACACGCCGGCTGAATGCGTCCACCAGCACCAGGCCGTTACCACCCTCCTTCGCGGCCATGGCGGGCGCAAGGACGAACTTGCGGGGCACCTTGTCAAGCGCCCGAGGGACAATGAATACGAGTTCTATGATTACATAAACGAGGATTTCGGAACAGTGGATTCAAGGATTCAACACTTGGAGATCTGCTGTTTCAACTGGGAGCATAACCTCCTGATCCTGCTGGACGAAATCGGGAAGGAGCAACGGACCTGCGGGTGGCGCGGGGTCGGCATGTTCTGCGCCTGTGGAGACAAGGCCCCAGATAACAACTATCCCCTCATGCTCAAGGCCGTTCTTGATTCCATCGAGCCAAAACGGGACAAAGACCTTCTCTCGCAGCTCAAGCACAAGTTGGAGGAAGCGTACCCATAGAATGTCGACGCACGACATTGAAGCTACAGGAAAACCCCCTTCGCAAGTTTTGCGGCGCCTCATTTCAATCGTTGGAGCCTACCCGAAAATGCGCGCGACGTCGCCACCTGTTCGAGTTTTGCAAAGGCCACCAAGAACCGAAGATCAATGATTAAAATAACAGGATGTATCCGTTGGCCATGAGCAACACTTTTAAATCCGCCATGCAGAAGCTGTTTTCAGGCCCGATAATTTTCTTCGACGCACGGGCCATGTTCGACCATGACACGCCGGATCCTCGCTCTCTCACGGCGGCGTTCCTGCTGGTGCTCGCAGGCGACAAGGAGGCCTCGGCTTGGCTGAAAAGGGCGGCGGGATCCGATGCGACGGCGGAGTTTTTCCTGAACAGTCTCGAGTTGGTCGAAAAGGAAATCGAGGAGGCCGCCAAAGCGCCGGAATTCAGCAACCACCTCAAAGAGTTGGCGGAAAACCCGGCGGATGAGACCTCCCTTCGGAATGTGTTTTTTCCTGAGGGGGCGGGCCTGCCGGAGGCGCGCGCGGAGCGGGTACAGGCGCTGCGTGAAAAGCGGCGGATCAGGATTGTCGAACTCAACCCCGATCCACTATCCGCTCCGGGCCGCGAACTGCTGTTTACCTCGAACGTGCTGCTGACGATTCCGGCCGCCGACACCACGCTGGACAAACTGGCGTACAGCGAGGAGCTGAAGGCGCATATCCGGCGGGCGGTCAGTGAAGATCAACAGTATTGGTACGACCACCCGATCCAGATCGGCGTGAAACCGGAGGCCAACGAAATCCTCTATGGGCTGCGCGGCCTCGACGATGCCTCCGGGTTCGAGCGCACCCGCGGCAACATGGGCGATGGAAAAATCGCGTGTGTGCTGTCGACCTCCGTTACGCACGAAGGACTACACGGTCTGGCCAAAGACTATATCGAATCCGAAATCCGCAGCGCGGGCGGCTTCCAGAACGTTGAGGTCTATGTCTTCACCGAGACCGAAACGGACCGGCTGATCAAGGACGTATTGGTGCCCGCCGGCGGAAACCCCGGAGCGTTGAACGTGTTCGGCGTCGATGGCGAGTACGGCCGGCACTACAGCTTTCTCAAGGCGATTTCAGCTCTGTGGAAGGTCGCAAAGGACCCGAATGTTAAGGCCACTTTCAAGATCGACCTCGACCAGGTGTTTCCCCAGCGGGAACTGGTGGAGCAAACGGGAGCGTCGGCATTTGAACATTTCAAGACTCCGCTGTGGGGGGCACGCGGAACCGACGCGAACGGGAATGCCGTGGAACTGGGCATGATCGCCGGTGCGCTGGTGAACGAGCGGGATATTCACAAGGGGGTATTCACGCCGGATGTCTTCTCTCCCGAAGGCGCCGCCACCTTCGAGGAAAGAATCTTTCCCAGCAAACTCATGATGGCGATCTCGACGGAGAGCGAGATGATGACGCGATACGGCAAAGGCGACATCGACGGAAAGACCGAGTGCCTCCAGCGCATCCATGTGACGGGCGGAACGAACGGCATCCGCATCGACAGCCTGAAGAAGCACCGCCCATTCTCGCCATCGTTCATCGGGCGCGCCGAGGATCAGGCTTACCTCCTTTCCGTGCTGATGGAAGAAGGTGAAAGGCTGCGCTATGTGCACGAAGACGGCCTGATCATGCGGCACGACAAGGAGGCGTTTGCCGGCGATGCGATCAGGGCGGCATCCTTCGGAAACATGATGGGTGACTATATCCGCACGATCTATTTTTCCGAATATGCACGCGTGCTGAACAACAACGACCTTGGCCCGGTCAAGGAAATCGTCAATCCCTTCACCGGTTGCTTCATCACTCCCATTCCGACAACTGTTGTGATGATGCGCTTTTGCATGAAAGCCGCCGAGTTCTTCCTGGCCGGCGACCGTAACCATGGGACGGAATTCGTTAAGGCCGGCCATCCGCGCCTCGCCCGGGCCATGGCCTTTGCCCGGGACGGCCTGCGCGAGCAGTACCTGCGCGAGCGCGAAGGGTGGAACCAGTTCTACAACCTGCTCGACCATGTGCAGCAGGACGAAGCCCTGCGCACCAAAGCCGGCGAGATCATCGACAGTTGCCGCGTCCGGGCCTGAAAAGGCATCCATCCCGCGCATGCCAAACCGGAATAGCCGCAGAGTTTATAACTGCTTGCAACAGCATTTTTTCCGTACTCTCCGCATGCTGTCCAAGCCAATGACGCAGAATATAATGTTGGGAACAGGAATCTGATGACTTTTGAAAAGACATCTCAATTAAGTCTTTTTCTACTCCCAGCTGCTTGCGTGGCCTTTGTCATCTGGGTCGTCTGAAGATTTTATCGCCGGGACGACTACCGCACGACCAATTCGTATACTTATGTCGTAAACAACGGAACGAATCTACAAGCGCAGTGGACAGGCGCTTTCACTGGCCTTAGCACAAGCCGGGTCGCCTTGGAGTTAGAAGACATCTCCCGACCCCACAGCACTGTTGCCATAATTCATGTTCTTGACCCGTCATACAAGGCATGGAACATTAGCGATTTCTATTTTGTCAAACTTGGGGCGCGGGTTAACGAACGCCATTGGGGCTTGGTATACCAATCTGGAACAAACCCTATTTACGCCCCGTATTGGAGCCGAGCGATTACCCATGGGCGGCACGAATGATGCGAGCACTTATTTTTCTCCTTTCGCAGGCGGAGGTCGGGAATCATGAGGCGCATCGATATCGGTATCTGTTTTGCCTGTGTTCTGGTTGGCGCGGCGGCGATCGGCGCGGGATCGGGGGCCGCCACATGGCTCCGCCATCCGCTTCCCGATGATGCCTCGATTCTCTTCCTGTCGAACAAGGGCACACAGAGCGACGGCAAGGGGCGGTACCGCAAAGAGATCTACGCCACGGATATCGAAGGGAAGCAGATCGTTCGCCTCACGGATTCCGACGCGCACCACTATCTCTTCGGAGTCGATTCCCGTGGCCGGCGCCTCGTCACCACGTGTGCCCGCGAGGACCCCGCGCGTCCAGAAGGGTTGGGCGACGAAGACGAGCGGAGTCTCTGGGTAGTCGATCTTCAGACCGGCGAGCCAACTCGAGTCAGTCCACCCGGCAAGAGTGCGGAGGGGGGTTGGCCTCTTGGGACAGAGGCGCCTTCTCGTTTTTGGCTCGCGCCGCCAACTCCTTTGACCTAGCCTGTGAGCCTAGCGGAGCCGCAAGGTGATTGAGGCCAACCTGTTTTTCGCGGCACGGAAAAGTGGCCTCCGCGCTGGCGCTCGCAGAACAGACAATGAAGCGGATCGCCATATTCCATGCAGGGCCGGTCATCGTCCTCGAGGTGATCTTCACGCGAGTGTATCAGGCGATAGTGGCCGGGTTTAGGCATGTCTACTCGCGCATCTACGGAGATAACCCTCTTTTGCCCCACAGTGGACTCCGCCGTGGCGGAAAAACCCGCGGCCCTACGGCCACCCCTTGGATAATCGCGGCGCTTTGGCTCGCAACGTGCGCCCGGCCGGCCGCGGCGGAGTTTCCGCCCTCTTTCAACATCCCTTTCATCACGAACTCCACGCTGAAGATTCATTCGCGCCTGTATTATCTGCACCGTCATTTTGACACCCCGCACACGCAGTTAAGCCTGGCGCTGGGTGGCTGGGCGGAATGGGAAAGCGGCGCCTGGCATGGCTGGAGCTTCGGGCTGACGCCGTACACCTCCCAGCGGCTCGCGGGCTCGGACGAAAACGACGGCGGCGGACTGCTGCAGGCCGGCCAGAAGGGGTACGCCGTGCTGGGGCAGGCCTATGTGCGATGGAGCGGGTGGGCTTCGCAGATCACCCTCCACCGGCAAATCCTCGAAACGCCCCTGCTGAATTCTTTCGACGCGAAAATGACGCCGGTGACGTTCGAGGCCTATACCTTCGAGAACAGATCTTTCACCAACCTGACCTTGACCTTTTCGCAGGTCGAGAAGATCAAAACGTGGACGGCCACTTCGTTCCAAAGCCTGAGCGACGCCGCCGGCTTCGACGGCACGGATGACGGGATGACGATGGGCGGCCTGGTCTGGGCGCCCGAACGGTTCATCGTGCAGGCGTGGGAATACTATGCACATAATCTGGTGAACAGCGTGTACGCGCAAGTGGATGTCCAGGGGCCGGACACGGGCGGCCCCGCGTGGTCCCTTTCCGCTCAAGGGCTGTACCAGCAGGATGTCGGCTCGGCGTACGCCGGCAAGTTTCAGGCCGGCATGGGCGGGATTCGTGGGGGCGTGACCTGGAACGGCTTTACCCTGACGACGGGCGGTACGATTACGGACAAGGGCGCGGATATCTACAATGCGTGGGCCTCCTATCCGGGCTACACCTCGTTAATGGAAGAGGATTGCAACGTCGCCGGCGAGAAAGCCTGGATGGGGGGTGTGGCCTACGACTTTACCGCCATCGGGTGGAAGGGGCTGAGCGCGTTCATCAATCATTCGGAATCCTGGACTCCGGAGTCGAGGGACCTTTCCGACCCCGAGCAGGTCGAG
>JAHJJH010000002.1 GCA_018823105.1 Verrucomicrobiota bacterium | reverse complement strand
CGGACGCGTCCCCCCGCCCGGCGCTGCCCGTCCTGCGCGAGCCGCCGGATGCCTACCTGGATGGCGCGGCGCGGCGCGCCACGGAGGGGACGCCGACGTCCCGCCCGGCCCGATGAACCCAAATGTTGCGTTTCAATTTCTTGTACTGGCATATGGTTTTGGTGGAGCGCGCGCCGCCGCAAAAACAACATAAAAAAGGCGAAACGCAAAATTTGCCGGAGGCCGACGCCCGTCGGGGTTCATCCCGACCTCGACGCCCCTTGTGTCGAGGTCGCCCAGAGGGCAGATTTTGCGAACGCAAAATCTGGGATGAACCTGCCCAACCTGTTGACGTTGAGTCGGCTCGTGCTGGCCGCCATCATGATGGCTTTCCTTTCGCTGGAGTTCCCGTTCGCCCGGACCCTGGCGCTCCTGGTGTTCAGCACGGCGGCCGTCACCGACTATTTCGACGGCTACCTGGCCCGGCGACGGTATGGCGTTACAGCGTTCGGGCAGTTGATGGACCCTCTCACCGACAAGATCCTGGTCTGTGCCGCTTTCGTGAGCTTCGTGGAGCTGCGCTTGGTGCCCGCCTGGATTGCCGTCGCGATCATCGGGCGCGAGTTCCTGGTCACGGGGCTGCGGCTCCTGGCCGCGCATCGCGGCCACGTGGTTTCGGCGGGCCGATGGGGGAAGCACAAGACCGTCTGGCAGATCGTGGCGATTGTGATTCTGCTGCTGGGATTGGCGGTGCGCGAGGATTACCTGGGTTGGGCCGCGCCCGCCACCTTGAATCGCTTTGACCTGCTGTTCGGCCGACTGGCCTATTTCATGTCGCTGGCCGTGGCCGGGGTCACGTTGCTTTCCGGCTGGCTCTATTTCCGCGAGCACCGGGATGTGCTCGACGGCCGGTGAGCCGCCCGGCCCCAGGGACGTAAATTCGGGGCGAGAATTTCAAAACGCGCAGCAGATCCGAATGCTCCCATAAGAAAAAACCGGCGTTTACCGTGTTATGGGCGACAGACTGCTTATACAATAGAGACCCCTGCTGTAGCCGGGACCGGTGGTCCCGGATCGCCGGCTTCACCGAAGCCGGCTACAACGCAAGCCGCGCGTTCCCGCGGACGCGGGACTCGGTTACTTGGCCGCGGGCGTCAGCCCGCTTTTGGATTTCCAATTTCCCGGATGTCGCGTGTGGCCGCGTGAGAAATCCGGGTCAGCCGATGCTTTCGGCTTCGATCGCCTTCCGGATTTTTTCCAGACAGGCGTCGTAAGCCAGGGCCGTGGTCAGGTAGAAGTGGCATTTGCGCTGGGTCAGTCGCTTGACCTCTTCGCGCAACTCGGTGTCATACGGGTTCAGCAGGGCCACCAGCGCGTCGGAGTCCATCAATTCAAAAACCATCGCCGCCCGGTGCGTCATGAAATCCAGGGGCAGCAGCGAGTAGGCCTCTTTCTGCAGCTCGAACTGTCCGAGGGGGATGAGGGGCAGCCCGCTGTTGGTGGCCATGAATTGCAGGACCTTTTCGATCTGTTTGAAGCCCCGGTCATAAAGAACGTGCTGGACGGTAACGGGCACAACGACGGTGCGCATGGAGTTCTCGCTCAAATCATGCGCCACGCTGGCGTAGTCTTCCTGGGACAACTCGCCGGCCTGGGCCAGGTTCCAAGCCAGGGCCAGCTCGGGCGCAATATCCACCGTTTTGCGCCGGACGGGCTCGGTGGCGGTTGGGGGCTCGCGCGGCGCGGTCAGCTTGGCCAGCCGTTCCGTCAACTCGTCGGCCGCCGGGCTCTTTGCGCCCAGCGCCCGGAGTTTTTCCATCACCTTCGGAGCCGCCTCGGCGTCGGCCTCCTCCGCGACCACCCGCGCCAGGCGCAGCAGGTAGTCCAGGGCTTTCTGGCGATCACCGATCTCTTCGTAAGCTTCGAACAGGGTTTCGAGGGCCAGCCGGTCGTCCGGGAGGGCCTCGAGGATTTGCTCGAAGGCGAGAATCGCTTCCCTCATTTCGGAGGCGGCTTTTTGCGGCTCTGTTTTATTCGAGTCCATCCGGCTTCCCTTGACGGGATGTTTTCCTATATAATACATAAAAAAGCATTTGTCATCTCCGCAATACCTTCCGGCGGCAGGGGGGGAGGACGCGGCCGGCAGGGATTTGGTATGGATTGGCACTGCTTTTGCTTGGATAGGGAGTGAACGAACGGGAAGGATGGCGATCATGGAAACAGGAACCCTGGGGGAACGGGTCCTGGATATACTGCTTAAGCGCCGGGAAATCCCTGAGGAAGCCTTGCGCGAGGTGCGGCACGAAGCCGAATCCACCGGCCGCCGGCTGGAGAAGCTCCTGGTGGAGAAGAACTTGGTCTCGGCCCTCGACATGACCCTGGCGCTGGCCGAGCATTTGAAGATGCCGCCCATCACCCTTACGCATTATACCCCCAACCTCGATCTCCTGCAGATGCTGCCCATGGAACTGCTGGCCGGGCATGCGATGCTCCCGCTGGAGCGGACGGGCACCATGCTGACCCTGGCCGTGGCCGACCCCTTCGACGTAGTCGGCATTGAGGAAATCCACACACACACGCGCCTGGAGATCGTGCCGGTCGTGGCCGCCGAGAAGGAAGTCACCGATCTGCTCCAGCGCTTCACGAAACAGCCGGGCCAGGGCCTGGAAGAAATCATTCGCGATGTGAGTGAAAGCGAAGTGGAAGTCGGCCGCGAGGAAAAAGAGGAGATCAGCCTCGAGGAGATGCTGGAAAGCGCCGGGGACGCGCCCGTGATCAGGATCGTGAACTCGATGATGATCGAGGCCATCCGGAAGCATGCCAGCGATATTCATATCGAGCCGATGGAGAAAAGCATCCGATTGCGTTACCGCATTGACGGCGCCTTGTACGAGTCGCCGAGTCCGCCCAAGTCCCTCCAGTCGGCGATCATTTCGCGTGTGAAAATCATGGCCAATCTCAATATCGCCGAGCGCCGCATCCCGCAGGACGGACGCTTTCGCATCCGCGCCGTGGGCAAGGAGGCCGATGTGCGCGTCAGCCTTCTGCCGACGGTCCATGGCGAGAAGGTCGTCATGCGCATCCTGGACCGGGCCGCCCTGGCGCCGAACCTGGCGTCCCTGGGGTTGGACAAGAAGGCCTACGAAGACCTGCGGTACTCCATCAGCCAGCCGCACGGCATGATTCTGGTGACCGGGCCGACCGGCAGCGGCAAGACCACCACGCTGTATTCCGCCCTGCAGGAGCTGAACACCCAGGACGTGAACATCATCACGGTGGAGGATCCCGTCGAGTACCAGTTAGCCGGCATCAACCAGGTCCAGACGCACCCGGAAGTCGGCCTGACGTTCGCCACCGGCCTGCGTTCCATCCTGCGGCAGGATCCGGACATTGTGATGGTCGGCGAAATCCGCGACCAGGAGACGGCCGCCATCGCCGTCCAGGCCGCGCTGACCGGCCACTTGCTGCTGAGCACCCTGCACACCAACGACGCCGCCGGCGCCGTGGCCCGGTTGCTCTACATGGGCATCGAAGCCTTCCTGCTGACCTCCTCGCTGATCATGACGCAGGCCCAGCGATTGTATCGCAAGCTTTGCCCGGCGTGCAAGAGGGAGCGGAAGCTTCCGCTGGAAATCCTGCGATTGAACCATATCGATCCCGCGCAGTTTGCCGACGTGAAAATGTACGAGGCGGTGGGCTGTCCCAAGTGCTTCAACACGGGATACCGGGGCCGCGCCGCGCTGATGGAAGTCCTGCTGATGGATGATCCCATCCGGGCCCTCATGTTGAAGGAAGCCAGCGCCGGGGCCATTCGCGAGCAGGCGGTTAAAACCGGTATGCTGACCCTCCGCGAGGCGGGCCTCCAGCGTGTCCGGGAAGGTATCACCAGCATCGAGGAAGCGATGCTGGTCACCAGCGGAGACAGATAGATGAGGCCGGCCGGATAATCCCAAAGCGCTGGCATGCCGGCGGCGAGGAGAACAGCAAGATGCCAAATGCCATGACAGCGGGTCGGACTCGCCCTTTGGGGGCCGCCGCACCCGCCCCGCTGATACGAAAGCGAAAGATCCCGGGGGCGTACAAAATCAGGATGAAGGAGCTGCCCGCGTTTACCCGACAACTGGGAGCCATGTTGTCCGCGGGGTTGCCGGTGGTTCAGACCCTCGAGGCACTCGAGGAGCAGAATACCAACCGGGTATTCAAGCATGTCATCTCGGGGGTCAAGTCGCGAATCGAGGGGGGCTCTTCGTTCTCCGAAGCGCTGTCCCAGTACCCGGATATTTTCGACGAACTTTATATCAGCATGCTCCGCGCCGGAGAGAGTGGCGGCATGCTGGCCGAGACCACCTCCCGCATCGCCTCGTTCCTGGAAGGCTGGATCCGGTTGCGCCGCAAGGTGAAATCGGCCATGATGTACCCGGTGATCGTGCTTATCGTGGCGCTATTGATCACCTCTTCCCTGATCATCTGGATCGTCCCCGTTTTTGCCAGCATCTACGCCGACTTCGGCGCGGCCCTCCCGGGACCCACGCAGTTCCTGATGAACTTAAGCAACGGCCTGCGGGATAACATAGTATACGTCGTGGCTGCCATCGTCGTGCTGGCGATCGCCTTCGGGCAGTTTAAGAAGACGGCGAAGGGGGCCTACCTCTGGGATGCCTTCCGCCTCAAGTTCCCGCTGCTGGGCGATCTGGTACGGAAAATCTCCCTGGCGCGCTTTGCTTCGACCTTTGCGCAGTTGACGCGCAGCGGCGTCCCGATCCTTCAAACGATGGAAATCGTGGCTCATGCCACGGGCAATAAAGTTCTCTCGAAAATTCTTCTCGATGCCCGGGCCAACGTCGAGAGGGGAGAGCCGTTGTCCGATGCCCTGCGAAAGAGCAAAGTCTACCCGCGGCTGTTGATCCACATGCTCTCCGCCGGGGAAAAGACCGGCCGGGTGGACGAAATGCTCGAGAAAATCGCGGAGTTTTATAACGATGAAGTGGAGACCACGCTCGCGGGACTGACGTCCCTTATCGAGCCGCTGCTGATCGTTTTCCTTGGCGTAGTCATCGGTGGCGTTGTGGTGTGCATGTTCATGCCCATCTTCAAGATGCACGAGATCGTCGGCTTCTGATACGGCAGTATGCCGATATCGGAACTTTCCTGATCGCATGCAAGGCAGGCGGCGCCCGCGCCATATCGTGCCGCAGTATGGAAAACCTGCACGGCCGCACGGCGTGCGACCAGGGCAACATATAAGCCGTTCCATAATAGAAAAGACGTATCTGTAGGGCCTTCGCTTGCGAATGGCCGTTGGGCGGCGCGCCGCAAGCGGCGGCCCTACAACGTGCGCATGTCCATTCAATTATTGACTGACTAGTAACGGAGGAGGGCAAGCCTCACGCGCCGCGAATCGCGGTACACCGAGTCCAGCGCCTTTGCGCTTCGTTCGAAGATGGCGGAAGCCCACGCCATGTAACTTACAGGTATTCCGCATGCTGGAGAATGTGGGCCCGGCCCGCCGCAAACCGAAGCAGTCTGTCCGTCTCCCATCGCCCCCACATTTTAAAATATGAGAACATTTTCTTAACATTGAGTCGAAAATGATGTATTCTATTGAAAGTTAATTGGGTCGATTAGATTGTTCCGTCGTGAAGTGCGACGCATTTGCGTCGCATGTTGTAGTGGCGGCTCCCCGCGGAACGCGGGGCCGCCGAGAACGGCGTTTCGCCCGCTTCGGCGAGGCAAGCAGAAACGCCGCTACAATTCGGTTGCGGGCGAAGCCCGCCTTTGGAGGATAGCCATGGCGCGAATTCTTTTGGTGGATGACGAGGCTAGTATCTTGAGCGTTTTGAGCACGCTCCTGAAGGCCGAGGGACACGAGGTCGTTCCGGTCATGGGGGGCGAGAAAGCCCAGGATATTATTCGCAACGAGCAATTCGACCTGATGATCTCGGATATCCGGATGAGCCCGGTGGACGGTATGCAATTGCTTCAGCAGATTCGTAAGGAAAGACCCCAGACGGCCGTGATCATGATTACGGCCTACGGCTCCGTGGAAACGGCCGTTGAGAGCATGAAGCAGGGAGCCTTCGATTACGTGACCAAACCCTTTAAAGTGGACGAACTCCTGTTGACGGTCCAGCGGGCGCTGGAATACGGCGCGGCCATAGCGGAGAATGTCCAGCTCAAGGCGCAGATCGAATCCCGGTATCACTTCGAGAACATTATTGCCGAAAGCGCGGCCATGCGCCGGGTCTGCGAAATGATTGAGCGGGTGGCTCCGACGGACACCACGGTGCTGATCCTGGGAGAGAGCGGGACGGGAAAGGAACTGGTGGCCAAGGCCATTCACGCCCACAGCCGTCGCAAGAATAAACGCTTTCTGCCGATCAATTGCGCCGCCATGCCCGAACCATTGCTGGAGTCGGAGATGTTCGGCCATGTCAAGGGGGCCTTCACCGGGGCCACGGTCAACAAGGATGGTCTTTTCGAGGCGGCCAATGGCGGCACCATTTTTCTGGATGAAATCGGGGCCATGCCTCCCAGCATCCAGGGCAAGCTCCTTCGGGTTCTCCAGGACAAGCAGATCCGGAGGGTGGGCGGGACGGACTCGGTGGCCGTAGATGTCCGGGTCCTGGCCGCCACCAACGATCACCTCGAGAACCTGATCGAGCAGGGCAAGTTCCGTGAAGACCTGTACTACCGGCTAAGCGTCATTCCGATTGAGATCAAACCGCTCCGGGAGCGGGTGGAAGACATACTTCCGCTCTGTTACCATTTTCTCCGCCTGGAAGCGGGCCCCGACCAGGAACCCCCGCCGATGGATCCGGACGTGCAATTGATCATGGAGCAGTACTCCTGGCCGGGCAATGTCCGGGAACTGGAGAACGCCCTGCGTCACGCCATGACCTTTGCTCAAGAAAGGGGCCGGATTTCCAAGGACGTACTGCCGGCGAAAATCGTAGCCTCCGTTGAATCCGGTGCGCCGATGCCCGCAGGTATTGGAAGCCGGGCCGAAATGTTCAAGGGTAAATCCCTGAAGGGCTTTTTGCGAAGCAAGGAAAAAGAGTATCTTGAACAGGTGCTTAAGAACGTTGATGGGGACAAGGCAAAGGCTGCCAAGGCATTAAAAATAAGCCTAGCCACACTTTACCGAAAGCTGCCAGAGCCGAAGGAATAGAAAGCCAAATAAATGCAGCATCTTGCTCTGCTTGAGTATAAAAGTATTCGCATTTGCTCAAATCGGCGGCGCACTTTTGATAATATAATAAGCCATGTATTGCATATGTTTGCAGTGTGTAATATCTTTAACAGCAAGATGATATGTTGTGTCGTGGCGGGCATTGTGTATGAGTAGCTTGCTTAGTGGTCTCACAGTTAATTTTTTTTGCTTTTGTGGCATTTTTCTTAGTGTTTTCGTCTATTTACCCGCATCTGTCGTGCCGGTCGAGAACTCCATGGCATAGCGATTGCTTAAAATCTCTTAGAAGGGCTGTGGTAGCCCTCAAGGGAAATGCGAATCACATGAAGGAGAAGGCAATGAGAAGGAACGCTGGTTTTACGCTGGTGGAGATCATGATCGTTGTGGCGATCATTGGTCTGTTGGCTGCTATTGCGATCCCGTCGTTCGTACGGGCTCGGCAGACGACCCAGACTAATACCTGCATCAACAACCTCCGGCTGATTGATGCGGGCATGCAACAGTGGGCGTTGGAAACCGGGGCCGCCGCGGACGCGGTGCCGGTCGCGGCCGATATTCAAGTGTACATGAAGGGTGATGTGGTTCCGGAGTGCCCGCTGGGCGGCGCATACACGATCAATGCGGTTAACGCGGACCCCGCGGTCGTGTGCCCGAATTTCGACGCCGGGACACATAACGCCGTCCTGTAACCGTTGGGTTCACATGGAAACGGCCCCGACCTGCGTTGGGGCCGTTTCGTTTTTCCCCTGGATTCCCTGAAAAAACTGGGGGTTGCAAGCCGCGCGCCCTTATATGAATTGGACAACCGTCATAGAGCACTACAGGAGGCCGTCGCGCTCCCTACCCGCATCACTACGCCCGCCTTCATCGCAGGCCGGGACCCCCGGTCCCGGCTACAGATGCTGTAGCGGACTTCGTTGAAGCCGGCCTGGCTCCGTCTCTACGTCCGACGGAAAAGTCATATCACGCGGCTTGAATCGTGAAACACCTTGTGGCTGTGCGGCGAGCGCGTCACGGCATGGCGGGCTACAGAATACCGTCGCCCATGCTGGCATTATGGCACGGACCCTGCTACTTTATCAGTGGGTGCCATGAAAAAACAAATCATCCGATCCATCAAGCGGTGCAGGCCGGGAACGCGGCTTTGCCGGGGTTTCACCCTGCTCGAGATCATGATCGTGGTCACCTTCATCGGCCTGCTGGCGGGACTGGCGATCCCCGGATTGCTCCGAGCGCGGCAGGCCTCGCAGCGAGTGCGGTGTATAGACAACTTGCGGCAGATTGACTCGGCCAAGGAGCAGTGGGCGATGGAGAACTTTGCGGCGGAAGGGGACGGCGTGGAAGAGGCCCAATTGCTTCCCTATTTCCAGCGCGGGTTCCCGGAATGCCCGGCGGGCGGAGCCTACACCATCATGCCGATCGGCGAAATCCCCACCTGCGATCAGGATGGCCACGTGCTGGAGCAATAGCGGGAAAAAGGGGCACGCCCCCTTTTTCATGACGTAGGTAGGGCGGCTTCGCTGAAGCCGCCGTTTTTCGGCGCTTTGGGACAAAGCGCCCTACCAAACAAACCGGGCACGCCTCAACAGGATTTCGATATTCGGACTGCGTGTTCCCCGCATTTTCCGGATCACCGCGGCACAATATCCCGGCAGAACGTGACGTAGGTGTTTCTTCGGCGGCTTAGCGGTTCGGAGACCTCGATGGTGCGCAGCGTGTGGCCGAAGGAGTTCTTGAATACCACCTTGATCCCCGTCAGATCCGACGGGGCCTGAACGCGGGCGACCTGCATCCAGCGGGGCAGGGTCTCCCAGCGCCGGATATCCGGCTGCTCCAGCAGGCCGATCAGGATGAACCGGACCAACTCCCCCCAGAAGGCGTTCTTGGTGTTGTGCTCGACGGATTGCGCGATCGCTTCTTTCAGGATGACCCGGCCGACGGTCTTGGCCGTTTGCTGGACGGCCCGCAGCTTTTCCGTGAGGAAGGTCAGTTCCGCGATATCGGCAAGGCTATAGCTGCGCCCCAGCAGCTGATCCCCGGCGTAGATCTCGGCGTAGGCGGCGGGTTCCGGCTGCCAGTTTTCGCGCCACTGGGTGTCGGCCCGGGGCGCGCGGCCGCTCATCACGAAAACCACCAACTCCCTGGGCCAGCGCTCGGTGACCGCGGCCGGCGGCGGCCCGGGCTGCCCGTCCGGCCCGGGAGGCGGGCGCGGATAGAGGCGCCCGGTCTGGTCATCCACGGCCAGCCCGCCCAGCAGTTCCGACGCCCGCCGGTACTGGACGCCGGCGTTCGAATCGTCGTCAATCATTTCCAGGCAGAAGCCGGCCATGTACCGCGAGTAGGCGTCCTCGGGATACTTGCCGCGAAAGTCGGGCTCGAGCGAGCGGATGATGCGACGGGCCTCGACCCCGGCGTCGTCCCAGGCACCCTGGGCCAGGTAGTCCTTGGCCGCCATGACGTGCACCATGGTCCGCTCAAACGGCGCGCCCCGGAAGTTCTGGACGCCGTCGTTGACCACCCAACTGGCCGCGCCTTTGGACACGCTGTACGTTTGCAGCGCCTCGAGACGCGCCGCGGCCTCGTTGAAGTCCTTGGCGCTCTCCTCGTAATGCCCCGCGCCCTGTCGGATCGTGCCCCGCTCCATCAGGAAAAGGACCTGGTCCTTCTCCGGGGGCTTGGCTTTTTCCAGGATTTTGTCGGCCTGGGCCGTCCGCCCGAGGTAGTAATTCTGGCGGGCGGCCTCCAAGCCGGGGGTGGCGCATCCTGCGCTCAGGCCCGCGACGCCCAGCAGGGCGCACAGCCTCACGAGGGCGATGGCGCGCGGGCGGACCATGAGATCTCCTTTACCAGCCGATCAGCGGCAGGCTGGCTTGGCGGGCGAATTCCTTCTCCGTGGTCCAGGCAATCAGGCCGCTTTCCAGGTCCGTGATCTCGATGGTCAGCTTGTAGTAGTTGCGCTGCTGCTTCGAGACGCGCACCTGCCGCTTGGAGCGGTCTTCCATCTCGATCAGCGAACCGCTCAACATATATTTCGCGCCGAGCTGGCGGCCGACGGACACCTGCGTCTCCGCCGTGGCATGGGCGGCCTGATACCCCTGCTCGCGCAATAGTTCTTCGCGCCGGGCCTCGTTCACGAACTGCGCCTTGCCCGACTGGATGACCATTGTGCGGACCCGGTCCGTCATCGCCTTGAGATCGCGATGGTCCATCGTCCGGTTCTGCACCCCGGCGATCATCATAATGGGCGGCTGGGGCTGATCGTTGAGGAACCGGCTGCCGAGCAGTTCGCTCGCGACCTCCTCGGTGAGGAACCGCATATCGGTGTAGTCATAGGTGGACCCGAAATGGGTGCGCTCCTCCACATTGACGTCGGTGGTCGAGGCGCGGAAGGCCGCGCAACCGCCCGTCAAAACCAACGCCGTTATCACAACGCTGCCGGTCCTGATCCACTTCATGGCGCGATTCATGGTCTTTCTCCTTTGTTGGTCTGTCCGCATTAAACTCGTATACCGCTTTCCTGCGGCTGAATCAATATACATCGGTTTTCATCCCGTTAGACGACCGGGAGCCCGGCGCATTCAAAAAAAGCAGGTTGCCCGCGCCGCGCTTTGTGCTACAGTCCCCGCGTTTGACGGCCGGTTTCCGTGGTCCTGCGGCGGGGGCCGCGGGTTTGGCGTTGGCGGACGACCCCATCATCTAGAGGCCTAGGATACCAGGTTTTCATCCTGGACACACGGGTTCGAATCCCGTTGGGGTCGCCATTCGGCGCGCCCCGATGGGCTTGGCCATCGGGGCTTGCTCATGGCAGGCCAGAACATAAAGGGATGAGAACCCGTAGGGTTCGATTCCGCGCGGCGAGGGCAGCCGCGTGGAAGGGCTGGCGCGGAGCGACAGCCCCCGAAGGGGCAAGGGCCGCGGGCGCGGCCCGCAGCAATCCCGTTGGGGTCGTTTTTTACGAATGGATAATGGAGAATGGTTAATGGTGGACGGGCCGGGACCCCTAACCATCTTCCATTAGCCATCAACCGTTCCCCAGGGCCCATTTTCGGCAGGAAAGGCATAGAGATGAAAAGTTATAACATCGCAGTGATCGGGGGCGACGGGACGGGGCCGGAGGTCGTACGGGAGGGCCTGAAGGTGCTCCGCGCGGCCGCCGCCAAGTTCGGGTTCAAGCTGAATACGACGGACTTCGACTTCGGCGGGGAGCGTTATAAACGGACGGGGGAGGCCCTTCCGGACAGCGCCGCGGACGAGATGCGCAAGTTCGACGCCATCTACCTGGGCGCCATTGGCCACTCGGAGGTCAAGCCCGGCATCCTCGAAAAAGGCATTTTGCTGCGCCTTCGCTTCGAGCTCGACCAGTACATCAACCTGCGCCCGGTCAAGCTGTATCCCGGGGTGGCCTGTCCTCTCGTCGGCAAGGGGCCGGAGCACATTGACTACGTCGTGGTGCGGGAAAACACGGGGGACCTCTACACGGGCGCGGGCGGCTTCACCATGAAAGGCACCCCGCACGAGGTCGCGGTTCAGAGCAGCGTGTACACGCGGTTCCAGGTGGACCGCTGCCTGAAATACGCCTTCGAGTATGCCCGCAAGCACGGGAAGAAGGCCCGCGGCAAGGGCGAGCACAACACGCTGGCCCTTTGCGGCAAGACGAATGTCCTGACGTACGTGTACGATCTCTGGGAACGCGCGTTCCACGAGATGGGCATGAAGGAGTATCCCGACATCAAGCGCGAATACTACCACGTGGACGCGACCTGCATGTGGATGGTCAAGAACCCGGAGTGGTTCGACGTCATCGTCACGGGCAACATGTTCGGCGACATCATCACCGACCTGGGGGCCATCACGCAGGGCGGCATGGGCATCGCCGCCGGCGGCAACATCAATCCGGAGGGCGTGAGCATGTTCGAGCCGATCGGCGGCTCCGCGCCCAAATACACGGGGAAGAATGTTATCAACCCCCTGGCCTCCATCTGCGCGGGGGCGATGATGCTGGACACGCTGGGCGAGTCCGCCGCGGCGGA
Source organism: Verrucomicrobiota bacterium (assembly GCA_018823105.1). Classification (GTDB taxonomy): domain Bacteria; phylum Verrucomicrobiota; class Kiritimatiellia; order CAIQIC01; family JAGNIJ01; genus JAGNIJ01. The sequence goes on along the minus strand of JAHJJH010000002.1, from coordinate 3,241 downwards.
TGCGGTCGAAAAGGCCGTCATGGACGTCACCGCTCACAAGCTCAAGGGCCTGGGCGCCGGGAAGATGGGGTATAGTACGACGGAAGTAGGGGATCTGGTGGCGGAACGGATTTAGTGTTCGGTGTTCGGGTTTCAGTGTTCGGGCCTGAACACCGAACACTGAACACCGAAACCTTGGAGACTGGTCATGAAGAAATATAACGTATGCGTAGTGGGCATCGGTGCGGTCGGGACCGAGATGGTCCGATTGCTGAAGCTCCGGAATTTTCCCGTTGAGCGCCTGACCATCTTCGCGCGTAGCGAGCGCGTGGAAGTAATTGATGGCGTGGAGTATCCGGTGAAGGTCGGATCGCCCGAGGCGTTCGAGGGCATGAACTTCGCCTTCTTCGCCGGCACGGAGGGGGCCAAGGGCGCTTCCCATCTACTGGGCTGGGAAGCCGCGAAGCGCGGCTGCATCGTAGTGGACAACGGCGATGATTTCCGTATGGACCCGCGGGTGCCGCTGGTGATCCCGGAGATCAATCCGGAGGCGCTGAAGGGACATCCGAACTTCATTGCGAATCCCAATTGCAGCACGATCATTGCCCTTATGCCGCTGGCCCCGCTGCATCGCGCCGTGAAGATCAAGCGGATCGTGGCCAGCACCTACCAGGCGGTGTCCGGCACCGGCGCCCCCGCCGTCCGGGAGTTGGAGGCGCAGGTGCGGGCGTGGGTGGCCGGCCAACCGTTGCCCTGCGAGGTGTACCCGCATCCGATCGCTTTCAACGTCCTGCCGTCGGTGGGTTCGTTCAAGGACGACTCGGGCGAGAGCACCGAGGAAATCAAGATGCGGAAGGAAACCCACAAGATCCTGGGTGATCCCTCGATCCGGGTGGGCAATACCTGCGTGCGCGTGCCGGTGTTCAATGGTCATAGCATGGCGATCAATGTCGAGTTCGAGAAGCCGCTGGACGTGGCCCGGGCGCGCGAGCTGCTCGCGAAAGCGCCGGGCGTGAAGCTGGTGGACGACCCGAAAAACGCGGTCTATCCAATGCCGAAGGACGCTTCGGGCGTCTACGACGTGCTCGTCGGCCGTCTCCGCAAGGACCCGAGCTGCGACAACGGCCTCGTTCTCTGGTGTTCCGGCGACAACATCTGGAAGGGCGCGGCCCAGAACGCCATCCAGATCGCCGAGGCGCTGATCAAGGATTGACTTCGTCCCGCTCGCGGGCCGCAGGGGTAGGGCGGCTTCGCCGAAGCCGCCGATTTCCGGCGCGTTGAGCCAACGCGCCCTACCGATCGTTCAGGCCCGGGATCGTGGGCGCGCTTTCCCAGGGTTGGGGCGTATTCCAGGGCAGGTCGGAATCCTCGCGGTCCGTCGTGGCGCATCCGGCGGCCAGCAGCATCAGCACGGCGCAAAGGAATCCGGCGAGATATTTCATGGCGTGTCCCGCGAACCGGAAAAGGTCACGGCCAGACGGACGGGTCGCCCGCGTAATGGCTCAACTCCGCCGCCTGCAGTCCGATCAAGACCAGAAAGCATATGGCGGAAATCAGGGCCAGCCATGCGGCCAGTTTAGAAGATAAGGACATCGTCGCCCTCTTTCACGGGTTTTTGTTCCCAGTCCGTTACGATGTCGGCGATGGCCGTGTTTTCCTCGACGCTGCTGACCCTGACTTTACCCACCAGTTGGTCGGCGCGGTGCACGTGCAGCTCCGTGTTGGGCACGAGCCCCTCAGTCTGCCCGATGTCCAGCACCACGAAGTTCCAGTTCGGGTTCACGACCAGGACGCGGCCGGTCAGGCCCGCGAGCTGGGCCGGGCCTTTGCCCGTGCCAAGTTCGCGATCAATGATCCCTTCCAGCGTGGCCACCGTGGATTTCAGCTCGAGGTTCTCGTCTTCCTTCGTCGCCAACTGCGTCGTGAGATCGTCAATCTGCGTCTGGAGGCCCACCTTGTCCTGTTCGAGCTGGTCAATCCGGCCATTGGCCTGCGCGATCTCCGCGTCCTTCTGTTCGATGGTGGCGTTGAGTTGGACGATCTGGTTCTGGGCGACCTCGAGTTCCGCGCGGGTATCGGCCAGCAGCTGCTCCGTCTCCGCCAACTTCTGCTTCGTGGCGGCCAGGTCCGCCTTGGTGTTTTGCAGATCGTCGTACAGGTTGTTGGCCGCGACGGTCAGCTGATCCAGTTCGGGCTGGAGGAGGTTGTAGTCCTTCAGCGCGGCCACGTTGAGCTGCTCGTAGTGAATCTTTGCCGCGATCTGGACGAGGCCCTCCTCGTGACGCAGAGTTCGTCCCTTCAGGATCTCGCGCTTGGAGAACAGGAGGCTCCCCAGGACAAGAGAGACGATGCCGAGCAGGAGAAGCACGATTACTAGTGGTTTAAGCGCTTTGCCCATACGAGTCACCTCCGCAAAAGCGGTTGCTCATGATCTGAAAAAGGACTCTAGAAGAGGGCCGCGGGGCTGTCAACGGTAAACGGCTTCGAAAGTTTGGGTAATTCGCCCTCTTGTGAAATCGAGGCCCGGCGCTTTCGCCACCACCGCCGGGATCAAGCGGCCACCCGGAATCTAAAGGCCCCGGGTCACCGGATGGCGGCGCCAGACGTGCAGGACAAGCCAGAGGGTGGGGAGAGCGAGCCAGTAGGCGGCGACCAACCAGGGGTGCCGCCACCAGGAGAGCCCGTCCATGCTCCACAGGGAGAGCGGATAGAGAAGCGTGGTGTGAAACTTGCCCGGGGTGCCGTGCGTGAAGGCATCCATCAGCAAGTGGAGGGGCCACGCCAGCGAAGGGAGGAAGAGCGGCTTCCGCCACAGGTACAGAAGACCGGACGCCGTCAGTGCCACGAGCAGGCTGTGCGCGTAGCGATAGTGGACCAGGGCTTCGCCACCGAAATCATGGAAAAAATGGCCCTGCATACCGCCCCGCCAGAAAAGAAGGAAAGGCAGGCCCATCGAAAGGGCGTCCGGCAGCAGGCCGAACAGGGCGGCAGCCCAGACCGTCCGGTCCGCGAACCATTTCCGGCCGGCGCCCATTCGTCCACCAGCCAGGCCCGTCCGGCTGCACATCGTCGCGCCATACAGTACATGGGCCAGCACATCCATGACGGGATAACGTACCTCAACAGGTCCTCGGTGTCAGGTCGGCGCAGACCTTTTTTAGGTCGAAAGGTGCGGATTCCAAGGCGGTGAAATCGCGCTTGCACACCCCTCCTGATCTGGTAAGGTAGGAGTGCAGTTTTGGGGCGGGAGTAATTCAGTGGT
>JAHJJH010000058.1 GCA_018823105.1 Verrucomicrobiota bacterium | reverse complement strand
GACGTGGAGCCGAAGCGATCGAATCGTACCGCCGCGCCGTGGCCCTGGCTCCGTTGAATGCGGGCCTGCGTTACAACCTGGGCGCCGCGCTCCTGGAGGCCGGCCGGAGCGAGGAGGCCACGCAGGAACTTGGCGAGGCAGTACGTCTCGACCCGGACTATGCCCCAGCGCACACCCTGTATGATGCCGCCCGGAACCCGGCGCCGGCACGCGGTAATTGATTCACAAGCCGCGATCACCGATCGCGGCTACAGCAGGAATGAATGGGGTGGAGCCGGGGCGACCCCGCCCCGGCAAACCGGCCCGGGGTCAGGCCGACTCGATCCTTTGGTTCGTGTGTTCCAAACGCCGGGCCATTTCCCGGAGCAGGTCGAACACGATGCCGGGATTCTCGGCAAGGATGACGTCGAAATTTTTCTGCGCGATCAGCGCCAGCCGCGTATCGGGTTCGACCACGGTGGCCGTCGCCGTGCGCGCCGCGCCCAGCAGCATGGACATCTCGCCGAAGTAGTCGCCCTTCCGCATCACCTGCAGTTCCCGGCCGCCGCGCGTCAGCCGGACCGCGCCGCCGAGGACATAGAACATCTCCGCGCCCGGATCGCCTTCGCGGAACAGCACTTCGTCCGCCGCACCGGTCCGCAGGAAGCGACCGAGCAGGACGCTGGACGTCCGCACCTCGGCGCCCCCGGCAAAGAGACGCCGGAGGAGCAGGGCATCGTGCCGCTGGGTCATGGCGATGACCTCGGCGCCGAAGAGCATCACGGCGAAGGTGTAGTACACCCAGACGAGCAACAGGAAGATCGCCTTCAGCGAGCCGAACGCGTAGCCGTAATTCGGATTGAATTTCAGCACCAGGCCGAAGACCGGGCGCATGACGGCCAGCAGCAGGGCGGCGGCCACCGCCCCGGCCAGCAGGTGCGAAAGACGGATTTTCCCCGGTGCGAATACGCGGTAGAAGAAAGACAGCACCCCGATGGCCAGCAGGAGCGGCCCGAGCGTGCGCGCCCACGCCAGCGCTCCGCCGGCCCGCGCGATCATCTTCACCGGCCCGAGCGAGGCGTACACCTTGCCGCCGGCCATCAGGACGAAGAGCACGAGAAGGGCCAGGACGGCCGCGAGGTCGAGCAGCTTGGTCCGCAGGAACGACGCGCGCCGCGTGACGCGGAAAATCCGGCGTACCGCGCCCCGGATCGCGCCGGCGAACGGCATCAGCGACCATACGAGGATGGCCACGCTGACCAGGCCCCAGACGCGCTGCCGGGCGACGGCCAGGAGATCCTCCAGCAGCGCCCGGTTGAAGGCGGGAAAGAGCCGTACAGCCAGGTCCTCCACGCTCGCCAGGACGGCCTCGGAGGATTGCAGGAACAGGCCCAGCAGGTAGATCACCAGCAGCAGCAGCGGCATCAGGGCGAGAAATCCGTAATAGGCCAGCGTCGCCGCGTTCGCCATGTCGCGGTTGGCGGAGAACGATTGCGCCGCCTCGCGCAGGACCAGTCCCATGGAGGAGCCCGCCACGCGGAGGCGTTCCAGCACCTTTTGCCCGTTCCAACGGAGTTTCACTGTGCCTCGTTCCTGTACTCGCGGATCTCGTCCAGCGTCTTCCGCCGCTTCTCGCGGATCCCGGGCCCGGCGGGATAGCCCAGGCTGATGAGGATGTCCACGCGCGCGCCGCGCGGGAGACCGAGCGTCCGCTTGACGGCCTTCTCGTTGAACCAACCCAGCCAGCAGGTGCCGAGCCCCTCTTCCGCCGCCTGCAGGGCAAGATGCTCGCCGGCGATCCCGATGTCCACGAGGCTGTATTGCATCCCGCGGAACTGTCCACCGAGCCGCGCGACGTACTTGGAGCGCTCCGTGACCACCACGACCAGGACCGGCGCCTTTTCCGCAAACCGGTTCATGTGGTACAGGCCGGAAAAGGCCGCCCGGGCCAGCCGGCCGCGCAGCGGCTCGGTATCCACGACGACAAAGCGCCACGGCTGGGAATTGCACGCCGAGGGCGCCAGCCGTGCGGCCTCGAGACAGCGTTCGAGCGCCTCGCGCGGGACGGGGGTCGGGGCATAGTGGCGCGTACTTTCTCTTTTCGCCAACAGTTCGAGAAAGGACATGGACAGTACCGTAGCCCGATTGCGCAGGCGGTCAAGAGCGATCGCCTTCTCCTGACGCCACCGCCGCAAAGCACTGCAGTAACCGGCAGGAGGCGGGATGCTCGGGCGGCATACGCTCCGGGTGCCACTGCACGGCCAGCGCGGGGAGGGCGTGGCCCTCCACGGCCTCGATGATCCCGGCCGGCGACCGGCCCACCACCCGGAGCCTCGCCCCCACGGCGGCGGGATCGAGCGCCTGGTGGTGCGCGCTGTTGACTTCCAACTCCGTTCCGAGAGCCGCCGCCAGGCGGCTTCCCCCGATCAGTGAAACAGGATGGCTGATATCCCGGCCATCCACCTGCGCATGGCCCTCGGCCCCGCGGGTCGCCGGATAATCCGGCAGATGCTGGATCAGCCGGCCGCCCAGCGCCACGTTGAGGATCTGGATCCCGCGGCAAATGCCGAACACCGGCTTGCGGTTGTCGAGGAAACAGCGGACGAGCGCGATCTCTAATTCGTCGCGCTCCCGGTTCACGAAGTTTGTGTGCGGATCGGGGGCGCTGCCGTACAACACCGGGTCCACATCGCCGCCGCCGGTCAGCAGCAAGGCGTCCAACGTTGTCCACGAACGCGGCGCGGGCTCTCCGGGCCGGATCCATTCCGCCGCGGTCCCGGCCCCGGCGAGCCAGCGTACGTAGTGTGAGTCCGCTTCGTCTTTCAAGGTACTGGTGACCAGCCATTTCATTCATCCGCCCCGGCTTGACGTTTCGGGCATCCTAGCGAATATTCCGCCGCATGAATATCGAATGTGTGGTGGTCGGCCCGTTCGAGGTGAACAGTTATCTCGTGTTCAACCCGACCGACGAAGAGGCGCTGGTGGTGGATCCCGGCGCCGACGCGGACCTGCTTCTCGACGCCCTCCGCCGGTACCGGCGGCGGACGGCCGCCTACTTGCTGACCCACGGCCACAGTGACCATGTCGGCGCGCTGGCCGAACTGTGCCGCGTCTTCCCCGCGCCCGTCGTCATGCACGCGCTCGACGCGCAGTGGGCGTTCACCGAGGCCAACCAGCTGCCACCCTATTACCCGGTCCCCGGCGCGCCTCCGGACCCGCCCTGCGTGGTGGCCGACGGCGACACGCGAACGGACGGGCCCTTCCGCTACCGGGTCATCGCCACGCCGGGACATTCCCCCGGCGGAGTGTCGTTCTACTTCCCCGAAGAGGGCGTTCTATTTTCCGGGGATACGTTGTTCCAGGGTTCCGTCGGGCGCACGGATTTGCCGGGCGGCGATCCGCGCGCCCTGGCCCGGTCCCTGCAGCGGCTGGAGATCCTGCCGGACGCCACGCGGGTATACCCCGGTCACGGGCCGGCGACCACCCTCGGTATCGAAAAGCGCACCAACTTCTTCATGCGCAGCGCGGCCCCCTGATCCGGAATCCACGGCCGGGTCACATTGATCTTCAGTCCGGCTCGGGCGTCTCGTCCGAACTTTGCGCAGCGGATGGTTCCGGCTCGGTTTTTTGGACAGGCTCCGATGGCTCCGCCGCGCCGACCCGCTGCCAGTCACCGGAAAGGCCCAGGACGATGTCCTGTTCCGCTGTCTTCAGAAGCTCAAAAATTAAATCGTGCACCTGGCGATCGCCCACCCGGCCCTTGTCCAATGTCAAGTATACGTGCGTCATCCGGCGATTGGGCAGTGTCACAGGAGTCACCTTGAGGCCCAAGCCCTCGGCCGCCGCCTGCTCCCGCCCGTCTGCATCCCACCACACCATCCGGCCGTCCTCGAAATCCAGCGTGGCGTGTTCCCACCAGTTCGAGCGCGCCGCTTTTTCCTCACCCGGCGATTCCGAGGCTTCCGGCTTTTCCCCCTGCCCGTCCTCCCGGGCAGCCACCGGCAGATCGGGAAGCTGAAACCCGCCCCACTCCGCCACCCGGGCGCCAAGCTCTTCGAGGGTTGCCGGCTCCCAACGGCCGGTGGCGCCCGGCGCAAAGGCAACAGAACCGCCCTGCACCGTCAGGCTCCGTAGAACCGATCCCCCGGGGCGGATCCAGCCGGCGAAGGACCAACCGATCAACACCTCGCGCGCTCGCAATCCCGGCTGACCGCTCTTGTCGCTGTCGCGCGTAGCCAGACCCTCCAGGCGCAGATTCAAGGCCGGCGTGGTCGCGACCTTCTTCAGGGACACCGGCAGGCCCAGCCGCCGCTCCAGCCGTTCCTCGACCATCACCCGGAACCCGCTGGTCCGGCTGGCGAGAAAAACGCCCACGTAGGCGATGCCCAGCAGGCAGAGCAGCACACCGATCCCGTAGACAATCGGGCCGGTGGTATCGGGGCGGGGCTCTTCGGTGATCCGGTAGGACTGTTCTTTTTGACGGCTCATATATTTTCTCCATCAGTTTTTCGATAGTTCCGCGGCACGGCGGCTTGCCGCCAGCACGGCCTCCACGAAGGATTCAAAAACTCCTTTTTCCTTGAGGACATTCAACGCGGCTTCGGTGGTGCCACCCTTCGACGTAACGCGCGCCCGCAACTCCGCGGGCGGCAGACCGGTCTCCTTCATCAAGCGCGCGGCGCCCTCTACGGTCGCCACGGCCAGGTCGCGCGCCGTCCCGGGTTCCAGATGAAGACGCTCCGCCGCCTCCAGCAGGATTTCCGTGAGAAAAAAGACATAGGCCGGCCCGCTGCCGCTGACCGCGGTCACGGCGTCCATGTCCTTTTCCTGCACGCGCGCGACCAGGCCGACGGCGGACATCAGGGCTTCCGCCGTTTGCCAGTCGGTTTCGGTCACCCAACGCCCGCCGCACAGGGCCGACGCCCCGGCCTGAACCAGCGCCGGTGTATTGGGCATGACGCGGATGACCCGCGTCCCCTCCCCCAGCCCCTCCTCGAAGCGGTTCGTGGGAATGCCGGCGGCGATGGTAATGACCAACGCCTTGGGCTGAAGCGATCCGCGCAGTTCCTTCAGCACCTCACCCATGACCTGCGGCTTGACGGCGAGGACGACGAGGTCGGCGTCTCGGACCGCCTCGCGGTTGGACGCGAGGCTGCGCACGCCGAACTGCTTCTCAAAGTACTCCCTCCGCTCGGGCCGCACGTCCGTCACGCATACCGCTTTGCGGGGACAGATTCCGCCGGCGACTACGCCCTTTACCAGGGCCTCGGCCATGTTGCCCGCGCCGACAAACACCACGCTTTTCACCGCCGGCTTCGTTGCGTTCATGCGCGCTCCCTTTCCCCAAAAAGGGCCGTGCCCACGCGGACCCAGGTGGCGCCCTCCTCGACGGCGACCTCCAGGTCGTGGGTCATGCCCATGGACAATTCATCCAGCGCAAAACCGGTCTCCCCGCGCCACCGGTCGCGCCACTCCCGGAGCTGACGGAACCAGGGCTGCGCCTCCGCCGGATCCTCGGTGAACGGCGGCATGGTCATCAGGCCCCGGACCTCGACATGATCCAGCCCGTTGGCCAGGGCCAGGACGCCCGGGACTTCCTCCGGGGGCATCCCGTACTTCGACCGCTCGCCGGAGACGTTGACCTCGAGCAGCACGGGCATGACCTTGCCCGCCTCCGCGCTGGCGCGGTCCACCGTTTCCAGGAGCCGCGCGGAATCCACCGAATGAATGCAGTCGAACAGTTGGGCCGCCACGGCGGTCTTGTTCCGCTGCAGGTGGCCCACGAAATGCCACGACAGGTTCCCGGGGCACTGGGGGATCTTGACCTGCGCCTCCTGGACCTTGCTCTCGCCGAAGACGGTCAGCCCGCATTCGGCCGCCTCGCGAATCCGGTCGGGGCCGTGTGTCTTGGACACCGCCACGAGTTGTACGCCGGCGCGGTCTCGGCCGGCGCGCGCACACGCCGCCTCGATCCGCTCCGTTACCACGCGCAGGCGCTCTGCAAAACCATTATCCATGGGTCACCCGGCGGGCTTCGCAAGCGAAGCCCCTACACCTTGAATGTAGGGGCGCTGCTCGCCGGCGCCCGCTCTTGTTTGTCTCCGACCAACCATGGTCTTATACCGGATTTTCCAATCATTGGAAAAAAGAATCGCCGCGTTTTCCAATCATTGGAAAAATAAGGTACAGTGGCGCAGAACGATTTCAACAGGAGGCGCGCATGATCCATCAGGAAATCATCCATCTCGAAAACAGCCAGGCGGACGGCTACGTGGCGCCGCTGGGCCCCTTCAATCTCGTCTGGGCCGCCACCCGGGAGGGCATGATCGCCTGCGGGGCGTTCGACGTGGCGGCCCTGGAGCGGTTCCGCTATCCGGCCGCCCGCCTGAAAGGCGCCGGCGGGGCGCCCATCGCGACGATCGAGGACCTACTCAACGGAGAAGTCCGCGAAGCCAATGCCTTTGCACGGGAGAAAGGGATCACCCCCGGGATGAAAGGCCGCGAGGCGCTGGCCCGGCTGGCCGGGTGAGTCGGCCGACCGGTCAGCGCTCGAAGGGGTCGCGCGCGACGGGCTGCCCGCAGTACATGCAGTAGGGGCGCTTTTTTTCCAGCGGGCGGTTGCACTTCGGGCAGAGCGACGGCGGCTCGGGCGCCACGCGGCCGTCCAGCTTGCCGTCGCTGCGGTCAATCTCGTGGATGCGCTTGAGCAGTTCCTCTTCCGGCAAGTCGAACTTCTCGGCGAGGATGTCCCAGAGCGCCTCGGTGATCATCAGCAGTCGTTCGATTTCGGCCTTCAGCTTCTGGAACTCGATTTTCTCGCGCTCCAGGCCCCCGCCCGCGCGGACGGCGGCCGTGTCGAGATCCGTGAGCCGGAACATGGATCGAAGATTGCCCCGCATGACCTGCTCTCCTTTCGAGGCTCCGGCCCGATCGCCGGTGCGCTGCCCCCTCTCTACCGCGCCGGAGCCGCCGGGTTCAAGACTATATAGGTAGGCAGCCCGATGGAACCGAAGTGTTCCAGGATTTCGGAGGCCGGCGCGTCGCCGGGCTGTTCGGTCTGGACTTTCACCACGAGATAACGCGCCAGGCGGGATACCACATCCGGATCTTTGAAGGTGGTCTTCTCCATGGCATGGCAGTTCTTGCACCATGTGGCCCAGAAATCGATGAAGACGGGACGCCCGGCGTCCGCGGCCTCGTCGAGCGCGGCGGCCAGCCCTTCCGCCGAATCCAAGGCCCGCACGTTATCCGCCACGCTTTCCCCCGATACCGCGGCCGGCGCGGCCGGCCGGAAGAGGCGATAAGCGATGAAGCCGTAATACAACGCGAGCAGGAGGATGATCGCGCCGAAGATGTTCCGGACCACCGTCATCCAGCGGCCGGGCTTGGGCAAAAAGGACAATCCCGCGCCGGCCAGCGGCCAGGGCAGCGCCATGCCGAGGCCCAGCAGGAAAGGCAGCAGCAATCCCAGGGTCACGCCGCGGCCGTACAGGCTGCCCGCGAGCAGCAGGACGGAAATCAATACCGGCGCGACGCACGCGCCCGCGAGCAGCGCGGCCACGACGCCCATGATCAACGCGGTGGCGTAGCGGCCGCGTTTCTGCACCGGGCCCCCGCCGCCCTGGAAACGGCTCAAGTCAATCTCGATGACATCGAACATGGCCAGGGCGAGCACGATGAAGAGGACGGCGATGGCCGCATTGAACCAGGGCGAGGCGTTCAGGCTCCCGAACCGCGCGCCGGTCAGCACAACGATCAGGCCGAGCGATCCGTACGCCAGCGCCATGCCCAGCCCATACACGCCGCCAAGCGCGAAGCCGCGCCAGCGGGAACCCGCCCGCGCGCCCGCGCCGAGGATGGCCAGGTTGACGGGAATGAGCGGTAGCACGCAAGGGGTCAGGTTCAGCGCGACGCCGCCCACGAGGATCAGCAACACGGTCGCCAGCCACCCGAGTTTTTCCCACCGGGCCAGCGTCCGGTCTTCCACGGCGCCCCCGGCCTCGGCCGCCTCCAGAAATGCGAGGAACGCATCCCTGGATAAATACCCGGCGGCCTTTCCCGACACCGTGAACCGCTCGGTCGCGGCCCGCCAGTCCGCGGTGGCCCGCGGCGCATCATCAGCCATGGGCTTCGTGACGGGGGCGGGCGCCGCTTCCGCGGCCGCGACGGTCACCACGCGCGTTTCGGGAAAATAGCAGACCGCCTGGTCGCAACCCTGGAATTTCACCTCGATCTCCAGCGCGTCCATCGGGCCGGGAAGCCTGTAGAGCCGGTCGTGCGGGCGATCGAAGACATCCCGCTCCTCCTCGCTGTGCTTGTCCAGGATCCGGGAAGGCCGGGGCGGATCGGTGAGGATCATTTCGACGGCGGGCCGGGCTTGCACGTGAATCGAGTCGGCGTACAGGTGGTGGCCCGGAGGGCAGGAAAAGCTCAAACGAACGAAGGATTGTCCTCCCCTGTCTTCGAAGCGCGCCGTGACGGCAAAGGGGCTCTCGGCGGCCAGCCCCGGCCCGGCCAGGCAGACCGCCAGGAGCATCCACCCGCGGAGCCGGTTGACAAGACGCATCATTCTGGGCTTCCGTTCATTGGGGGGCCGGCGTCGAGGCTGCCTTCGATTCCGCGAGCAGGGCCGAAACGTCCGCCCGAATCTGTGTGTCGGGCACCACGCCGAGGTAGCGCTGACGGACGGAGCCCTGGCGGTCCAGGAGGAACTTCGTGGGCACGGCTCGAATGCCTCCGTACGCCTCCTGGATCTCGGGGCCAGCGAGGCCCACGGGATAGGGTAGAGAAAACCGGCCGGCCGCCCTGGCGACCTGCTCGACGGATTCGTCGTCCACGGTCATGCCGACCAACACGAACCCCTGATCCTTGAGGTCCTCGTAAAGCCGGCCCAGGGCGGGCAGTTCGGAGCGGCAGGGCGGGCACCACGTGGCCCAGAAATCGAGCAGCACCACCTTGCCCTTGAACGATTCCAGATTGATCTGCTCCCCGAGCGGCTGCAGCGAAGGGATGGAAAAGACGGAGGCGGCCGGGCCGGACGGCAGGGTGCCGGGGCGAGGCGATTTTTCACGGCCGGGCGGTTCGCAGCCCGCCAACACTACGAGCAGCAACCCCACCAAGGCATATCCTTTAGGCGATTTGTTCATCATGCATTCTCCAGTACTGAAGCTAAAGATACGGTATTCGGCCGGGGATTCAAGAACGTCGCGCCCGCCGGCGAGCCGACTCCCTGACAGCATCCTTCACATCCGTGAAGGCCTCTGTCGGGTTGGCAGGAGAAAAACAGGGCGGAAGTTGGTGCGCAGGGAGATCAAGCCCCCGGAGCTGGGAACGGCATTTTTTCACAACTTTTTCCCCAACATCGTTCTTGCGCTCTCCTGCGCCCGTTTCTATAGTGCGCGTGGATTGACGCGTTTTTCAAGCCAATGAGGGTACTCACGTGAAGAAAAGGACCCGATGGGGCCCGCCGGGGTGGCCGTGGGAGTTGGAACTGCTGGCCTTGGTATTCGTTATAACGTCCATTGTGGTGCCCTACTACCTGCAGTACACGCAGAGCGCGGAACCCCCGCAGCTTTCCCTCCTGGCCCAGGCGGAACGGGCCCAGCAGACACAGACGGGCGGTTGGCAGGACATGCAGGAGTTTATCTGGGCCGTGATCATCGTCGGCATTTACCTGGCACACCTGGTGACGGCCAGCGCGAGCATTGATTATATGTCCACGCCCTTTACGCACCTGTTCTCGCCGCTGGTCTTTTCGATGATCACCTACTACCGCCTCGCCACCCTGGCCCAGATTTCGCCCACGGCCACCGCCATCGTCAGCGGGGCGCCCGTTGAAATCGTCCTGTGGGTCCTCGGGGTGCTGGTCATCACGTTCATGGTGGCGCGCATCCGCATGGCCCGCTACATGCTGAACTTCAAGAACGTGGACTGGGATATCTCCACGCCCACGGTGTTCGACAAGTCCTTCTGGAGCTTGGCCTTGTATCTGCGGCCGCTGATCTATCCCCCGCGCATGTACCGCGCATGCCCCAAGGGCATCCTGATCGAGGGCTGGGTATACGCCATGCCGATCCCCTTCGAGGCCATCCATTCCGTGGATGCCGTGCAGGGCGCCGCTTTTTTGTCTTCCAGCTACTGCCTCGCGACGTCCGCGAAGTCGCTGGTCCGGCTTCAGATTTCCGAGAAGGCCGAGCCCCTTCTCATCTCGCCCCGGGACCGCGCTGAATTCGTGCGCTACTGCGAGCAGCGCTTGGGCACCACCCGGCTGATCAAAATCCAGACCGAGACCCGGCACGGCACCGCCGCGGGCACCACCACCACGCGGGGATAAAGCCGCCGCCGGCGCATTCATGAAACCGCCCGGCGCCAGCCGTCTGCAGGACACGGCGCGCGAGATCGTACAGTCCCTTCGCGCCGCCGGATTTGCCGCCTACTGGGCCGGCGGCTGCGTCCGCGACAGGCTGCTGGGCCGCGCCGCCAAGGACGTGGACATCGCCACCAGCGCCCGGCCCGAACAGATCCAGGCCCTGTTCCCCCGCACCCTGGACATCGGCAAGGCCTTCGGCGTGATCCAGGTGCTTTGGGACGACATGGCTTTTGAAGTCGCGACGTTCCGCCACGACCTGCCCTACCACGACGGCCGGCATCCCGAGGGCGTGGCCTTCGGCAACGCTGAGGAGGACGCCCGGCGCCGCGACTTCACCATCAATGGACTGTTCTACGATCCGGAGGAGGATCGCGTGCTGGATTTTGTGGACGGGCAAGCCGATCTCGAACGCCGGATCATCCGGGCCATCGGCGATCCGGCGGCGCGCTTCCAGGAAGACCACCTGCGCCTCCTGCGAGCGGCCCGTTTCGCCTCGGTGCTCGAATTCGACATGGACCCGGCCACGGCGGACGCCGTCCGCCGGCTCGCGCCGCTCCTGGCCGACGTCAGCGCGGAGCGCGTCCAGCAGGAGCTCACCCGCCTGCTGGTCGAATCGCCCCGGGCGGGCCAGGGTCTGGTCCGGCTGCACGACCTGGGGTTGCTGGCCGTCCTCCTGCCGGAAATCGAGCGAATGGTGGGACAGGAACAGCCGCCCGCGTTTCATCCCGAAGGCGATGTTTTTACGCACACGGTCCTGATGCTGGACCTGATGGAAAACGCCACGCCGGAGCTGGCGTGGGCCGTCCTCCTTCACGATGTCGGCAAGCCCGCTACGGCCCGCTTAAACGAGGAAGAGGACGGGTCCACCCGGATCCGGTTCAACGAGCACGACAGCGTCGGGGCGGAGCTGGCCGAGCGGATTCTCCTGCGCTTGAAAATGCCGACGCGCCTGGTCGAGACCGTGCGGCATTGCGTGGCCAACCACATGCGTTTCATGAGCGTCCGGCAGATGCGCAAGTCCAAGCTGCGCCAGATGGCCGGGGCGGCGACGTTCCCCCTGGAGATGGAATTGCACCGCCTGGACTGTCTCGCCAGCCACAGCGATTTGAGCAATCACGAGTTCCTGTTGAAGTTCGTGGACGACCTTCGGAACGAACCGGTCCTGCCGCCGCCGTGGATACGCGGGGACGACATCCTCGCCCTAGGCATACCCGAAGGCCCGCGGGTCGGGTACTGGCATCGCAAGGCCTACGAGGCGCAATTAGAAAACCGTTTCCCAACGCGGGAGACCTTGCTGGAGTGGCTGGAACACTCGATCCAAACGGAAGAGAAACCACCGAAATGATGCACCCGTAACAACCGTCTAAGGGCTTTGCAGGTGGCCGTCGCGACGGCTGCCCCAAGCGAGTTTACTGCCGCAGCGTTACCCCAGGTCCACGGTGAACCGTGCCCGGTCCGTGCGCGGCCGGAGCGGACGGAAACGGACTTCGCGCAGGGCCAGAAAACGCTCCGCGTCGGCCACCGTAAGCAACCCGACGAGCTGGCCGTTTTCGATCACGGGAAAAAGGGGCTGTTGCATCCGGCCGAGTTCCTCGTACACGCGGGTCAGCGGGGCGTCGGGATGAAGGGCCAGGAAATGACGCCGCGCCACCTCGCCCACCGGGGTCGCCTCGCCGCGCGCCTGGAGGGCCGCCACCCAGTCCGCGCGCGCCAGGATCCCCACCAGCCGGCCATTCGCTTCGACCGCAAAATCCTCCTGCTTCCGGTGGACGGCGAGATCCAAGCAGCGGCTCAAGGGCTCGTCGGGATGAAGCACGACGGTTTCCACCATCATGGCATCCCGGATGCGGACGTCCTGCAGCGCGGCGCGGACGCGCGTGATCTGTTCTTCGCGGCCGGCGCCGAGAAACACGAACACGCCGATTAACGCGAGCACGGGGCTCACGTAGAATCCAAGGACCATGAAGCCCACGGCCAGGACTTGGCCAATGAGCACCGCCCAGTGCGTCGCCCGCTCGCGCGGCATCCGCCATCCCAGCACGCTGCGCAGGACGCGGCCGCCATCCATCGGAAAGGCCGGCACCAGGTTGAAAACGGCCATGACCACGTTGGCCCGCATGATCGTATCCAGCCACGCGGCCCATCCATGGCTCAGGCTGGTGATCTCGCTCCAGGACGGGAATCCCCCGCGCAGCAGGGCCAGGCCCAGGAACAGCGCCACGTTCACGGAAGGCCCGGCGATGGCGACCAGGAACTCGTGCAGCGACCGCTCCGGAATCTTTTTCATCAGGGCCACGCCGCCGATCGGCAGGAGGGTGATGGCTTGCACCTGGGCGCCGAACCGGATCGCGACCAGGCTGTGGCCCAGTTCGTGAAGGATCACGCAGCCGAACAGGCCCGCGAGCAGGGCCAGGGCCCAGAAGGAAGCCTGCCAGCCCTCGCCCTCCCGCCCCCACCAGGCGAACCAGGCCGCCAGCAGAAAAAAGGTCCAGTGAATCCGGATATCCACCCCGAGGACCCGCCCGATGGAGAAGGATCCTTTCATGGAAAGTCCGCCTCCACGGGTTTCTTCGCGGCCGGCGCGACGCGCGGGCGGGACAGCAGGTGGATTTCGCGGCCGGGCTCCAGATCCAGCGGTCTATGCCTCCGCAGGTACCGGAGCACGAGCTCGCGGGTATCGAGATTCGTGAGTTCGAAACGGGTGTTGGGCCGACGGAGAAGTTTCCGTAAAGCAGGATAACGACGGCCGCCGGAGGCGAGGGCATAGCTGTTGGCGGCCACACGGTACCGTTTTCGGCCGTGCAACTTGCTGCCGTCCGGCAGGGTCAGATTCCGCACCCGCCGGCCCGGCGCCGCGACGGGGTCCAAGTCATAGGCCAATCCATACACGCCTTGGAACGGCGGGGTGCCAAGATGCTTCGCGTTTTCTTCGAGCACCGACTTCAATTCGGCGGCGGTCAGCGACAGCAGTCCGATCCGGTTCTCGTAGGGGACCAACCGCCACAGATCGCCCCCGGTGATCGGTCCGGCGGGGATCGTGTCTTCCGCGAGGATGCCATGCAGCACGATTTCCGCGCCCGTCGCCGCGGCGATGGCGCGAGCCAGCAACTGCTGGACCGGTGACTGGCCGGGCGGCTTGACCGAGGCCACGAGATCGCGCGCCGTGCGTCCGATCACCTTGTTCCGCCGGGCATCGGCCCGGTCCAGGTCGGCCTGCACCACCGCCTGCAGTTCGGCCGACGGCTCGACCTCGCTCCCGACGGGCAGGAGCTCGGAGTTCACCCGCACGACCGACTGGCGGACGGTATCATACACCAGATCCACCCGGCCCAGCGTGATGGCGTAATAGCCCGCTTGGGCATACCAGACATCGCGGATCCGGATGCCCGGCACGACCTGGTGGGTGTGACCGCCGAGGATTATGTCGAATTCCGGGAAGGCCCGGGCGATGCGCTCGAGTTCATTCGCTTCGTCATCGCTGAAGGGCCGGACGCCCTGGTGCACCAGCAGCACCCGGACCTCCGCCCCGGCCTCGCGGATCTCCGGCAGGATCCGCCGGAGCGCGGGGATGGATTTTTCAAACTCCAGCGGGCCGAGGTAGTCCGGCAACAGCCAGCCGGGCATGCCCGGCGTGGTCAGCCCGACGAGGGCGACCCGGATGCCCTCCACTTCACGGATAAGATAAGGATGCACGGCGGCCGCGGGATTGGGCGCCCCGGGCCGCGAGCAGATATTGGCCGCCAGCGCGGGGGCCGGGGCCGATTCGAGGAGCCGCTGGAAGGCCGTCAGGCCCCAGTCGAAATCATGATTCCCGACCACCCAGGCATCATAGCGCAGCCAGGCCACCGCTCGACGCACCACGGCGCCGCGCGTCACGAAACTTTCCAGGCTTCCGATCCACAGGTCGCCGCAGTCTACGAGCAGGGCGGTGGGCGTCTGTTCGCGGATCGCCTGGATCAGGGTGGCGCAGCGCAGCAGGCCGCCGACATTTTCGTTGCCCTCATAGTCACGGGTGGATTGAAGATGGCCGTGCACATCGGTCGTGTGCAGGAGGGTGATCGTGACCTCGCGGGCGGTCACGGCCTGGCTTATCATCCACAGCGTGACCAGCAGGAGGAGCGCCCGGCTTCTAACGGCTGTTCCTTTCATGACCCGGTCCCGGGGACCCGCTCCCCGTTTCAAGCGGTCCGCGCTTCCTTCGATGGCCCGGCGCGAACGGTTCGTTTAGAGACTTTCTCCACGGAAAGCCGTGAAGCTATGAAAGACCGGGTGATCCGCAAGTGCTTGACCCCGCCCTTCTGCGGCACCTCATACATGGCATCGAGCATCACGTGCTCCAGCAGGGCGCGCAGCCCGCGGGCGCCCATGCCCCGCTGGCTCGCCCGGTGGGCCAACTCCCGCAGGGCGGCGTCGTTGAAGGCCAGTTCCACGCCCTCCATCGCCATCAGTTTCTTGTACTGGCGCACCATGGCATTGCGCGGCTCGGTGAGAATCCTGACCAGGTCGTCTTCGGAAAGCGGACGCAGCGTGGAGACGACG
The DNA here is from genome assembly GCA_018823105.1 of Verrucomicrobiota bacterium. Taxonomy (GTDB): domain Bacteria; phylum Verrucomicrobiota; class Kiritimatiellia; order CAIQIC01; family JAGNIJ01; genus JAGNIJ01. The sequence goes on along the minus strand of JAHJJH010000058.1, from coordinate 8,931 downwards.
GGCAGGCGGCCGACGAACTCCGGGATCAGTCCAAAGCGGATGAGGTCTTCGGGCTCCACGTGCTGAAGCAACGCCCCGCGCCCCGCCGAGGCGGGCGCCGGCGCGCTGAACCCGATCGCTCCCTTCCCCACGCGGCGCCGGACGATCTCCTCCAGGCCGACGAACGCCCCGCCGCAGATGAAGAGGATGTGCTCGGTGTTGATCTTGATGTATTCCTGCTGCGGGTGCTTCCGCCCGCCCTGCGGGGGCACATTGGCGACCGTGCCCTCGAGGATCTTGAGCAGCGCCTGTTGCACCCCCTCGCCAGACACGTCGCGGGTGATGGAGACGTTTTCCATCCGGCGGGCGATCTTGTCTATTTCATCAATGTAGACGATGCCCATGCTGGCGCGGCCGATATCCTGGTTCGCCGCCTGAATGAGGCGCAGCAGGACGTTTTCGACGTCCTCGCCCACGTAGCCGGCCTCGGTCAGCGTGGTCGCGTCGGAAATGCTGAACGGCACATCGAGCAGGCGGGCCAGCGTGCGGGCCAGCAGGGTCTTGCCGGAGCCCGTCGGACCGATGAGCAGGATGTTGCTTTTTTCCAGCTCGACGTCCTCGTGCTCCGGGGCGGTCCATTCCTTGCGCAGGTCCTTCAGGCGCTTGTAGTGGTTGTGCACCGCCACCGAGAGCACCTTTTTGGCGTATTCCTGGCCGACCACGTACTCGTCCAGCGCGGCCTTGATCTCGTGGGGGCGCGGCACCTTGAGGCCGCTCCGCAAGGACTTGCGCGACGACGGTGCCGATTCGGCATGCAGCATGGAGTGGCACAACTGGACGCACTGGTCGCAGATATGGACTTGCGGTCCGGCGATGAGCTGGCGCACCTCGGTCGCCGGCCGGCCGCAAAACGAACAGCGTTTGGATTCCGGCTTGGCAGGCATGACCTACGCGCCTTTCCCCTGGCCCTTCTTGCCGACCACCACTTCGTCCACCAGCCCGTACGCCTTCGCCTCCTCGGCCGACATGTAGAAATCCCGGTCCGTGTCGCGCGAGATGGACTCCAGCGGTTTGCCCGTGTGCCGGGCCATGATTTCGTTAATGCGATCGCGCAGACGCAGGATCTCCTTGGCCTGGATGCTGATGTCCGCGGCCTGCCCCTGCACGCCGCCCCAGGGCTGGTGGATCATGATCCGCGCATTGGGCAGCGCGAATCGGTGCCCCGGCGTGCCCGCCGCCAGCAGCACGGCCGCCATGCTGGCCGCCTGGCCGACACAGTAGGTGGTGACGGGGCATTTCAGGAACTGCATGGTGTCGTAAATCGCCAGGCCCGCCGTCACCGAACCGCCGGGCGAGTTGATATAGAGGTTGATGTCCTTCTCCGCGTCCTCGCCCTGCAGGAACAGCATCTGCGCGATCAGCAGGTTGCTGATCTCGTCGACGATCGCCGTGCCGACAAAGATGATCCGGTCCTTCAGCAGTCGCGAGAAGATGTCATAGGCGCGTTCGCCGCGCCCCGTCTGCTCCACGACCATCGGGATGAGAACTTGTGCTTGCTCGGTCATAACGCCTCCCATCGGTTATCCGCGTGCCTGGTAGGGCGGCTTGGCTCAAGCCGCCGCGGCGCGCCGGGCCGGCGCGCCCTACCAGCGACATGCCATGGCTACTATCCCTCTTTCACCTGCGCCTGGGCCAGCAGAAAATCCAGCACCTTGTTCAGCCGGACCTCGAAACGGACGTCGTCCAAGCCTTCCTTTTTTTCCAGTTCCGCCCGGATCTCTTCCGGCGTCGCCCGGTAGCGCTGCGCGAGCTCCGCGAGGCGTCCGGCCAGATCCTCCTCCGCGACCTCGATCTTTTCTTCCTCCGCGATCCGGTGGAGGATGTACCGTAGTTTGACACGTTCCTGCGCGGTCCGGGCGGCGGTCTGGAACACCTCGTCCTTCCGTTCTTCGATGGCTTCCTGCGAAATCCCGCGGGCGCGGTGAGTGCTGACAATGTCGTACACGGCGTCCCGCGTTTCGCGGTCTACCACGGAGCCCGGAAGATCCAGCGTGGTCTTCTCCAGCAAATGCTTCACGATCTCCCCGCGCAGCCGCGCGTGCTCCTGCTGTCCCTGCGCGGCGGCCAGGTCCTTCCGGATCCGGTCCCGGAGGGCGTCTTCGGATTCCATGCCCAGCTTCTTCACGAATTCCGCGTCCAGCGCAGGCACTTTCTTTTCGCGGACACCTTTCACGGTGACGAAATAGTCGGCCTTCTTGCCGGCGAGCGCCTTTTCGAGATAGTCGGCGGGAAAATCGACCGGCACCTGCTTGCGCTCCCCGACCGACATCCCGACCAGCGCCTGGCCCAACCCCGGGATGATGGATTCCTCCTGGACCGGCACCAGTTGGTCGGCGCCTTTCGCCAGCATCTCCATCTTCGGGGCCAGGTCGGCGACCGGCTTGCCCTCGCAGACCCCCTCGTAGTCCACCTGCGCCAGGTCGCCCGACTGAACCGGCCGGCCCGCGGCCTCTTCCCAGATCGCCCCCCGCTCAAGAAGATCGCGGATCACGGTCTGCACCGCCTCGTCCGTGACTTCCTGTTTCTTTTTCTGAAGCGGGATACCCTTGTAGGTCGGCAGCGTGAAATCGGGGGACACATCCAGCGTCAGCTTGAAGCTCATCGGCGCCCCGACCACGAACGAGACATCGTCCACCGACAGGACTTCGACGACATGCAGGTTATGCTGTTTGACCGCCTCGCGGTACCCGGTGGGCACCAGGCGGTCCTTAATCTCTTTCTGGATGTCCTGGGCGAAGCGGCGGCTGACAATTTCCCGCGGCGCACGGCCAGGCCGGAACCCAGGGATCTTTGCTCCCTGGATGAACTCGCCAAGGATCCGCTCGTATTCCGCGCTCACCTGCTCCGCCGGAATTTCCACGCGTACGGCCTTGCGGCAGGGTCCGATGTCTTCGATTTGTATGTTCATAAAGGTGTCGGGTGTCCCGCCTTCGCCAAGGCTACGGCGGGCAGGCAGGAGTGTTCAGGGTTCCGTATCTATTCACTATTCACCATTCACTATTCACTCGCCTTTCAGCACCTTGGTCATCGCGGGCACGACCTCGGTCAGATCGCCGACGATGGCGTAGTCGGCCACGTCGAAGATCGGCGCGTGCGGGTCCTTGTTGATCGCCACGATGGTGTCCGAGGAACTCATGCCCACGAGGTGCTGGATCGCGCCGGAAATTCCGCAGGCGATGTAGAGCTTCGGGCACACCGTCTTGCCCGTCTGACCGACCTGGTGGAAGGACGAGATCCAGCCGGCGTCCACCGCGCCGCGGCTGGCGCCTACGGCCGCGCCCAGCTCTTTCGCCAGATCGAACAGCAGTTTGAAATTGTCCGGCCCGCCGAGCCCCCGGCCGCCGGACACGATGATGTCCGCCTCGGCCACGTTGATCTCGTTGGCCATCTCGCGGATGACCTCGATCGCCTTCGAGCGGCCCGCCTTGACGTCCATTACCTCTTCGATCAGCGTTCCTTTCCGCTGCGCGTCGGGCTCCCGTTTCTTGAAGACCTTGTGTCGCACCGTCGCCATCTGCGGCCGGTGATTGGGGCAGATGATGGTGGCCATGATGTTCCCGCCGAATGCGGGGCGGGTCTGGAGCAGCAGGTTTTCCTTCGGGTCAATCTCCAGCCCGGTGCAGTCCGCCGTCAGCCCGGTATTCACGCGGATCGCCACCCGCGGAATGAACGTGCGGCCGATGCTCGTGCCGCCGGCGAGGACGACCTCCGGCTTGTATTTCTTGACGAGGGTCGAGAACACGTCCGCGTAGGCGTCCGAATCGAAGCCGGCGAGCACGGGATGGTCCACCAGGATCACCTTGTCCGCACCGTACGCGAACAGCGTGTCCGCCTGGCCCTTCATTTCATGGCCCAGCAGGACGCCCACCAGTTCGGTCTTGCGCTGGTCGGCCAAGTCGCGGCCCTTGGCCAGCAGCTCGAACGATACGCCCTCGATATGCCCGCCGCGCTGCTCGATATACACCCAGATGCCCTTGAACGCATCGGTCGGGGACGCCGGCGCGGTCGCCTCGGGCTTGTCGAGTTTCATCGCGTCGAACTTGCACGTCGGCAGGCACGCGCCGCACAGGTTGCAGGACACGTCCACCAGGACGACGCGCTTGAACTTGCTGGGTGGCAGCCCCAGCTTGTCCCGCATCTCCAGCGTCAGCGATCCGAACGGGCAGGCCTTGAGGCATATCCCGCAGCCCGTACATTTGTCCTGGATAATTTCAAGCGACATAACCAACCCCAACTCATTGTAACGGTTAAACCGCTTTCCTGTAGCAGGTGTGCGCGAAGAAGTCCAGCCATTCCGGCTGGAGCGGACGCACCAACGGCAGGGTAGTCACTCAAGGACAGCAGAAAGTGACGCCTTTTTTTTACTTCAGCGCGGATTCGATCCAGCTCATCAACTCGGCTTTGCTCACGATGCCGAGCAACTCTTGCTGGACCACGCCACCCTTGAAAAGCAGGAGCGTGGGCATCGTGCGGACGCCAAACTCCGAGGCTACGTCATACTGCTCAACCATATCAACCATGGCGATCTTCACGCGGCCAACGAGTTCCAGGTTAAGCTCATCGAGCGTCGCGGCAAATACATGGATATCTTTCAGCCCCTCGCTCAAGAACGCGACCACGACCGGCACGGGACAATCCGTGACCTCCGCCTTCCAATTGGACCCGTTCAATTGCAAGAGGTGGGGGACAAACAAATCCAACGGCTCTGAAGGCAACCGAAAATAATTGAAGGCTATGCCGCCCCTCGGGTAGGGAGTCGGATCACACAGCATGAACCACGTCACGTTGACGAAATTGCTCGTGATCAGCCGGGCCAACATCTCGCGCAAGGTAAAGTCGCCTTCGGGCAACGTGACAATCTGGGGTGGAAGCGCTGTGAACTCCCAGAGTCGAATCCCAATGTCCCGGCAAGCCTCTTGGAGCGAGGATGAGGTGAACTCCATGTAGTTGGTTTCACCGCCGGTCAAATGAACAACGTTGTTCAGGATGGAAGTCGCAGCTTTCCATGATCCGGAGTTGTCGCGAACCCGGGTGGGGACAACGTGCCAGATACCGGGTCCCTCCGACAACTTGAACTCCGCGATTCTGGGGCCGTTATTGTACTGCTCAATGAGCTGCTCCAGCGCCGCCGTAATGTCGCCAGGCGCCTTTTTCCCCGTGTCCAGCAGGTACTGGGCCTGAAATTGCATGCGTTTGGGCTGAAGAACACGCGGAGCCTGGCCGGGGGGATACTTGGCCAGATCTTTTCGCATCATGGTCTGGTCATCCAGGTCGCCGGCAAATTCATACAGAGGATCCTCGTAGGTGACCAGCACCTGGTGCAGACGCATGAATCCTTCAAGGGCATCCGCCAGCGGCCTTTCCCCTGTAACGTCCACATGAAACAGAACCGGATCGGCAGCGTCTTGCTTGGGCGTAATAAGCGATTTCCGCGACAAGGTATGCGGCTTCTCCACTTTAGTATGCGACGCCTCTATAGCCCGGCTTGGGCGGGGCGCGTTGGTTTTCGGCTCGATCTGATACAAATTGAGGTACAAACCCATCATCTTGCCGGGTTGTTCTGTCGGCCCGCACATCGTCTGCCAGAAGATGCCATCGAAATTGCTTATGAATATATCGGTCAGCAAGTCCCGGAGAGATAGCGCTCCGCCCGCCACCTCAATATCTGGTGGTTCTGATCCAATCGGATTCCTGTTAAACCCGAATTTTACAAAAGGCGTATTACTGATGGCGGGCCTCATGACGGAAAAAATATAATCGTATAAGTGTGCACGACCCGATTGAGCTTCTACTACTCTGTCGAGGAGCGGTGTTTCTTTTTGCCATTCGCCCTTCTCGTCTCTAGCTTCTGTAGGGATGATATGCCACACAGGCGGCTTCGGCTCTACTCTGAATTTCCCAGGATTCTCTCCTGCATTATAAGCTTCAATAATCTGCCGTAGCGCTTGTGTTATGTCCTCGGCACTTGTGTTGTTTGTAGCCAGGTGATATTTAAGGGTAAGTTTCAACAAGCGATTGACGTATAGAGGCTGGAATTTCGCGGCGCCCCGCACGTCAGATGCACGATAGGCTCTCGACGAAACATCCTGCAAGTCACCACGAAAACGCAAAACAGAGTCTTCATACGTGGTGAGCACCTGATGCCGAACGCTGAACATTTGCGCCGCATCAGCCAGCGATTCGGCTTCGAGCACCCACTCCGACCCGGTTGCCACGGCAGATCTGTCACCGAACGCAGCGACAACCGCAACGGACAAAAAAACGGCTGTTGTGCAACGCAACACTTTAACGTATTTCACAGCCAAATAGCATCGCCTGTGCAATGCCATCTTCAATACGGGCCCCCAGTCAAACCATCTCTCTCCACGAAGAAGGCTCCGTTATCATCAACCCACCAAGCCAATGGGTGCTCCTCATACACATAGTACGCCGCATCGCAATATATCCGCATCTGCTGGGTTTCATCATTACGACAGGGAGCTAGATTATTTGTTACGATGTAGGATCGCGCGGTAATATACGGGTAGTTTCCCCCATAGCCAATTCTGTCAACATTATTATATTCATTACCCGCCAGAATTGTCCAAGAACTCCCCACTCCCGCTCCAAACGATGGCAGCGGACCAGATCGACAACCATCTGTTGGATTTACATGTACCTCCTCAACAACTCGATCAGAAAAATCAGCGGTCGCCGGATCAAGCTTAACGCGAAAATCCGCCCCATCATATATAAACCATGGGGTTACAAAGAAAGTCGTTTCTCCTGTAGGCACGACACATATCTTTCCGCTGCTCGTTTTGGACTTGTTACATGCACTTGAGGAAGCCGTGAGGACGGCGAGTTCGCGAGCACATGTAGTGACGGCTACAGCGACTGAAACATTTTTGATTTGAGAGCCGCCCGAACTAACCGAGAATGATCCATTGCCTGGGGAGTAAGTCAACATCGGGCACCCACTCTTTGAGAGGGACCAAGTTCCAATAGCCGGATCGCCCCACAGATGCGTAAACGTCATGGGCCAAGTAATATTGCCTCCTGGCGTTACCGTATTCATATAAGGAACACCTAGGCTGTAGTCACATGTCCCAGAAGGGCTCCAACCAGTGAGCGGTGTGAGCACGAGCAGCAACAGAGCCGAGCATGGAATCTTGTGATTCATGACAAGCGCCCCATATCTCGCTGAATTTCGTCCCGAAGCATTTGAAGAAAATCTGTCAAGTAGTTGACTGCTTGCGCGTCTATTTGATCGAGCCGCAGGTCGGCCAGCAGGAGCAGCGCCTTGGCATCCAGAGACCATTCGCCTAAGAGCCCGACAGTCACTCCTTGTGCTTGTCTCAAGCAAGCACAACAGCGATTGCGTTCTTTTTTTTCGCCGCGTTTATGGGCTTCAAGCGCTTTCCAGTACCATGCATGAGCAGATAAGGGGTGAGTTGGCGCCTCCTGAATCAATTGAGTGAACAGGTCCAAGGCCTCGACCGTTCTACCGCTTTCGATCAACCAGCGACCGTAGGGTATGCCAACCTGAACCCTGCCTTCTGGAGGGGTAGCCGGGTCATCAAGCCATGAATATGCAAAGGCATCCCCTTGCTGCGAATGCCCTTTGCGGTGGTAAGCTTCCAGCACCCAGCCCAGATATGCCCAAAAACTGGTACGTACTGCCCACAGCCATTGCTTCTTTTCTTGGGACAGAGATTCCCAGAAGAGGATTGCGTCATCGGCTCTATCAAAGTCGTATACTTGGCGCCGGGTCAGTTTAAAGAGGATATCCGCTGCAACTGACGGGTGATTGGCTTCTTGAAACTTCTGCAAGGCCCACGTGGCGCCCCGTTCAAACAAAGCGTTTCTCCAGTCACTCAACTCCGGGGAAGCCGCCGGTATCTGCCGGGCAAAGTCGAGCAGCAGGTCGGAATCTTTTACCTCCGCTATAAACGCTTCTATTCGAGGGCGCGCTTCCAACAGCGCGTCGGGATGGCCAGCAGTGATGAGGGCCTGGGCCCAGAGGAGTTGAGCCTGAAGCCGAAAGCGCACAGGAATGGATTCCGCTTCGAAGAATTGGCGATAGAGGCCGGCGGCCGCCGAATGATTGCCCAGGAAGCTTTCCATCCGGGCCAAAGCCCAAATGGATTTTCCCCACATACTTTTTCCGGCTGGAAGTTGAGTGATATTACGTTGAAGCAAAGGACGGGCTAGGTCGTGGCGTTTGGCCATCATGCACGAGAGCGCAAGGCTATGCGTGGCACGTGGACCGGAGTCCTCTCCATATTGGGTGTCGGCATAGCGAATGAGGCCGTCCAGGTCCGGTGTACGCCCCTCCCACAGGCCGGCCCTGACAACCTCCTTGGCGGCGGCCAACCATTCGTTGCGGCTCAACCCTGGCGTTTGCAGAAGTTGCTCCGCCAACTCCCGCTTGCCCGTCGCGTCACCGGGCATGACCTTGGCCGAGGCCAGGACCATCTTTCGAATTTCCGCTTCGACAATCGGGAACTCCTGTCCCTCGCGACCTGACCACCGCAGCGCCACCTCGCGCCACTGGCGCATGTCACTGTTGCGGAGTTCTCGTGTAATGGCCAAGACGGCACGAGCCCGAACGCTGGGCGGGGCCATTTCGAGCCCGTCGAGGAGGTTCTGACTGATTTGCCAACCGCCCAGCTTGCGTCGAGCTGCAATCAGGATGGGCCAAGCAGCAATCGTTTTGGCTGCGTAGTTGCCCACGCGGATTGATTCCTCGGCCAGAATCAATGAGCGGGTCGGATCATCCATGGCCAGTGCGATACGGGCCAATCCCTGTCGCGCCCGACAAGCACCTCGCGGATTGGCCTCCAGTGCTTTCTCGAAGAACTCCTGGGCGGAGGCCGGCTCACCCTCGTTAAGAAATAGGGCTCCCATCCG
>JAHJJH010000057.1 GCA_018823105.1 Verrucomicrobiota bacterium | reverse complement strand
GCGACCAGTACGCTGGTGGGCATAGACAAGCGTTCCGGCTATCCCCGGTGGATGACGGACAAGAAGTACAAGTGCCCGCGATTCTGGTGGTACCCCAAGTCCATGGGCACCAGCGCTTTTACAGCCTCAGCCCTGTATTATGAGAACGGCCGCTGGGTGGCCGTGAATGCCGGAGCCACCACGGAAGGGGCTCATCAATCCACGTATGATTTCGGCGACGGCAAGTATACCCCGGCGGGGGCGCTCCCGCCCGTTATACCTCCCTGGAGCGCGCCGTGGTCCAAGAGCCTCCCGACCGTGACCGTTTGTTTCCCTCTGGGGGGGAATCCCCTCAGCGTGGGCGTGGTCGTGGGCACCGGGTCGGCGCCACCGAACCCGAATTATCCGCCCGCGCCGGCCAATACCTACCGGCTGATCCAGTCCCCCCTCAACTGGACCCAGGCCCGGGAGGACGCGGTGAAACGCGGCGGCTACCTGGCCTCGATCACCAGCCCCGACGAATGGTCCAACATTCTCAAGCAGATCGGCACGGCGATGCTCAACAAGGAGGTTTGGATCGGCGCCACGGATGAAGGCCAGGAGGGGAATTGGCGCTGGCTCACGGGCGAGACTTGGAATTATACCCGCTGGGCCGGGGGCCAGCCGAACAATAACGGGGGGCAACATTACGGCCATTTGTGGGCGGCCACGGGAAATACGTACGGCTGGGATGATGTTAAAAACGTCATTTTTCCCTATTACCTGCTGGAAATCAACGGAACCCAAACTCCGCCTCCGCCTCCGCCCCCGCTCCCGGACCCTGATCCTGTCGTGAATACCTATCGCCTGATCCAGTCTTCGCTCACGTGGCACGGGGCGGTGGCCGATGCCGTCAAGCGGGGCGGCTATCTCGCGACGATCACCAGCGCTGCCGAATGGACCGAATTGTTGAAGCAGGTCGGCTCGGCCATGCTGAACAAGGAGGTCTGGATCGGCGCGACGGACGAGGGGAAAGAGGGCACGTGGCGCTGGGTTACGGGTGAGACCTGGAAGTATGCCCGCTGGGCCAGCGGTCAGCCGAACAACAGCGGGGGCCGGCAGCATTACGGCCATCTGTGGGCGGCCACGGGAAGCGCTTACGGCTGGGATGATGTCGCAGATGTCATTTTCCCCTACTACCTCCTGGAAATCGATAAAACCGAAACTCCGCCGCCTCCTGATCCTGTCGTGAATACCTATCGCCTGATCCAATCATCGTTCACTTGGCAGGAGGCGCTAGCCGATGCCGTCAAGCGGGGCGGCTACCTCGCGACGGTCACCAGCGCCGCCGAATGGACGGAACTGGTGAACCAGGTCGGGGCCGCGGCGTTGGCCGGCAGGGAAGTCTGGCTGGGCGCGACCGACGAAGCCAAGGAAGGCACCTGGCGCTGGGTCACCGGCGAGAACTGGAGTTACTCCCGTTGGGCCGCCGGCCAGCCGAACAATGCGAGGAAAAAACAGCATTACCTTCACCTGTGGGCGGCCACGGGATCTCAGCTGGCGTGGGACGACATGGAAAACACCGCGTGCCGTTATTACCTGCTTGAAATCCCGGCCGCGCAGTCGGCCCAGGCGAAGGCGGCGGCCCGCTCTGCGCCAAGGCCCGTGGAGATCGCGTCCAGCGGCGGCGTGGAACCGGAGGATAATGTCTGGAACCTCCTGGACGGGAACCGGGAGACGGTCTGGGCGGCGGCGCCCGACGCGAACGGCTGGTGGCTGGCCATGAGTTTTGCCGAGCCCGTGGACCTGTCCGGCCTCACGCTGGATTGGGCCGACGGCTCCTCCACGACCTTCTCCGCGCTCTGGAGTTCGGATGCTTCGGCTTGGGGGGACCTGTCCGAGGCCCTTGAGAAGGGCCCGGTGTCGCTCTCCTATCTGTGGCTGATCTTCCCCGACGAAGGCAGTGGTCGTTCTCCGGCGATCCGGGAGATCGAAATCGAATGACGGCGTCGCCCTCCTAAGGTAGTATTCGACCGCGACGTTGGAGCCGTACGCCCGGGCAGGGAACCGGATTATGATGACGTACTGGACCGACAAGCGGGTGATGGTGACGGGCGGCGCCGGCTTTCTCGGCAGCCATCTGGTGGAGGAGCTCCTCCGACGGGGAGCGCAACAGCTGTCCGTGCCCCTGGAGGGGGAATACGATCTCCGGGACCGCGACCAGATTCGTCGCTGCCTGGACGACCTGCGCCCGCAGGTCGTGATCCACCTGGCCGCGGTCGTCGGCGGCATCGGCGCCAACCGCAAGCATCCGGGCAAGTTCTTCTATGACAACATTCTCATGGGCGTGCAGCTCGTGGAGGAATGCCGCCGGCGCGGCGTGGAGAAGATGACGTTGCTGGGCACCGTCTGCGCCTACCCGAAATTCACGCCCGTGCCGTTCAAGGAAGACGACCTGTGGAACGGCTACCCCGAGGAAACCAACGCGCCGTACGGCCTGGCCAAGAAGATGCTGCTGGTCCAGTCGCAGGCCTATCGCCAGGAATACGGGTTCAACAGCATTTTCCTGTTGCCGGTGAACCTTTACGGCCCGAGGGACAATTTCAATCCCGAGAGCTCCCACGTGATCCCGGCGTTGATCCGTAAAGCCCTTGAGGCGAAAGGGGCGGGGGCGGACCACATGGTGTGCTGGGGGACGGGAAGCGCCACGCGCGAATTCCTGTTCGTGGAGGATTGCGCGCGCGCCGTCGCGCTGGCCACGGAGCAGTACGACGGCGCCGACCCGGTCAACATCGGCAGCGGCATGGAGATCCGCATCAAGGACTTGATCGTGCTGATCAACCGACTGGTGGGCTTTGAGGGCCGCGTCGAGTGGGATTCCAGCAAGCCTGACGGCCAGCCGCGGCGCGGCCTGGACACGAGCCGGGCCGAGCGGTTGTTCGGATTCAAGGCGCAGGTCGGCTTTGAGGAGGGCTTGCGCCGTACGGTGGAATGGTATCTCCGCGAAGGCCGGCGCTGATCCGATCTATGGCGCCGTGCGCTCCGGGCCCTTTTCAGCCCGCCAGGCGTCCGCGATCGCCGCGGCCGCGGCTCTCGCGACGATCCGGTTGCCCTCATAATTGAAGTGGCACATGTCGTCTGTGTACAAGGACTCGGTGTGGGTGGAAAAAATGCCGGTCAAGTCATGGAAATGGATGCCCTTCCGGGCCAGTTCGGCGCCCGCCCGCTGCAGGTAGGGATGGCCCTCGCGCGCGTGGCGGCTCCATTCGTTTCCCGGCTTGAAGGCGTACCGTCGCTCGTCCTCGCTGATCGGCTTGCTGTTTTCCACATACTGGTTGGGTTGGAGGATATGTACATACACCGCGCCGGCGGACTTGGCGAGTTGGGCCATGAGCTCCGAGGAGCGGGCCCAGAGGTCGGCGATCTCTTCCCACTTCGAGGCGGGGTCGAAAGGCAGCGACACGATCCCGCGCCATCCGGAGGGGCCAAGCGAAAGATCCTGGAGCTTTTTCTCGGTCCACCGGGCCCGCGCGGCATGGGCGCGGTACAGGCTGCCAAGAGCCAGCCGGGCCAACCGGATGCGGCGCCAGAGCGGGCGGCGCGCCCGCGCCGCCAACTCGTCGCACCGGTGTTGCTCCCGCAGGACTTCGGCGCTTAATTCAATGGCCGCGGGCGTCAGCAGGCCCGCGCCGAGGGAGAGGGTGGGAATGAGGTGTTGCCGCGAGGGAAACAGCGGATGGTGGCCGGCCGACGCATCGGTGCCCCCCATGGCCACCTCGTTATATCCGTCGAGGTTGACGATCACGTCGAAACGAATCCCCAGGAGCAGGCACAGCATCAGCGCGATCGTCTGCTGGGGCTGCTTGTAGCCTCCGCCGCCGCAATTCAGAACCGTGATGTCGTCGCCGATTTCCGGGAGACGTTCACGCAGCGCGCGGACCAGTTCCTCCCGGCCAAGCCAGGAGAAGATGCTGGCGCTCGAGCCGCCGAAGATGCCGATGACAAAGATTCCCGGGCCGACGTCGCG
>JAHJJH010000056.1 GCA_018823105.1 Verrucomicrobiota bacterium | reverse complement strand
GCCCCGGCCGAGGCGCCCCGTCGAAACCGCGCGGCCGGGATGAGCCGCCGGCGAGGCCTTTCCCGTCCAGGCGGCCGCCCTCGCGCGAACCGCGCGAGGAGCCGGTGTCGGCCCCGGTGCTGGTGAGCTTTATACCCGAGCGCCGCCACCTGGGCAGCCTGGCGCACGATCTGCGCGCCTCCGGCCGGGCGTATCCACTGGCCGACTTGGCCATACGGTTCCTGCAGACACCCGCCTGCCACCTGGTGAAAATCGAAACGCGTAACGGGCCGGCCGATAAAGCCGGGCCGCTTCTTCGCCAGTGCCGTGTGTGCGAGTTGCTTTTTCTGGATACCGCGGGCCTGGCCGCACATGCCGAGACGGCGCACCTCGACACATTCTTCGTCCGGGAGCAGGAACAGACCGAGCCCCCGGCCGGGAATTTCACCTGCGTAGCCCGGTGCCGATTGAGCGGGGAACTGCTGGGGCCGCCCAACTATCACGGCTACAATGCGCGGGTCCAGGAAGTATGGCGCACGCGATTTTCGCAGATGACCCTGGATGAATACCGCGCTCGTATCGAGACCGTGCGGGATCCCGACTTGATCGAAAAGTGGAAACAATCGGTTTCCCGCCGGACGATTTTCCGGCTCAAGGATCAGCCGGATCTTCCTCCCCTGGCGGAAACCGAGGTCAAAAAGATTTTCGCGGAGCAGCACCTGCCCAAGCTTTCCGCGAGCGGACACCGTTTCATCTTGCCGGCCGAGCTGGCCCAGCAGCTGACCGACCCGGGGCTTCGCCGGGCGGTTCGCGAGGCGTGGCTTCGCGAGAACCGCCATCCGTATTCCGTGATGCTCGCGCTGCGCCCCGCATTCCATCACATGCACCTTTACCTCTTCAAGACCGCCGGGGGCCAGACGTTTGCGACCGCGATCCAGCCGAATCCGCTGGAGCCGCGTCGCGCGGTAAAGTCCATCGCGGAAGTGTTGCACTACCTGCGCCGCCATCCGGGCTGCACGCGGCATGAGTTGGTCGAAAAGCTGCGCCCGGGTATGGCGCCCGATTCGCCCCAGGCCGCCATGGTATTGAGCCCCCTGCGCTGGCTCATCGAGAGGGGCCACGTGATCGAGTTCTTCAACGGCACGCTGTCCGTGCCCGGCGGCGCACCGGCCTCCGGTGAGCACTCGGGATCCCACGGGGGCGGACCCGCCCCGGCCCATCCATGAAGCGGTCCCTCGTACGCCAGGCCGTGGAACGAATGCACGCCTACGCTCCGGGCGAGCAACCGCGGGAGCCCGGGTTCATCAAGCTCAACACGAACGAGAATCCCTATCCGCCCTCCGCCGCCATCCAGGAGGTGCTCCAGCGCCCGTTCGACCGGCTCCGGCTGTATCCCGACCCGCTGTGCATGGATCTGCGCGTGGAACTGGCCCGCCTGCATGGCCGCCGGCCGGAACAGGTCTTCGTCGGCAACGGTTCGGACGAGGTGCTGGCGCTCTGCGTCCGCGCCTTCGTGGAACGGACCGGCTCGGTCGGTTATTTCGAGCCCTCGTATTCCCTCTATCCCGTTCTCGCGACCGCCGAGGAACTCGCCGTCCGCCCTGTCCCGCTGAATTCGGATTTCTCATGGGCCATGCCGGCGGAGTACGCGGCCTCGCTGTTTTTCCTCACCACGCCGAACGCGCCCACCGGTGTGCAGTACCCGCGGGAAACCGTCCGGGAGTTCTGCGCGCACTTCCCCGGCGTGGTCGTGCTCGACGAGGCGTACGTGGATTTCGCGCGCGAGCACTTCATGGACCTGGCCCTGGAATTCGACAACGTCCTCGTCGCGCGTTCGTTCTCTAAATCCTACTCGCTGGCCGGACTGCGCGTGGGCTACGTGGTCGGCGCCGAACCGCTGATCGGCGCGCTGTTCAAGATCAAGGATTCCTACAACGTGGACCGCCTCGCCCAAGAGATCGCGCTGGCCGCCGTGCTGGACCAAAAGCATATGCGGCGCAACGTCGAGTGCATCCAGATGAGCCGCGAGCATACGGCGGCCACCCTGCGGGAGAGGGGCTTCGACGTCGGGCCGTCGGAATCGAATTTCCTCTGGGTCAAACCCCCGCGCCGGCCGGCGGCGGAGTGGCATGCGGCCCTGCGAGAACAGCGCATTCTTGTGCGGCATTTCCCCGGGAAGCAAATCGGTGCGTACCTGCGCATCACGATCGGGACGGAGTCCGAGATGACCGCCCTTCTCGATGCCCTCAATGCCGGCCCGATCTGATCAGGGCGGTTGGACGGGATTGTGGGAAAAGAGTATTGTGTCTTTCGTAGGGCCTTCGCTTGTCGGAGGCCGAAACCCGGCGCGCCGCAAGCGGCGGCCCTACAAGGCCGCTGTGTAGCGCGCCACGGCGTGGCGCGGTGGTGACGCGCCGTCTAACTCGCCGGCGTGCAGACAGACGGATCCTTGGACAGGGCTGAAGGCATGACAAAGACACCGGTCATCCGGGGAATGTTGTTGGCCATGGCCTGTGCGTTTCTGGTCGGGCCCGAGGCGCGGGCAGCGCCGCAGACCAACGGGTCGGTATCTTCGGTCCAGGTGCTGACCAATGCGCTGTCCGGGAACCGCAGCTTCCTGTTCGCGCTGTCCCCGACCGGCGTCGTCGAGGTGACCCCGTACGCGCCGGACGTGGTCCGGGTGCGTTTTCACTGGGACTCGCTGTGGGAGAAGGAAGAGGTCGGCATCGCCAAGGCGTTCTCCAACTGGCCGGCGTTTTCAGTGAACTTCAGCGACAACGGTTCCACCCAGTTCGTCATCACGAGCACCCAGTTGAGGGTGGAGGTGGACAAGACCCCGTACTTCAACATCCAGTTCAAGGATCCCTCCGGCTATGACCTGCTGCGGGCGCGGCGGATAGAATACGACGAGGCCTACCAGCCAATGGATGACAGCTCCTATAATCTGGTGGATTACGGGTGGTCCTGGTCGGTGGGCAACCTGCCGAACGGCTTCAAGCTGAAGGCGGTCATGGAGATGCCCTCCGACGAGGCCTATCTGGGGTTCGGCGAATATCCGGGGCCCGTGAACCGGCGCGGGCACAACATCCAGGGCTGGAACCAGGACACCTACGGGTGGCAGGAGTTCCGCAACCCGATCTACATGACCCTGCCGTTCTACTACGGCCTGCGCCCGGCGTCCAATGGAACCCCGGCGCGGGCCTATGGAGTTTTTTTCAACAATCCGTCGCGCCCGACGTTCCGGATGGGCACGGAGTGGGCCGACGCTTATTCCTTTGAAGCCGGCGACGGCCAAATGGATTACTACTTCTTCGGCGGCGGGGCGGATCACACGCCGTTCGTCATTCTTGACCGTTATTCGGAATTGACCGGATACCCGGCCAAGATGCCCCGGTGGGCGTATGGCTACCACCATTCGCGCCACTCTTACTGGGTCCAGCACCAGGTGCACACCCTGGTGGATGAATTCCGACAATACGGGGTTCCTCTGGACGCGGTCTATCTCGACATCGGCACGCAGGACAGCAACTACCAGATGACCTTTAACGCGGGTTACACGAATGTGCCGGGATTGATACAATACGCCGAGGCCCTCGGCGTCCGCCTGGTCCCCCTCATCGAGCCGCTGCTGAAAACCAGCGACCCGATATACAACGAGGCCGATACCAACCTGTATTTCCTCAAGGCCAACAACCTCTCGACCTACGTCGGCGACAATTTTCTGGGATCCATTTCCTGGCTCGATTTCAGTATCGCGGATGCCCGCACCTGGTGGAAAAGCAAGATGACCAACTACCTCCACCAGTACAGCTTTGCGGGAATCTGGAACGACCTCAACGAGCCGAATGAAAACGACATGCCCCTGGATGTGCTGTACTACCTCGACGGACGCTACGGCGGCGGAGCGGTGACGAACGACAGCCGCAAGTGGCACCAGGTGAACAAGAACACCTTCAACGTGCGGCAGACCTCCCTGACCTATGAAGCACTGAAGGAGCGTTACCCGACCAACCGGCCCTTTGTCTTAAGCCGCGCGGGCTGGCCCGGCATACAGGCGTATGCCGGCGGTTGGAGCGGCGATAACATGGCCAGTTGGGATCACCTGCGGCACAATATCCCGCTCGGCGTCAGCGTCATGATCTCCGGCCAGACCATGTTCGGCCACGACATCGGCGGCTTCATCGGGCATCCCACGGATGAAATGATGACGCGATGGGTGCAGTGGGGCGTGTTCACGCCGTTCGCGCGGGCACACTCCATGGATTCCTTTGAAGAACCCGATCGCCCGCCCTGGGCCTTCAGCAGCCCGTATTTCGAGATCATTCGCGAGTACATCCGGTTCCGGTACGAGTTGATGCCCTACCTGTATACCCTGGCGCACCGCTCGACCACGAATGGCGTGCCCATGAACACGCCGCCGGCCTTCCATTTCCGCGACGATCCGAATATGTATCTCACCAATGGACTCAACGAATACGACTTCATGGTCGGTGATTCTCTGCTGGTAGCTCCTGTCTGGACGAATGGCGGGCGCCAGCGCGCGGTCTATCTTCCCTCCGGCACCTGGTGGTATAGTTATACTTTCGATACACGCCATGCCGGGGGGCAGACGGTCGACGTCCCCGCCTCCATCGCCAGCATGCCCCTTTTCGTGCGGGAGGGATCCATCGTGCCGATGGGGCCCTGGATGAATTACACGGATGAGAGCCTGCCATCCTACCTGGATATCCATGTCTGGCCCGCGAGTTCCTGCGAATTCACGCTGTACGAAGATGACGGAGCCACCACCAACTATCTGGCCGGGCAGTATGCGGGCACGAGGATGACCAGCCAGACGGGAACGCTCTCGTTCTCGTTCACTTTCGAGGCCCGTACGGGGTCCTACGATCCGGGCTCACGAGACTTCTACGTCGTGGCCCACGATGTCCCGCCGGTGGAAAGCGTGACGCTCGATGCAACCTCTCCCGACCGGGTGGCCCCGGCGGACATCCGCTCGAGTTCCGGCGCGGTGTGGAGCTATGAGGCCGCGCTGCGCCGGCTGACCGTGAAGGTCCCCGATACGGGCGCCCAACGGGTCGTCCAGGCAACATATCGCGGCTCGGAAGTCCCGGCACCCTCTTCCTACAGTTCCAGTTACAGCAACATGACCGTGGCCGGAACCTTCAACAACTGGAACGAAGGCTCCCGGAATATGCGGAAGGTGACCAATTACACCTGGGCGGCCGTGCTGACGCTGCCTGCGACCAACCTCGTGGAATTCAAGTTCGTCGCCAATGATTTCTGGACGACGAACTGGGGCGACCTGAATCAGGGCGGGCAGGCGATACCCGTCTCCGGCACGGCAGACTCGCCGGGGATCAATATCGTGGCCACCAATCTTGCCGCTGGGCTGTATACTTTCCGATTCGACGAACAGACCCTGGCCTACTCGCTGCAGATGGCCGCCCTGTCCGACAGCGACGGGGATGGCATGGACGACCAGTGGGAATCCGACTACGGGTTCCAGCCCTTGAATCCCAACGATGCGGCCCTCGATGAAAGCGGCAGCGGGTTGAACAATCTCGAGGAATATATCGCCGGGACGGATCCGCTCAATGCCTCGGGCACCTTCTTTGTGGAGGGGATCCTGCCGGCGGGGTCCAACGGCTTCAACCTGACCTGGGATGCTGTTAGCGGGCGGCTATACGGCATCTGGTATAATACCAACGACCTGCGCGCGCCGGATTGGAACGAGATCCCCGGCTTAACCAATCTCTCGGGTTTGGGGCCGTACACCGCCACGGACACCAATGCCGCCGCGGCCCCGTGGCGGCACTATCGGCTCGGCGTCCATCGGCAATAATCTTTGTTTCAAAGGTGGCCGTCGCGCTCCGCCGCGACGGCTGAAGCCCGCCCGCGGAGCGGTCGGGCCACCCCATCCGGTTACGGCTTTGGGTTCAAACCCATGAAAGCCCTCTGCAAGCCATGCCGTTGCAGGCTTGAAATAAACGCCCATCGTTCTTATCGTAATGCCGGGTTTGTGGAAGTGCCCCCGTAGCTCAGATAGGACAGAGCAACGGATTTCTAATCCGTGGGTCGCGTGTTCGAATCACGCCGGGGGTGCTCTTGCCCCCATCCCCGGTGTTTCGCCGATGTAGGCCGCGCCTTCGCGTCGCCGAAGTCGCCGCTTCGGCGACGCAGGCGCGTGCCCCCACGCGGCGCGGTTTCCATCCGGTCAACGGTTCAGGGCGACGATTTTGGCGAGAGGCATGCCGTTGAAATGCGTGGCGCTGGCGGTCGTGTAGGCGCCGACGTTGGGGCTGAAGAGCAGATCCCCGAGCCGAAGGTTGGGGGGCAGGTCTTCCGCGACGGAAACCACGTCGAGGGCGTCGCACGTGGGGCCGAACACGGAGCAGATTTCCGTGGGGCCTTGGCGGAAAGCCTTGAGGTGATACTGGCAGTGATCGAACAGGACGCCCGAGAGCGTGCCATATACGCCGTCGTTGATGTAGAAGCACGGCTTTCCGTCGCGCCGCGATTTGCCGATGATTTCGACGACCAGCGTGGCCGCCGTGGCGACGAGGAAACGCCCGGGCTCGGCGAGGATCTCCATATCCGGCGGGAACAGCCGGTCGAATTCGGCGTTGAGCGTCTGCGCCAGCTCACGGAACGGCCGTACATGCCGGTCATACGGAGCCGGGAAGCCGCCGCCGATGTCGAGGATCTTCACTTGCTTGTAGCCCCGCGCCCACGCTTCCTTCATTACCCCGTCCGCGATGGCGAGCGCTTGGACGAAGTTCTGGAAGTTCGTACACTGACTGCCCACGTGGAAACTCACGCCCTCGACGACCAGCCCTGCCTTGAACGCGGCCGCGATCAGGTCCACCGCCTCGCCGGCGGCGGCGCCGAACTTGGATGACAGCTCGACCACCGAGCCGGTGTTCGGGACGTTGAGCCGAAGCATCAGGCCGGCATGCGGCGCGTATTTCCGGACCTTGCGGATCTCTTCGGAGTTGTCGTAGGTCACCAGCGGCTTGTAGGGGTTGAGCTGTCGCAGCGTGTGGTTATCCTTGATGGGATTGGCGTAGATGATCTTATCCCAGATCCAGTGCTGCCGCGGCTTTGGCGGCATCTTCCGGATGTTCTCGTACACGATCCGGAACTCCGGCATGGAGGCCACGTCGAAGCTCGCTCCGCATTCGAACAGGGTCCGCACGATGGCCGGGTCCGGGTTGGCCTTGACCGCGTAGTACGGCTGGATGCGCGGCAGGCCCTTGCGGAACTCGGCGAAATTGCGCCGGAGCACGGCGTGGTCCACCACGAACAGCGGCGTGCCGTGCTTTTTCGCGAGATGCTTCAGCAGGGTGGGGGACGGCATGGCGCGGCTCCGGTTCGGATCAGCGGATCATCGTGGCGTCCGGGTTATGCTTGAAGTACTCGCGCGTCAGGCGCTCCATCATCTCGCCCCGCCGGTCGTACAGCCGTTTCAGCTTGCGCGGCTTTTTCTGCGCCAACGCATAATGCGTCAGTATCGGCAGGCCGACCGTGGAATCCAGGTAGCACACGACAGCGTCCGGGAGCTGATTCGGATCCACCTTGCCCCAGCTCACGGCTTCCGAGGGGGTCGCGCCGGATAACCCTCCGGTGTCCGGCCTGGCGTCCGTGAACTGCAGGAAGAAATCGTGGCCGGATTCCTTGATGCGCAGCACTTCTTGGATCTGCGGCTCGGTCTGGAGCGTGAAGTTTTTCGGCGACCCACCGCCGACGAGCACCACGCCGGTCTTCTTCTTGCGCTGCTTGGCGTCCAGCACAATGGCCGTGCTCTCGTTGACGTCGATGCTCGGATTGACCCGCAGTTTGTTCCCGCGCAGTTCCACGCCGGCGACGTTCATCCCGATGGTCGAGTCGCCCGGCGAGGGGCAGAAGCACGGCACACCGGCGCGGTAGGCGGCGGCGAGGACGGACACGTCCTTGAGACCCGCCTGCCGCTCGAATTCGGCGCAGTACTTGCCGAGCAGGTAGTGCAATTCCGTCGTGCCCATCTCCTTCTGGAATTCGGGCTGGATGAGGATCTTGCGGAGCAAGTCGTCCGTCCTCATGAGCACATCGTTGTAATCGAGGAAGATATCGTAGATCCGTACGACGCCCAGGCGCCGCAGTTCGGGATCGCGGGCGGCGGCGGTGCCCTTGTAGAGCGGAAGGTTCATGGCGTGGTGCATGTCGTGATAGAGATTGGCGCCCGTGGCGACGATCCAGTCCACGAAGCCCGCCTTGATCAGCGGGACCACCGCGGCTGTGCCCAACCCCGCGGGGGTCAACGCGCCGGCGAGGCTCATGCCGACCGTCACGTTGTTGTTGGCCAGCATCTTCTCCGTGAACAGGCGGCAGCCTTCCTGCAGGCGCGCGGCGTTGTAAGCGAGGAACGTGCGGTTGACCAGGTCCGGCAGCGTTTCCTTGCCGGTGATCGGCGGCGGCAGGATGCGGCGGCCGCACAGGAACCGGTTCTTGCCCTTGGCGAACTTGTGGGGGTACTTGCTGATGAACTTTTTCGGCAGCTTGATCTTGCTCATGCTTTTCTTCTTTCGTTTCAATGCTCGCGCTCGGGACGGTTGAACAGGGACAGCGCGATGATCTTGTGCACGAGCTTGGCCGCCAGGAAATCCGGGCCCTTCATGGCGGGGATCGGCGCCAGCTCGACCACGTCGAAGACCGGCACGATGGCGGCCTCGCGGCAGACCACGCGCGCCACGTCCAGCACGTCCGCCCATGACAGCCCGCCGGGCTCCGGTGTACCGACCGCGGGCATGATCGAGGGGTCCAGGCCGTCGAGATCAATGGTGAAATAAACCGTCTTGCCCTTCACGAAGGCGGCAAGGTCCTTCAGCCAGGCGCGGCCCGCCAGCGCCTCTTCGGCAAACACGGTCTTCACGCGGTCCGTGCCCTGGCGGAACCGTTCCTCGCCCTCCGAGAGATTGCGGATGCCGATCTGGAAGATCGGCGAGACCTCCACGATGCGGCGCGCGGCGCAGGCGTGGCTGTACGGAGTGCCCTCGTATTCCTGGCGCAAATCGGCATGGGCGTCCACGTGCACCGTGACAAAATCCTTCAGGCCGGCCCGCGCCATACCTCGCGCGACGCCCCCGGAGATCGAGTGCTCTCCGCCGAGCACCACCAGTTGTTCCGGCGCGGGCGCACCCGTCAGGATGCCGGCGACCGCCTCCTCGATCGCGGCCCCCATGGCCTCTGGTGAACGGTGTTCCAGCGCCAGGGGGTCCATGGTGTGGATCCCGATCTTCATCGCGGGTTCACAGTCAAATTCCCGATCGAAGAGCTCCACCTGCCGCGAGGCGGCGATGATCGCCGCCGGGCCGTCGCGGGTGCCCGCCCCGTACGAGGTCGTGCCCTCGTAGGGGATGGGCAGGATCCACGCCCGGGCGCGCGCCGGCGCCGTCAGTTCGTCGGGCAAGCCGAGAAAGTTCCAAGCCGGCTGAAAGAGATTTGAATCCGTCATCGTTTTTCGCTCCCGATCAAGCGCTGTGAATCTGTGACAAAAGCGCGGCGGTGACAAGAGTGAAATGCCGTAACCGTGTGAAGGACGCTTCGCTTCCGTGCTTGCGCTCCCGAAAATTTCCAGGCATGGTCGATACTATGGAGGCGCGCCTGTAGAGTCTGCCCACACAGACGTGTAAGCGCAATAAACGCCGAAAGGAGGAGGGTCATGAGGAGGATAAAGTTGCTGGCCGTCGTGGCGGCGGCAGTGAGTATCACGATCCTTGACGGCGTGTATGCCGGGGATCCCCTGATTGTTGATTCCGAGGTGAAACTGACCGCCTCGGATGCCGCCGAGGGCGATGGGTTCGGCGCAGCGGTCGCGGTCGCCGGGGACGTGGCCGTGGTCGGCGCGTATGGAGACGATGACGCGGGGAACGAGTCCGGCTCAGCCTACGTCTTCGAACGCAACGCCGGGGGTACCAACGCGTGGGGCCAGGTGGCCAAGCTGACGGCCTCGGATGCTGCGAATGACGATCGATTCGGTCTGGCGGTCTCGATCGCCGGGGACGTGGCGCTGGTCGGCGCATACCAGCATAATGGGGCTATTGGGGGAACCGATGCCGGCTCCGCGTATGTTTTTGAGCGGAACGCCGACGGGACTAACGCGTGGGACCAGGTCGCCATACTTACGGCTTTGGACACCGAGGCGTGGGATTATTTCGGCTGGTCGGTCTCGGTCGCCGGGGACGTGGCACTGGTCGGCGCGTACGGGGGTGATGACGCGGGAAATATTTCCGGTTCGGCGTATATTTTTGAGCGCAATGCCGGGGGCACCAACGCGTGGGGCGAGGTGCGCAAGCTGATGGCCTCGGACGGCTCGACAAACGACTATTTCGGCTGGTCGGTCGCGGTAGCCGGAGACGTGGCGGTCGCCGGGGCGTACGGGGACAGCGACGCAGGGGCCAGTTCCGGGTCCGCGTATGTCTTCGAGCGCAACGCCGGCGGGACCAACGCGTGGGGCCAGGTGCGCAAGCTGACGGCCCCGGACGGCACGGCGACTGATTGGTTCGGCAGGTCGGTCGCGGTGGCCGGGGACGTGGTGCTGGTGGGTGCGCCCTATGATGATGACGTGGGGGACGACTCCGGCTCGGTGTACGTCTTCGAGCGGAACGCCGGCGGTACCAACGCGTGGGGCCAGGTGGTCAAGCTCAGGGCGTCGGATGGCGCGGCGGGTGATCGCTTCGGCTGGTCGGTCTCGGTCGCCGACGACGTGGCGGTGGTCGGCGCGTCCTTGGACGATGATGCGGGAGGCGCCAGCGGCTCGGCGTATATTTTCAGGCGGAACGCCGGTGGGACCAACGCGTGGGGCCAGGTGCGCAAGCTGACGGCCTCGGACGGCACGACGAACGACGATTTCGGCTGTTCGGTATCGGTGGCGGGTGACGTGGCGCTGGTCGGCGCGTACGGGGACGACGACGCGGGAGAGTCTTCCGGCTCGGCCTACATCATCCCCCTGTCCGCCTTAACCAAGGACTTCGCGGAAACCGCCAAGCTGACCGCCTCGGACGGAGCCCCATCCGATGTGTTCGGCTGTTCGGTCTCGGTGGACGGGGACGTCGCGCTGGCCGGCGCGAAGCAGGACCAGGAAGCGGGTATTTCCTACGGCGCGGCGTACGTTTTCGAGCGCAACGCCGAGGGGACCAACGCATGGGGCGAGGTGCGCAAACTGAGGGCCTCGGACGCCGGGGAGGGCGATAAATTCGGCTGTGCGGTATCGGTCGATGGGGACGTGGCCCTGGTGGGGGCGGAATGGGATGATGCCCCGGATTCCGAGTCCGGCTCGGCGTATGTTTTCGAGCGCAACGCCGGGGGTACCAACGCATGGGGCCAGGTGCGCAAACTTACGGCTCCGGACAGGGCGCCGAACGACTACTTCGGATATTCTGTATCCGTGGCGGGGGACGTGGCGGTGGTCGGCGCGTGGGGGGACAATGCGTCTACCGGCTCGGTGTATGTTTTTGAGCGGAACGCCGGCGGGACCAACGCGTGGGGACAGGTGGTCAAGCTCACGGCCTCGGACGCCGCGGAGAACGACCGGTTCGGCTCGTCGGTCTCGGTGGACGGGGACGTGCTGTTGGTCGGCGTGCCTTACGATGATGACAACGGATCCGATTCCGGCTCGGCGTATGTCTTTGAGCGCAACACCGGGGGGACCAACGCGTGGGGCCAGGCGCGCAAGCTGATGGCCTCGGACGGCTCGGGGAGTGCTAATTTCGGCACGGCGGTCGCCGTGGCAGGTGACGTGGCCCTGGTTGGCGCACCCGGGTTCCCGCTCGGCGGGGCGGCCTATGTCTTCGAGCGCAATGCCGGCGGGACCAACATGTGGGGGGAGGTGTGCAGGCTGACGGCCTCGGACCACGCGGTGAACGACAATTTCGGGTTCTCGGTATCCGCGGCCGGCGATGTGGCGGTGGTGGGCGCCTACTACGATGATGATGCGGGGTCCGACTCCGGATCGGCGTATGTCTTCCAGCGCAACGCCGGGGGCACCAACGCGTGGGGACAGGTGGCCAAACTGACGGCCGCGGACGGGACGACGAACGATTGGTTCGGGTATTCGGTTTCGGTCGCCGGGGACGTGGCGGTGGTCGGCTCGTTCCTGGATGATGATGCGGGAGAGGATTCCGGTTCAGCCTACGTTTTCGAGGAACACTTCCCGGTGCCGGAACCTGTAGTCGCCAATATGTACCTGCAGGGCGGCGATGTGGTGTGTGCGTGGACGTCTTCTGTCCCCGTGGACTATACGGTCCAGATCAGAGAGATAATGGACGACGGTATCGCATGGTCAAATCTTGCCGGTTATGTGGATCTGCCCGGTAGCGGTGGTACCCTGACGGCCAGCAACGCGGTCGGCCCGAACATAAAACGCTTCTATCGCATCAGGGCGACGAACTCACCGATTCGGTGACTGTGCGCGGGGAACTTCGAGCGTTACAGCCCGCCGCAGACGGTCGTTGATAGCCCGCCACAGACCGCGTTCCGGACCCGGAATCGCGAAGATTTTCACCAGGCCCGCCCCGTCCAGTCGTCGCAGGGCGCTGAAAAAACGCGAGGCGGCCTCGGCCGGATTACCGGCGGCGGAGAGGATTTCAACGCTGGCGAATCCGAGGGCCTCCGGGACGGGTCCCGGTGATAACAGGCCGGCACCGGCGCGGTCGGAGGCGGGGGGGAGGTCGGACACGAGAAGGAGCGGCGTGCGCGGTGCGTAGTGACGAGGGAGGCGGCCCGGACTTTCGGGCCGATCGTCGCTTTCGACCGCCGCGGAAACAGGACCGATGACCGTCTCGATCTCTTCCACGGGCAAGCCGCCGGGCCGCAGCAGAACCGGCCGCTCCCCGGTGAACGAGACGATCGTGGACTCGATGCCGACGGGGCAGGGGCCGCCGTCGAGAATCATGTCCACCCCTTCGCCGACTTCCGTCCGGGCGTCCTCCGCGGTGGAGGGGCTCAAGTGTCCGAAGCGGTTGGCGCTGGGCGCGGCCACGGGACGTCCGACCCTCCGGATCAACTCCATCGCCAGCGGATGGCGCGGCATGCGGACGGCGACGGTCGGCAGGCCCGCGGTGACAAGGTCCGGCACGCGATCCGTCTTCGGCAGCACGAAGGTCAGGGGGCCCGGCCAGAATCGATCCGCCAGTTTCCGGGCCGGCAGCGGAAAGGCGGCCGCGATGTCCTGAAGCCATCCGATATCCGCCACGTGGACGATCAGCGGATCGAAACGGGGACGTTGCTTGACCTCGAAGACGCGGGCCACGGCCTTGGGGTTCAGCGCGTCGGCGCCCAGGCCGTAGACCGTTTCCGTGGGGAACACCACCAGGCCGCCGGCCCGAAGGCAGGCGGCCGCCTCTTCGATGGCGCGGTGGTCCGCGGCCGCGGAATGGATGTCGGCGCCCATGCGATTGGCGAAGGTACGGGCCGGAGTTTCGTCTGTCAAGGTGCCGGGGATGTACGTTCCTCTTGCAGGATTGGGCG
>JAHJJH010000055.1 GCA_018823105.1 Verrucomicrobiota bacterium | reverse complement strand
GTTGTCCTGCGTGGTCAGCCAACGGCCATCCTGCTGCGAGTCATCGAGGTAGCGGGCCAGTGGCAGCACCAACGGATTGGACGGATCGAGATCCAGCCACGCGGAGAGCAGCAGCGCCGCGTCGCGGACGGCGCTGTTCAGGGTGTGGCCACGATCGCGGGGCAGCCCCGGCGGAGGGATACCCAGCCGCTCCAGCACACCGCCGGCCAGGCGCGGCTCGCCGCCGTGCATGGGGGCGAGGGCCAGGTTCACCCGCGTGCTCGCGCGGAGCAGCGAGGCCTGCTCCTCCAACCGCGCCATCCAACTATCCGAGGGCGTCCCGGCAAGGGCCAGCAGCAGGCAGGCATAGGCCCGCTCTTCCATGTCAGCCTGCCAGTCGGCGTTCTCCGGCGAGGCATCCGCCCCGACGCGCGCCTCCAACCGGCTGCGCACCCAGGCCAGCGCGGCCTCCCGCCGTTCTTCCGGCACGGGGATGCCCGCCTTCCGCGCCTCCAGCAGGAAATGGGTCGCGTAGAGACTTCCCCACGGATACACCTGCGTGCCCCCCGGCCACAGGGAGAATCCGCCATTGCCCTGCTGCATCGAAAGCACCCGGTATACACCGGCCATGATGGTCTCCCGATCCACCTCCGGCCCGGCCAGGTCCGGCCAGAGCGTCTTTCTCATGTCGCCCAGGTACAACAACGGGAAAACCGTCGAAGTGACCTGCTCCAGGCATCCGTAGGGGTAGGCGCCCAAGTAGTCCAAGGCCCCTTTCCACCGGCCTTCCGGACCGGACAGGCACACCACTTCACCCCAGACCGATTCCGGTATCCAGTCTGACGGAGCGCGGATTTCGACCTCTTCACCGGCACGGAGGACGCCCTGCACAAACCGGGTCACCCGCGGCGCCGCGGGTCGCACCGGCAATTCGATACTTTCCCGGTAAACATCCTCCGCGCATAGGATTTCGACTTGGCACAGCGCGGCGCCCGGCCAGTCTCCGGCCCGCAGCGGTATTCGCAACACCTCGGAGGCCCGCGCATCCAGTTCCTGCTTCCATTCGGATTTTTCCACGCTCAACGGCCCGCCGCAGGTCACCCGGACCCGCGCGGCCCGATGCTGATCCGTCTCGTTGAACAGGGAAATCGTCAACTCGCCCTCGTCGCCAGGCGCGAGGAAGCGCGGCAGGCTGGTCTGCACCACCAGCGCGCGCTTGATCAACGCCGTACGCTCTCCCGAACCCGACCGATCACGGTTGAACGCCACGGCCATCAGGCGGAGCCGGCCGGTGAATTCGGGGATCTCGAGCACGGCGCTCACCTCGCCCGCGGCATCGGTTTTCAGCCCGGATTTCCAGAGGGCGAGCGGCCGGAACCGGCGAGTCCGGATCGGATTCAGCCGGCGGCGCAATCCCTCTTCGCCGTCCCCCGGCGGCCGCACCGACGCGACGGCCTCTTCTTCGAGCAGCGGCATCAGGAGACTATAAAGGTCGTACAGTGTGGTCGCGAACCAGCGCGGGGCCAGGAACCAATCCAGCGGATCGGGCGTCTTGAACGCCGTGAGCATGCAGATGCCTTCGTCCACCGCCATCAGCGTCACGTCCGCCTCCGCCACGGGCCCCTGTTCGCCGGTCACGCGGATATGGATGGTCGCCGGCTGCTGCGGCGGCAGAATGTCCGGTGCTTCGATATTCACGGTGACCCGCCGCCCCGCCGGTTTGACCGGAAGGTATGTGAGCCCAACGGCCCGGTGCGCCGTCCAGACTGATTCGGCCACGGCGGGCCGGATCATCGTCACCGCGCAATACACGCCCGGGGCATAGTCTCCTTGCAGGGGAATCTCGACGAGTTCCGTCTGCCCGGCCATCTTCACCACGCGGCGTTCCAGGACGCGGTCGTTTTCCACGGTCAGCAGCGCGATTCCGGCGAAGGGAGCCTGGATCATCACGCGCGCCGTATCGCCCGGGGCATAGTCGTCGCGGTCCGCGACGAGCTCCACCTGGTCCGGGCGATCCTGCCCCCAGGCCACCCCGGACCATCCCGGGGCCGTCGCGTAGAACCGGAGACTGGACGATGCCCCGCTGGCCGGATCCGTCACGAGCAGCAGGTACGACCCGGCGCGGTCCACGGAAACCGAATGAACCGCACGCCCTTCCCGGACTTGGACAAGTTGTTCGTCCGACGGGATCAACTGCTGCTCCGACTGATAGGTGTAGCGATTCTGCGCGTTCCGCTTGAGCACGGTATTCCACACGGACCGGTACAGGTTCACGCGCAAGGCCAGGTTGGTGACCAGGAGCTTTTCATCCGGCCGGACCAGCGCCAGCTCCAGCGGCTGGGCCGTGCCGGTCGCGACCATGCGCGGCGCGCCGGTCTTCAGGCCGATGTAGAAGGGATAGGGATCAAACGGGCAATCCGCGGTGTCCGTCACGGCGCGCCCGCCGGACTCCATTACCGTGGCGATCATCACCGCCTGGAGCCGGGCCGGCGGACGCCAGCCCGCGGACGGCTCCAGCAGGAACTCGAATCCGCCCTCTTCATCCAGCCGCCCCTGCCCGGCGGAAAGGTAAATGGAAGAAAAACTCTTTTCCGCGTCGCCGAACAGGTAGTCCTTCCAACTCTTCGACTCGAACGAGAGGGCTTTCCACGTCACGAACCCGCTGACGGGCAGTCCGGCCGCGGGCTTGCCGAATAGGTGTTCGGCGCGCACGGCGTAACTGGTTTTCCCGCCCGGGAGGAGGGGCTCCCGCGGAGCACGCACATCCACCCGGATCTGTGGCGGAACGAAATCCTCGAGGGCGACTTGAGTCCAGCCCAGCGTCGTAAGCGTTCCGGGCAGGGCGAGTTCGATCGCATACAGGCCCGTGGGCAGATACTCCGGCATCTCGACCTGCATTTCCGCCGCGCCCAGGGCGTCCAGCATCACGGGGAGTTCGCGGAAAAGGCGGCCGTCGGGCCGCACGATGCGAAACAGGACGGGGAACGGATCCGGACAATTCAGGGCGCGGTCGCGGACGATGGCCTTGGCTTCCACCGTCTCGCCGGGCCGGAACACGCCGCGCGCGGTGAAGACATACGCTTCATGCCCTTCGGACAGGAAAGGCCGATTCCCCTCGCCCGCGGGCAGGGACACCTCGCCCTGGTCCAGGTTCAGGCACGACACGTCGTTCGAACGCGCTGCGACGATCAACAGCGGCGACTGTTCCCAGGCCTTGTCATCCAACGCCAGGAAAGCCAGGCCGTTCGAGTCCGTGAGGCCGCGCGCCAGCTCCACGTTATTCTCGGCATAGAGATTGACGTGTACGCCGCCGACCGGCTCGGCGGCGGCCAGCGAATTCACCCAGACGAGCATGCCGTCGGCGCCCGACTTGGCGGAGATGCCCAGGTCCGTCACCATGACCAGTTGACGCGCTCCGCTGCCCTTTTCCGGTTCGGCAACAACCCAGTAGGCGCCGCGCGGCGGCCCTTCCGTCAGCCGGGCGAGATCCACGGTCGTGCGCGTTATCGCCTCGGGCTTCGCGTCCAGCGCGTTCGTGAGGTGGGCCCAAGCCGGGGCGGTCAGCTTCTCCATGAGGCCGTCGCCGCCCCACGCCCAGAAGTGGTCCATCCGCCCGGCTTCGCGCAGGGCCAGTTGAACAAGGTTCTGCGGCGGGACGGGATACGCCGCCAGCCGGCACTCGCGGGCGTTCACCGACATCAGGGGCACCCGCAACGAACCGGCGGGTGAAAGATAACGACCCTCCGCGGAGAAACATAACGCCGGATCGCGCGACGGAAAATGGACCCGGCGCGTCACCGGCTGCGACAGGGCCAGTCCGTTCTGCGCCCGCAGTCCGGGCTTCAACGTCAGGGTGTATATTCGGCCCGGCTCGAAGCCGCCGATCAGGCGAAAGCCGCTGGACCACCAGTTGTTCCGGGGTTCGACGACAAAATCGGCCGCCGGCTGCATCTCGATGAGCTCGCGGGCCCCCTGCGCGTCCGGCGGACTGCTGAACGAAAGATTGATCCACGGCGACTCGAACGACGGGCTGCCCGCCTCGAAACCCGTCAGCCGGAACGAGGAAGATAACGGCACCTGTCGGACGTCCTTCTTTACGGATCCCAGCGGGCCCGTCACGGCGGGAAGCCCGGCCTCCAGGGTCAACTCGATCGCATCCTGCTCCACCATCGCCGTATGCACCAGCACAACGGCGGACGATGACGCCGGCGCGGAGATCTCATAATCCAGATTGGACTGGGACGTCGTCCGCAGGCTCAGGAACTTGCCGAGCACCCGGGCATCCGTGGGCGCGTTGAACTGCAGCCGTAGCGTCGCACGGCGGGCCGGCGTGAAATCCACTTGCGCCACCGAATCCAATTCGAGAGGCGCCGTGCGGAACCGCTGCGGGCCGGCGGCACGGAAGGGCTTGCCCAACGAAGTAAAGAGTTCCGGGTCCAGCGTCGCTTCGAATTCGGAACAGGGCGGCCACGGGGCGTCCGGAACAAAGACCAGGATCTTTGCGGTTTTCCACGTGAAGCGCCCGGGCAACGCCGGCCGCAAGACCATAGGCCCTTCGGCTTGTTCGCTGCCTACCACTTCCGGCTCAACCACCGGTTCGCTGAAAGACCATGACACGGGTTCGCGTTCTTGCAACGGCTGATCCGGCCGCGCGGAAAACTGAACGCGCAGGATCGTCCCTTTACCATCCGTCGTTTTTTGAGACCATTTCCATATCGCCCACCCGTTGAGCGCCAGGAAGCCGCAGGCAAGCAGGAACCAGGGCCAGTGCATCGCGCGGACCGGTTGTCGGGACGGAGTTGCTTTCTGATTCGAATCCGTCTCTTCGGCGAACGTCTCGGGCGGATCCATCTCGGCCAGCACGGCCTCCACGTCCTCCGGTGTCGGCGCTCCAGTTCGCGCGGCGAGCGCCTCGTGGATATGCCGGCGCAGGGCATCCAGGATCTCGCGACGCTCGGCCGGGGCGCGCGCGCGCAGGTATTTCTCGACGCGGGATAGATAATCTTCGATCCGTCGGGACAGGTCAGGTTCTAGCTTCATCCGGGCGATCCTCCTTGGCGGACGCGCGCAGCCGTTCGAGGGCGCGGTCCAGGGATTTCCAGTAAGCGTTCATTTCGGCCAGTCGGAGCCGGCCGAGGGCGGTCAGCGAAAAATACCGGCGGGGGGGCCCTTCCGGCGAAGGGACATCGCGCACCTTGACAAGCTTCTCCGCGCGCAGGCGCCCGAGGATGGGATAGACCGTGCTCTCGGACACGGCGAGTTCTTCCAGGCGCTTGAGCTCCTGGACGATCTCGTATCCGTAGCTTTCGCCGCGCCGGAGCAGCATCAGCACGCAGTAATCCAGCAGCCCCTTCCGCAATTGTGTAATCCACCCGTCCATTGCTACTCTGTATTAAGTATTATTCAATACATAGTAGTAGGCGCCGCCGGCGGGCTGTGCAAGAATAAAATGAAAATCTTTTTTCCGCCGACAGAGCGGCGGAACTACAGGCTCTGTAGCTCCGGCGCTCCGCCGCCGGGGTCCTTCAGAAGACGGGCGATCCCCTCTTCCATCGCGGTGAATCGCAGGCCGGGCAGGACGGTCCGGAGCCGATCGGTCACGAAAACATGATCCACCTTGTTCTTGCTGCGCGGCCGGGATGTTATTTGCAGAGGACGGCCGAGCTGTGCGGAGAGGATGTCCAGCATTTGCCGAAAGGTAACGCTTCGTCCGCTGGCCAGGTTGACCAGGCCGGCAAAATCAAGGAAGGCCAGTTGAAACACCGCCTCGACCAGGTCGTCGAGATAAATGAAATCACGCAACTCCTCCCCATCGCCCCACAGGGTGATCGGATCGCCCTGGAGGGCGGCCTGGACGAAACCGGAAGGACCGTAGGTTTTCCCGGGATCGCCCGGCCCGTACACGGTGGGCGGACGAAGGATCACCAGCGATCCGCGTCCGGTATCCATCATGGTTTTCCAGAGCAACCGTTCGGAGACGTATTTCGCCATCCCGTAGAAGGACGTCGGGCGGATGGGGGTCTCCTCGGTAATCGCCGTGTTGTGAATATCCTCGCCGTACACGGCCGCGGAACTGAAGAACAGCAGGCGGGCCACCGGCTTCGTCTTCAAGGCCCGGCAGACGTTGGCCGCCATTTGCACGTTTTTGTTAAACGCGTCCTGGTCATCGCCGAACTGGCGCTTGATGCCGGAGAGGAAGACGACCACGGCACGCTCGTCGAAGAGGGTCTCCAATTCCGAGGACGCGCCGGACGCCGCGAGGTCGAACGCGGGAAACGATCGGCCCTCGAGGGCCAGGCCGGGGCGGCCCTCCCGGAACTTTTCCGCCAACCGGGAGCCGATGAAGCCGGTATGGCCGAGAAGGACAATCTTGGAACAGTTCGTCATTCCACCATTTCGCTTTGGACGATATTGTCATCCCGAACGAAGTGAGAGATCTCCGCCTCGTGCACCCATCAGGAGATCCCTCGCTGCGCTCGGGATGACAGGGTTGCTTTTTCGAATGAGATGTTTCCTTTGACCAGACTTTGTCGGGCTCGCGGGAACTCGCCCCTCCACAGCCTCTTCAGGCCTTCATCTGCACGATGCATCGGCCGGCCACACGGCCGGCGCGGATGTCCGCGAGGGCCTCGTTGATCTTTTCGAAGGGGTAATGGTTCGTGATAATCTGCTTGAGGTTTAACTTTCCGGCCTGGCACAGGCGAACGTAATTCGGGATGTCGATCTCCGGCCGCGTTTGGCCGCCCTCGGAGCCGCGAAGGATTTTGTCGTGGTGCAGCGGCAGGGTGTAGATCGTGACCTTCTCGCGCGGCACGCCCACCAGGATGGTTCGCCCCTGGGGCTGGGTCACTTCGTAAGCCGTCTCGATCACGCGCGCATTGCCGGTCACATCCACCACCACGTCCGCCCCCGCGCGGCCGACGATCTTCAGGATCTCCGGGGCCGGATCCTGTTTCTTCGAGTTGATGATGTGGGTCGCGCCGAGGGTCCGGGCCAGTTCGAGTTTCGTATCGAACAGGTCAATCGCCACGATGGGATGCGCGGAGACCATGGCCGCCGCCTGGACGACGCTCAGCCCCACCCCCCCGGCTCCGAACACCACGACCGACTCGCCCACGCGAACGCGGGCATCGTTGTTGATCACGCCGAACGCCGTGGTTACGGCGCAGCCCATCAGCGCGCCGGCCTCGGGATCGAAATCGGAGGGCACGGTGGTGACCCGGTTCTCCGAAACGATCGCCATCTCGTTGAACGTCGTGACCCAGCCCGAATTGACCAGGCCCACGGGCGACTGGTACTTGGGCGTCGGCGCATGAATGCCGGAGCCCTTGCGCCAATGCATGGCGACGCGGTCGCCGGGCTTGACGGTGGTGACACCCTCGCCGCAGTCGACGACGGTGGCCGTGGCCTCGTGGCCCAACAGGTGCGGCAGAAACTTGTCCGGCCCCTTGACGGCGTCGATCTCGTTGATCTGCGCCCCGCAGATGCCGGTGCAGATGACCTTGACCAGCACCTGCCCGAAACGCAGGGCAGGAATCTCGATCTCGTCGAGGACCAGGGGTTTCTTGCTTTCGACCAGGATGGCGGCGATGGCTTTCATGGCCGTGATTACAGGAAGTAAATGAAGCCGTAATCGCCCTGGTATCCGCAGTGGTCAAACCACCAGCGCCAGCCGTCCGGCGAGAAGAAGGCCTCGCAGGTCAACTGCCAGTACAGCAGGTTGGCCTTTTCTTTCTCGTTGCGGTAGGACTCCACCCCGATCCAGGCGTTGCCCTTGCGCACACGCTCGATCTCCTTGATCGCGGGATACAGATCCTGCGGCTGCAAGTTATGCAGCGTGGTATTGGAATACACAAAGTCAAAATGCTTGTCGGGATATGGAAGCTCGCGGCAATGCCCCTGGGTCAGGAACGGCTTCAACGTTTCCTGGGCATGGTCGATACCATACTGTGAGATATCGAGGCCGGCCACCTCCACGCCTGGGACCGCGCGGGTGAACTCATGCAGCAGGAAGCCCTTGCCGCAGCCCACGTCCAGGATTTTGTGGCCGGGCTTGATGCCGTAGTGGGCCGCCAACTTCTGCGCGAACGGCAGCCACCGGCCGTCATATTTATACCCGCCGTACCCGTATTGGCGATCGCCGTCCCAATAATCCTTGCCCCATTTTTTTGCGATGGTGGCGCACTCTCCCTTGTCGAACGAGGTCACCCGCGCGACGTAATCGCGCTTGCTCGACATGTTGTATTCTTGGAGGAAGTCGATCTGTTGCTTCATGGGATGCTCCTGGTTGGTTACTGGTTATGGTCGTAACAGTTTTAAAGCGGTGGCGCAAAGGCCATCCACAGAAATGCCATACTTGCCCATAATGTCGTTCTGCGAACCGAGTTCCTCGGTGAAAACGTCCGGGAAGCCGATCCGCTTGAAGGCTTTCGAGACGCCGGCTTCGAGCAGGGTCTCGGCCACCGCGCTGCCCAGCCCGCCGATGATCGTATGCTCTTCGGCCGTCACCACGGCGCGGACCCGGCGGGCGCAGGCGATCAATCGCTCCGCGTCCAGTGGCTTGATCGTGTGCATGTGCAGAACGGCGGCCGAAAGCCCCTCGCCCTCCAACTTCCCGGCGGCCTCGAGGGCGATCTGTGTAGTGATGCCGGTGGTGACAAACAGGGCATCCGAACCCTCGCGCAACTCAATGGCCTTGCCTATTTCAAAGGGCAAATCGGGGCGGGAGACGACCTTGTCGCCGCCCTTGGCAAAACGGATATACATCGGGCCGGGCCACTTCAACGTCAGCGGCATCAGCCGCGCCATTTCCTCGGCGTCGCACGGGGCGACGATGGTCATGTTGGGAATAGCGCGAAGGATTGCGATGTCCTCGTTGGCCAGGTGGGTCGGGCCAAGGGGCGCATAGACCACCCCGCCCCCGCTGCCCAGCAGGCGGACGGGCAGCTTGTGCAGGCCGACGTCCAGCAGCACCTGCTCGTAGCACCGGCGCGTGAGGAATGTGGCGATCGTGTTGATGTAGGGTATCTTGCCGCAGAGCGCCATGCCGGCGGCCATGCCGACGATATGCGCCTCGTAGACGCCCTCCATGAAAAAGCGGTCTGGGTAGTTGTCGGCAAACGCCTCCAGATCGCGCTTGGTGATATCCGAGCCGATGAAGACGACGCGTTCGTCGGCTTTGGCCAGGGCGGCCATGCTTTTTAGACAAACTCTCCTCATTTTCGCGGGAACCCCAGGTCGGCGTAGAGCTGGTCGAACTCCTCGTCCGTAATCTTGGTTTTATGATGCCAGGAGGGATTGCCCTCGATGCAGGGCATGCCCTTGCCCTTGACCGTGTGCGCAATGATGGCCGTGGGCCTGGCCGGGTCCAGCGGCAGGCTACGGAACAGCTTCCGGAGCGCGACGACATCGTGTCCATCCACCTCGCAGGCGGCAAAGCCGAAGCTGCGCCACTTGTCGGCGAAGGGCTCGAGGGGTTGGATCTCCTCGAGCGGCCCGTAGGACTGCATCTTGTTGTAGTCCACGATCGCGGTCAGGCGGCTCAACTTGTGCTTACCCGCGCACATCGCGGCTTCCCACACGCTGCCCTCGTCGCACTCCCCATCGCCCATCAGCACAAACACGCGGTAGTCCTTGCGGTCCATGCGCGCGGCGAGGGCCATGCCCACGCCGATCGGCAACCCATGCCCGAGCGCCCCCGTGCTGGCCTCCACGCCCGGGATCACGCCATATTCCGGGTGCCCGCCGAGCATGCCGTTGAACTTGCAGAAGCGCAGCAGCTCCTCTTTCGGGAAAAAGCCTTTCTCGGCCAGGTTCAGATACAGCGACAGGCAG
This sequence comes from Verrucomicrobiota bacterium, assembly GCA_018823105.1. Classification (GTDB taxonomy): domain Bacteria; phylum Verrucomicrobiota; class Kiritimatiellia; order CAIQIC01; family JAGNIJ01; genus JAGNIJ01. The sequence goes on along the minus strand of JAHJJH010000055.1, from coordinate 2,910 downwards.
CCGTGCCCCTTGCTCAAGACAAAACGGTCGCGATCGGGCCAGTCCGGCCGCTTCGGGTCCACGCGAAGGATATCGTGATAGAGAACGCGCACGATCTCCAGCAGGGAGAAGGTGGAGCCGATATGGCCGCGGCGCGCGACCTCAAGAATTCTCAAGATATCACGCCGCTGCTCGCAAGCTTGCTGATCCAAGGGGGCGCTCATTAATCATCCGTTTCAGGCCGAAACACTATATCCGGATGCGCCGCTTTTTCCATCAAAAAGCGTCGGGGCCTTCAGGTAGGCCTCCACCTCGCGCAACCGCCGGCGGGATTTTTCCAGTTGTTCGAGTCGCTGGCTTTCCGGCCGGCCGCCCGCGAAGCGACGCCGCTCCTCGGAAACCGGCAGGAACTCGTTGAGCATGATCAGGCTCCATTTGAAGCCCAGGATCGGGTAGACCAGCCGCAGCCGGACCGCCAGGGCCGGGTCGCCCTTCAGCCCCTGAAGGATTCGACGCAGGAAGGGAGCGCGCTGCCGGGCCGGCATAGGCACCGCGGGCTGCCACAGGGCGTTGCAAATCATCTGCGCCGGATCGTCCCACCCCGCGTACTCGAAGTCCAGGAAACGCAGCCGCCCGTTCGCCTCGCGCAGCGTGTTGTGGAAGCCATGGTCGGCGGGATTCAGCGTCTGCTGCTCCCGCTCCAGCGCTTTCTCCGTATCCAGCCCGGCGCGCCGCGCGCCGCTTTCCATGAACTCCAGAATGCGATCATTCACGCGGGCCAGGTCATTCCGGATGTATTCGCCCGCCTCGACGATCGGCCCGCCCTGCTCCAGGGCGTCACGGATGCGCCGGAAGCGGCCGCCGACGTTTTCCATAAAGCCGCGGATGGAAAAGCAGGCGTCCGAGCCGGGGGGCAGGCTGGCGGCGTCCGGCTCTCCCCGCAGACGCCACATGCCGACCAGCAGTTCCTCCATCTGGCGGACATCCGGCCCGGTGACCTCGCCGGGCTTCAGGCACCGGCCGTCCACAAATTCATAAAGGCCGATCTGCTGCGCCGCGTCCGCCTGCAGGGGCTCCGGGATCTCGCGCCGGCCATGCCGCCAGAGGAAGCTCAACATTCCGAATTCGGCACCCAGGCGGTCGCGGGGATCGTCCCGGTGCCGGAAATACGCCTTGGCCAGGTAGCGCGAACCGCCGAGCACGACTTCCAGCACCAGGTTGTTGGCGCCGCCGGGCAGACGGGTGACCCGTTCCGGCGCGCGACCCAAAATACGCTCCAGAGCGGCCAGGATTTCCTGCGAGACATCCGGCATCATCGAAACATCGCCTCCAGGTGATCACGGATTTCCGCCCACGAGGCAAACCGCCGAAAGGTCGGAGTGTTTAAAAGTTCCGCTCCGGGCATAAGAACGGACTGTAGGGCCTGCGCTCTTGCCTCGCCGAAGCCCGGCGAAGGCGGGTGCGCAGGGCCTTTGTTTCGGCGCGCCGCAAGCGGCGGCCCTACATCAGTTCTCCATTGTGTGTTTGGGTCAAAAAGCCATTTTTCCACGCCGGCGGGAAAGCCCGGCGCTTCGAGAACTTCTGGCAGATCGTCCAGGAAATGGGTGCAGCCCTCCCGCGCAATCCGCTCCAACTTCTCCTCGCGCGACGACTCGAAGAACACGGCCTCGCGCGGCAGGCCGAGCCCGCCGCCGTCGAAAAAGCCTTGCGTCTCCATCCAGGCCAGGGCGGCCTGCCGCAAGTTGACGCGCGGCCCCAGCGCGGGAAACTCGATCTTGTGGCTGATGATGGAAAGCCGGACGCCGTGCTCCCGGCAGAACACCAGCGCCTCGCACGCGCCGGGGAAAAGAACCGATTCCGCCATGCGCGTTCCGTACACCATCCCTTGCAGTTCGGTCCACGGCGTATTGCCATCGGGCAGCGTCCAGAGATAGCCGCGCACCGCCGCCTTGGTCCGCGGGAGTTCGGCGGGAATCAGCCCGCGTTCCAGCGCGCAACGATGGAACAGGTCATCGTAGCTGACCAGGGTATTGTCGAAATCCACGCCGAGGTGCACGCGCCTTCCTTTCAGCCCAGGGCCAACTGGTGCATCCGCTTGATGTTCTGGTACATCGGATTGGTCATCGGGTCCGGGATCTTCCCGGCGCGATAGGCCTCCGCGATGCCGCTGACGGCGTCCTCGATCGTGTACTTCGGCACGAAGCCCAGCACCTGGCGGACGCGGTCGGAATTGATGTGGTAGGACCGGTTATCGTCGGTCGGGACATATTCCAACGCAATGCCCTCGTCCCCGATGACCCGCTTGACCAGCTTGGCGATATCTTCGACCGCCCGATTCTCGAAACCCACGTTGAACGGAACGCCGTCAATCTTCTCCGCCGGCGCCGCCAGGAACATCTGGTAGGCCCGGACCATGTCCAGGATGTGGAGATTGGGGCGCATCTGCTTGCCCCCGAAGATACGGATCTTCCGGTTGACCAGCGCGTGGATGGTCAGGATGTTCACCGTCAGGTCCAGGCGCAGGCGCGGGGCATACCCGCAGATCGTGGCCGGGCGGACGATGACGCGGGTCATGTCGCCGGCCTTTTCCATGAGGATGTGTTCGCATTCGAGTTTGAAGCGCGAGTAGTCCGTCAGGGGATCCGGCGGATCGCTTTCGCGGACGTCAGGCTGTTCCTTGACGCCGTATACGCTGGAGGAGCTGGCGTAGATGAAGCGTTTCACGCCGTTGGACCCGGCGGCCTCCAGCAGGCCGGGGAAGGCGTCCAGGTTGATGCTCTTGCCGAGCTTGGGGTCGAGCTCGAAGCTCGGATCGTTGGAGATGCAGGCGAGGTGGATGACGGCATCCACGCCCCGCATGGCCTCCTTCATCGCCGCGGTGTCGCGGATGTCTTTCCCGATGCGGGTCAGGGCCGGGTGGGCGTTGCAGTC
>JAHJJH010000054.1 GCA_018823105.1 Verrucomicrobiota bacterium | reverse complement strand
TCTCCGGCGACGGAGCGCCGGAGCTACAGAAGCCTCGGGACTACGGCAAAGCCACGCCGATCTTGTAGAATCGGTTGGTCACCAGGTTCGGATGCGGGTCCGTCTTTGGCGGACCGTCGTCCGTCCACTCGTACAAGCTGCCCGTGCCGTCAATGCCCGTCGGGGTGGCGTTGGACCAAGCCTGGGTCATCAGCGTGGTGTTGTTGTAATAGACGTAGTACTTCCGACTGCTGGACGTGTCGAACCGGACGACAAAACCGTTGCTGACGCGCGTTGAAGAAGCGATATCAAAGTAGTCGTTGCCGTCCTTCGGCTCGGTGTCCGCGATCTGTTCCTGCCAGTCCAGCAGGGGATCGCCGTCCCAGTTGCTGATCTCGTCGGCGTCGTCCAGGTTGCCGAACTTGTCCATCTCCCAGTCGTCGGGGATGCCATCGTCGTCCGTGTCGTTGTCCCCGCCGGTGACGGTGAAGCCCATGGAGAAATCGAACGTGTTCGTACCGAAGACCTCCACCTGGTGGGTCTGGGCCTGGTTGCGCATGTTGATCGTGTAATTCGTGCCCGGGCTGCTGTCCACGGCGGCCAGGTTGAAGTTGGCGGTGTGCCCCGCGTCGTGGTAGCCAAGCTTGACCTCCACCGTCTTGCCTCCGCCGAGGTTGGCCAGGGTCATCACGCCGCCGTTGTGCTCCTCGTAGCCCAGGGTGGTCTGCCCCTGTCGGAGCAGGTTGTCCAGGTTCGGCGAGAACCCGTGGCGGACATAGAGCACGCCGCCGTTGAGCGTCGGGTCCACGGTGTAGGAAACCTGGAACAGGTTGGTGGCCTGGTTCAGGGTGAGGGTCTTCTGGATTTTCCCGTCGCCGGAGGTTATGCGCCAGCCGTTGGTCCAGTAGGTGAACGTGTAGAGCTGGTTCACGTAGTTGGTCGTGCCGGCCCACCAGTCCTTGAGGCCGGAGGTCCGGTAGGAGAGCGGGGTGCCGTTGGTGTCCACGTTGCCGGTGCCCTCGACCTCGGTTTCGGCCCCCGCGTAGCCGACGGGATTGCCGAGCACCTGGCGGATCGCGCCATCGGAGGGGTCGCGCGCGAACGCGGCGGTCATGCGGCCGCCGATGCGCTCGAGGACGGCCAGGAGCCGGTCGTTATAGACCAGGTACTCGTTCTCGCCGTCCAGGTCCACGTCGGCCTGGACCGCCTGCGGCGTGGTGACGGAGCCGGCGATGGCCGCCCAATCGTCCACCTCCTGGTAGAGCGCGGCGTTCCGGGTCTGGGACTGGGCCATCTTCGCGAAGCCGGCGAGGGACTGGTAGTTCTCCGAAGGATAGATGTAGTCGCCCGTGCTCCAGCGGCTCAAGTCGTTGTTGTCCTCGTCGTGGAAGGCGGTCTGGAACACGGAGGCGTGAATGGCCGCGCGGGCGAGTCGCGCCAGGTTGGTGTCCGCGATGGACGCGACGCGATCCCAGGTATCGCTGACGACCCCGCCGAAGAAGAGCATGCCGTAGCTGTCGGGCATCGCGACGCCGGGCCGGATGTCGAAGATCTTGTTCTGCAAGCCTTCGCGCTTCGTCGCCTCGCCGACGTACCAGTTGTCGTAATCGCCCCGGCTGGCGTGGTTGACCCAGTCGTGGCTCTGTTTGGAGAGCGTAGGCGAGCCGCGGTCGAGCTTCCACCAGACGTCTCCGACGTCATCGCCGGTGACGTCCACGAGGCCGGCCATGACGTCCTCGAGGCTGACCAGTTCGATCCACGGGCGGTTGGCCATCCAGCGGATGTTGCGGTCGTAGGCGTCCGCGTCGTCGTTGTCGCTGAAGTCCTCCCACGCGCTGAAGATCGTCGCGATGCGGTGCGCATCGCCCCGGGCGCGCCGGTTGAAGAGGCCGCGGAGGGACATATTCAGGCCGCTGTCGTAGTTCGAGAACCGGTAGGCGGTGGGCAGGTTGTTGATGACGAAGCAGTCCACGCTGTCGATGCGGTTGATGCTGTAACCGTTGTCGCCCATCGAGTCGGTCCGGCCGAACCAATAATAGAGGTGGGTATTCTGGTCCAGCAGCGTGGCCCGGAAGCCCGCGGCGTAGATCTTGTCGAAGGTGTCGCCGTCCAGCACGCGCTCGGGGGTCCAGAAGACCGTGTTGCTGGTGAAGGTCGCGCCGTAGAGGTCCTCGAGGTACTCCGACGCCAGCTGGATGTTGTCCGTATTAAACTCCGTGGTGAAGTAGGGCAGGATGTGGTCGGAGAACGTGCTGCCGAGCAGCGAGACCACGTTGGTGGCGATCAGACGGCGGATGGTCTCGTTGAGCGTCGGGCCGTCGCGCCAGGTCGGGCTGGCGTTGGTGTCCACGCGCGCCCACTGCAGGGCGGAGGCCAGGGTGGGCGTGATGTGGAGGTTCAGCGGCTGGCTGAAGACCTCGTGGGCCAGGAGCGCGCGGTGATAGCCGGCGCCGTTGCCCGTGTTGACCATGGTCTGGATCTCGTTGCCGGGTTGGATGTGCTGGTTGCCGTGGGTGACCATCGCGACCTTGGCGCGGCCGGCCCGGGTCGTGCCGGGGATCCAGTTATAGAGCACGCTGTTGGCCCCGCTCAAGCCGGCCTGGGCATCATAGTAGTCCTCGGCGATGTAGTCGTTGTAGATGGAGTCGCGGATGTCGCTGCGCCCGCCGATGTCGCCCGCGCCCACGGGGCTGTTTTGCGTCCCGTCCCGGGTGCAATATACCTGGAAGTTGAGCGAGGCCATGCTCTCGTTCCAGTTGGCATCGAGCAGGGCCTGGCGGTTGATGGCAAACTCGACGGCGTCCAGCTCGCTGTTGAAATAGGCGCCCAGGAAATACTCGGGCTTGGCCTGGACCCCGCCCCAGGTGAAGAGGTCGTCGCTGAAGGTGCTGGTGTTCTGGCTGGGATTGCCGTCCACGTACGTCGTGCCGGAGGCCGAATCGTACACGGCGACCACCACTTCCCACCGCATGTCGGTCAGGGTGTCCACCTGGTCGGGGAGCACCCGCTCGCCGATGGACTGGTTGCCGGTGTCCATGACGACGTACAGGTCCAGGTTCGCCTGCTCGGCATAGGCCTTGAGGTCGTGGAAGTCGAAACGGAAATAGACCTTGCCGTCGCTGGCCCCGCCGTCGCGGGCGTAGAAAGCCACGAGGTCGCGCGAGTTGTCCCAATCGTCCCACACCTTGTAAATGTCGCCTTGCTGGTTGTTGTTGCCGCCGCCCTCGTAATAATCCAGCGCCTTCAGGTCGGCCCACGTCCAGTCCGTGAACTCCTCGTAATTGGTCACGCTGTTGATCACGCCCAACTCGGCGCCGCGGCCGATGACGATGGACCCGGCCGGCGGCGGCGGGCTGGTGACGCACACCCGCGGATCGGTGCCGCCCAGGTAGTGCTGGTAATTGTTCACGCCGCAACCCGTCAGGTCGCCGTCCGCGCCCTGGTTCGTGTTCGTCGGGCTCATCTGGCCGGTCTCGATGCTGTACCAGCCGTCGTGGAGGGGATCGAGGCCGTACTGCGCCTCCCACCCGTCGGGCAGGCCGTCGTCATCGGTGTCGGTATCCAGAGGATCGGTCTCCTGCACCAGCAGGCGCGGCCAGATGTTGGTGTTGTACCACGCGCCGTTGTTGGTCGGCCGGAGGTAAGCGGACCACAGCTCGCTGTATTCCAGCGCGCGCGACCGGACGCCGGAGAGCCCGTCGCCCAGGATATACTGGTTGTTGTTCGACCAGGTGACCGTGAAGGAGGTTGTCGTGCCCGCCGAGTACAGGAGGGCCATGTCCACCCGGTCGTTGCGGTTGGCGTCTTCCGAGCCGTCGGCCCGGCCGTCGCCGTCCGTGTCGCCGTTGTTCGGATCGGTCTCCAGGAAACGGGCATTCGCGGACAGCAAGTCGCGGTCCACCTTGGACGTGTTGTACTCCATCGGGATGTTCGGGTGGACCATCAGGCCGGTCGCCACGCCGCTGCCGTTCACGAATCCGATCTCCACGCGCCCGTTGCGGTTGAGGTCCTCCTGCCCGTCCAGTAACCCGTCGTAGTCCGTGTCCGGCTTGCTCGGGTCGGTCAGCGAGCCGCCGATCTGGTCGGTGCGGGACCGGTTGAAATTGTAATTGGGCTTGTCCCAGTTGTCGGGCACGGTGTTGTAGATCGGCGCATCCTGGTCGGCGATGAAGTTCTTCCAGCCGTCGCCGTTGGTGTCCGTGTCGGTATCGGTGTCGCCGCCCGCGCTGCCCCAGCCACTTTCCAGACCATCGGGCAGACCGTCGTTGTCCGTGTCCGGGCTCAAGGGATCGCTCCGGCCGTAGACGATCCAGATGTGGACGTCGCCGTTGATCCACGTCTCCGGGTTGGTGCTGGGCAGGTTGGTCGAGGTGACCTCGGGATCGTCGTTGAGCCCGTCGTCATCATCGTCGTCGTCGTCGGGATCGTCCGTCACGGTCTGGATGAAGACCACGCGCGCGTTGCGCAGGGCCGAGGCGTGGACATCGAAACCCGAGGTCGAGTTGGTGTCCGCAAAGGCATGGAACTGGAACTGTCCCGCGGTCATGTTGGTCCACAGGAAGCCCCATAGCTGCTTGCTTCCCGCCACAGCGGGATTGGGATCCACCCGCCACGCGGGCAGGCCGGACCCCGTGGGGCCGGGGTAGGCCGCGGTCAGCGTCATCTGGTTGCTGGCCACCACCTGGGAGACGACCAGGTAATTCGTGCTGATCCGGATCGTGTTGCCGGCGCCGAGCTGCTGATCGAACAACGTGCCGGAACCGGTGACCGTGTTGGAGCCGTTCACCGCCGAGACCGTCCCGGAGAGCTGGTTGCTGGTCGACACGATGCGCGGGGCGAAGCCCACGGAGTTGGTGAATTCGATCCAGACGTTCTTCGCCTTCAGGTCCGTCTCGACCTGGATCCGGTACTGCCGCTGCGTGGACGACGGGTTCGGGACGTCGGGCAGGACGATCTCGTAGGGCGCGCCGTCGGAATCGTACTCCGGCGGATCGGTGATCTGGATGAGGATGCTGTCCGCGCTGGACTTCGCCCGCACGATCCGGCTGGCCTGCAGCGTGATGCCCAGGCCGGCGGCATTGGTGTGCAGGATCTGCAGGTTGTGCAGGAAGTTCGTGTCGCCGTTGTAGATGTCCGACAGCGGGATGGCCAGCGCGTGGTGGCTGCCGCTGACGTCCCACTCGTAGTACCAGCCGTCGCGGCCCTGGGCCACGTCGTTGATCTTGAACACGAACCGGTTGTTCAGCGTGTTGGTGTCGATGCCGTCGGCCAGCGTCTTGCTGAACCAGACCTTGGCCTGGTAGCCCGACCAGACCAGGTCGCCGTCGTACGCGGGGTAGGCGACGTACAGCTGGTAGGCCGGCGCGTCGGTCTTGACCGCGCGCGTGAGCGTGGTGAAATGGCCGGCCGTGTCGGACAGGGTGAGGTTGGTCGAGGAGGAAATCTCGCGCAGCTTGACGGTGATTGTTGCATTCGAATAGCCCGACGGAATGAGGCGGTAGGTGAATCGCCATTCGTCGGGATAATCGCTCGAGATGTACAGGCTGGGCGTCACCGAGTAGGCCTTGGCCCAGGAGACCTGGCCCAGGGCGTTCGTGCCGAGGCCGTTGGTCAGCCCCGTGGCCCCGTCGTCGTTGGACGGATCGCTGTCGGAGACGTTGAACCAGACTTCCGAGACGGTCGGATCGGTCCGGACCACCGCGCCGTATTCCTTCGAGCCCAGCGTTTCGTCGGCGGTGGGGTACTTGATCTCGCCGCCGGGGAGATCCACGTCGAGATAGAACGGCTGGGTGAACGTGCTGTAGATGGCCGCCTTCCCGGATCGGTCCAGGAACGCGCGGGCCCGGATGACGTGGAACCCGTCCACCAGCCCCGTGTACGACAGGCCCCAGTCGTTGTGCGGGCGGTAGATCACGGTCTTCGTGTTCAGGTTGGTCGCCTGCCAGACGCCCAGCATTTTCTTCTTGCGGGCGACGTCGGCCGCGGTGCCGGGGAAGGGCACGTCCCAACTGCCGTCGCCCTGCTGCCAGAAGCCGCCGATCTTGTACCGGAGCGGCGTTCCATTCGTGAACGGCCCGATCTGACAGGACCACCAGTCCATGCTGTTGGTGGAGTAGTACCAGTACATCTCCTGCGCCCGGGTTTGCTCGCGGCCGTCGCCGCCCGCCCCCTCGGGCCAGCCGCCCGTGTCCGTCCGATAATAGAAGACCATCCGGTTAATGTCGTTCGCGTACCCGCTCTTCACCCGGACCGTGATGGTCGATCCCACGGCGCTTCCGGGCAGCGGATCGAATTGGTAGAACACGGCCCCGGTATCGCCGGTCGGGGCGTTCTGCGCCGCGGGGTCGTGGTAGATCCAATCCGCTGTATAGTCGTCACCGTCACGGCCCGTCGCCCCCGTATTGATGGTGAAGCCGGCGCTGCCGATCGTGGCCGTGTAGGTCTCCGCGCCCGCGGAACCGATCACATTGTTGCTATCCGTGGCCCGCGCCGCGAACTTCTCGGGCTGGATGCGGCGGACAAACAGCGCCTGCTCGTAACCTTCGAAAACATCCGTCGAGCCCTCGTTCCCCGGCGGGTGGTCGCGCAAATCGCCCGACGCCTCGTGCTTGTTGGTGTTGAGGTTGATCCCGCCGTCAAGCTTCATCAGCACGGTGATCGCC
>JAHJJH010000053.1 GCA_018823105.1 Verrucomicrobiota bacterium | reverse complement strand
CCGCTCGGAGAAAAAAAAGACGATGAAATCATCCTGGGTTCAGGTGGATTTGCGACAGTTGGCTGAGAACATCCAGGCCCTGCGTTCCGCCCTGCGTCCGCAGACAGAAATACTCTTTGTGGTGAAGGCCAATGCGTACGGGCATGGACTGGTTCCGGTGGCCGAGCATGCGGCGCGCTCGGGCGTCCGATGGTTTGGTGTCGCGTACCTTCACGAGGCCCTCCAGGTGCGGAGTGTGCTGCCGGACGTCAACCTCCTGGTGCTGGGCGCCGTCGAGCCGATAGATGTGCCGGTGCTGCTGGAGCGTCAGATCACCCCCGTGGTTATCAGTGAAAAGCACGCCACGGCACTCGGGCAGGCCGCGAAAGCCCTGGGCAAGACGTTGCCGGTGCACGTGAAAGTGGACACCGGGATGGGCCGCCTCGGCATCTGGTGGGAAGAGGCCGGCGCGGCGCTGGATCGCCTGGGCACAAACACCGGGCTGGAGATTTGCGGGTTATGTACCCACTTCGCCACGGTCGAACCCCGGAAGCCGGCCCCGGCCCGCTTGCAGTGGGAGCGTTTCAATTCGGCGGCCGCAGCGGTCGAACAGCGCGTCGGCAGTCGTCTGTTCCGGCATGTATCCAGCAGTCGCGCGGCGCTTTTTTTCCGCGACTGGGATCTCGATGCGATTCGACCGGGCATTGTGCTTTATGGTTACGGCGCCGCCGATCCGGCCCTGCGCTTTCGTACAAAACCCATTCTGGAGTGGAAAGCCCATGTCATGCAGGTCAAGCGGGTTCCGGCGGGCTTCTCGGTGGGCTACTACAGCCAGTACACCACGACCGCGCCCACTACGCTGGCCACGTTAAGCGTTGGGTACGCCGATGGGTACAACCGCCTGCTCGGCAATAAAGGTTTCGTACTGATCGGCGGCCGGCGTTGCCCTGTGGTCGGACGCGTGAGCATGAACTGGATCACGGCCGATCTCGGGCCCGATCACGGCGCGGAAGAGGGCGACGAGGCTGTCCTTATCGGCCGGCAAGGTGCGGAAAGCATCTGGGCGGGCGAACTGGCGACGGCCTGCAAAACGATCCCGTATGAGATCCTGACGGATATCAATGCCGCTCTCGAGCGGCGATACATCCAGTGAATTCAGGGGCTAGTGCTTGACCCACCAATTGGCCGTTGAGCAGATAATGGACAGGCCAATAGCCGAGATCGTAAAAAGAAAAGTCATTCTCATGCCCATACAGGCGGCGGGATCTGTCCGTTGCGTGGCGAAGTGACAGAAAAAAATGGCGCCTAAAATCAGAATAAAAATTCCCACCCACAGAAATCCTAAGAAATGATGAGTCTTTGGATGTCGAAATACCATAACAACCTCTTTTATTAAGCATTCGCGTGATAAATAGGTGAAATGTATTTCATGTCAAGTAAGTTTGTTGCGTCTTTTTTGTCGTTTAGTTGCTTACACCTTGGCACACGGAATCCCGGGAGAATCCTTCGCCTATAATAGCGAAAGTGGCTTGGATTCCTTTCCCCCGCTTTTCCAAATAATGAAACGTATAAGGGGCGGGTGCGGCTTGGGTCTGGGGGGGGCGCCCCGTTCACGGGGAGGCGCTATCGTTTCAACCACCAGTCGGACGTGGCGCAGATCACACAAAGCACAACGGCTGCTCCGGTCAGTAGGAGGGTAACCCGCACGGTCAGACGCGCTGTCGTATCGGTTTTATCGAGCGACAGCAGGAGCGCCACTGTGCCGCCGATAAACAGGAGGACGAGGGCGGTCCAGAAAAAGCTCTTGAGGTAGCGGGTTTCTGGATGGTTCGAACGCATATGTCTTGCTGTCTCTTGCTGCTATTCTCCACCGAAACCCCTGTCTTTGGCAAGCCAATAGCATACGGGCAGGCAATGCGCGGCTTGGACCCAGCCTTCCTGCGCACCGCAGGCGAGCTTGATCCAGTTGCCGGATTTTTCCACCACCCGCCCGATGGATCCTTCCGGCAGCGCAAAATGGGCCGTGGAACCTTCCAGTGGTGCGAACAAGGCCTCGCGCCCTTTGCCCATCACCACCACTTCGGGCGCCCGGCACAAGCGGTCCCATTCCAGCACGCCCGCCGCGGCCACGAGCAGCACCAGTAGAAGCACGAAAACCAGCCGCAGCAGCCAGCTCGGTCGCGCGCGGGTCCAGAGGTACAGACATCCGAGTGCCGCGGCGATCCACCAGGATGCCACAGCGATGGCTAGCCACTCGCTCCGGCTCAAGCGGAAAAGCAGGTTCTGGGTCCAACGGACTGAAGGTTCCGGCACTCCCGCCGTCTGGAGGGCGTAACGCAGGTTGGCCCGGACATCCGGGTCCCGCGGCTTCAGAACCCAGGCCCGCCGGTAGTTTGCGATGGCCCGGCCCAGATCGCCCTGCCGGAACCGGGCATTGCCGAGATTGTAGAAAAGCTCCTGGAATCGGTGCCCATGGCGGCGCAATTCATCGTACTGCCGGACGGCATCCGCCAGCCGACCCTGGTCATAGGCCTGGCCCGCCTCAAGGAACATCTGTTGCGCACGCGCCGGCGGCAATGTCTCGGGTGGCTGGGCCGGGCAGCGCGGGGGCGCTCCCGCCATAAAACACAACACCAAGAGGGCTGTCTGGCATGCGGTTCTCATTGCAGGTGAACCTTCTCGCATGCTTTCAGGATGCCGCGCAGGGCGTCCAATTGTTCCGTCAGAAGAGTGCGGTCGCCTTCTGAAAGTGCCGCGGCGCCCTGGCCGTACCGTTCCTGGTCGCAGAAGGTCAGCAGGTTCCGTGTCCGAGTGGTCCAGTCCCTGGACAACGCAGATTGTTCCAGGCGGCTCATGACCACGTCCGGGGTAACCGCGCCCGTGGGAAGGTTCAGCCGGTTCCCGAAATACGCGGCCAGGGCCTCCCGCAACGCATCTGCGAATTCCCGGCGCCGTCCCTGAGCGAGAGCTTGCTCGGCCTTGCGCAGCGCGGGGCGGGCGCTGCGCGGCGCGCGCATTCGCCGCGCGCGGGCCACGTCGCGGCT
>JAHJJH010000052.1 GCA_018823105.1 Verrucomicrobiota bacterium | reverse complement strand
TTTGCAGATCATCCTTGAAAAGAACCCCAACATCCATCCGGCTATTGTCTCCTGGCAGACCCTTGACCTCGGCCATCTCCTGCGCCAGTATGCGCCCCGTTACAACCCCAAGGGGGGTCACGATCTACCTGCGTATCCCTCAACACGTGTTGCCTTACACGTAGCGGGGTCAGTCCTCGACTATCAAAGGCTCGCGAGGCCCTTTGAAAACCCTTATGCCGTCTCGTGGGCGGGGCGGAGGCGCGCGCGGACCTTGTCCCATGATCCTGTGATGAGGAAGCTTTCGTCCATGTTCCCGGCCATGCGGACGAATTTCGGCCACGGGACGGCGAAGGTCAGGAGGTGGGGGCCGACGCACGGCCGGGCGGAGACGTCGAACATCCCCAGGATGGCCTTCGGTTTCGCGGACCGGAGTTCGTGGAAGGGGTAGTAGATCACGGACGAACAGCCGGCGCCGAAAGGAGCGCGCACGCCGTCGGGCTCCGTTTCGTCGAAATTGGCCAGCGTGAAAAGGCCCGACAAGACGTCCGGCGGCGCGAAGAATACGACGACGAACGGCTCGTCCCCGGCCTCGAGGGCGTCCCATCGCTTGGCGACGAGGGTTCGGGCGGGCGCCTCGAAGGGCCGCTGGTGCTTCATGGCCTCGGCGACCAGCTCGGGCGATTTCTTGTAGCGCTCGCCCTCGAGCTTGCCCGGGATCCCGCACGAGAGGAAGTACTCGAAGTTCGGGCGCAGTTCCTGCGTGAACCCCAGGTAGCGCTTGCCCCCTCCGCAGGTCACCGCCCCGGCCTCGAACGCCAGCGGGGTTCCCCGCCGCACGGCGGCGAGGTCGCCGATAAAGCAGCGGTGCCCCGGCGGCACGGCGGCCGTTTGGACGGGCCCCGGCTCGTTCGCGTAGTAGAACACCACGGGGAGCTCCGCGCCCGGGAAGTACTGGTTCCAGCGCCCGGCGAATTCCTGCTTCAGGTCCATGTTCATGACCGGTCTCCTTATCCGCGCCAAGAGTACCTTTTTGACCGGGCGCCGACAACGCGGCGCCCTCCGCCCGGTCGGGTGACCGGGCTTACAGGAAAACCAGGCCTTCATCGCGATTGTAGGCCGCGTGCCCCCACGCGGCGGGTTCACAGAGCTCGTCCCTCCATTTACACCTGCCGGTGCGGCGGCCGCGACAGAGGCTTGTGAAACGCAACGATTGATGCATACTGGGCCCCCCGTGTTCTTCAGGGACGCGGAGGAGGGGTAACCGTATGCCTAAGAAGGAAAAATTCGAAAGCGCGGGATGGGTCACCTACCTGCCCCAGATCAAGGTGTTGGATTGCACCATCCGGGACGGCGGCCTGATGAACAACCACCAGTTCACCGACGACTTTGTGCGCCGCGTGTACCGGGCCTGCGTGGACGCCGGCGTGGACTACATGGAATTCGGCTACCGCGCGTCGAAACGGATATTCAACCCCCAGGAGTTCGGGCCCTGGAAGTTCACCGGCGAGGAAGATCTCCGGCGCATCGTGGGCGAGAACAAGACGGACCTGAAGATCTGCGTCATGGCCGACGCCGAGCGCACCGATTATCGCGAGGACAACATCCCGAAGGACCAGAGCGTCGTGGACTGCATTCGCGTGGCCTGCTACGTCCACCAGATTCCGACCGCCATCGACATGGTCATGGACGCCCACGAGAAGGGCTACGAAACGACGTTGAACCTGATGGCCGTGTCCACCGTCCCGGACTTCGAGCTCGACAAGGCGCTGGAGGTCATTGCCCAAAGCCCGGTGGGCGCCGTGTATGTCGTGGACAGCTACGGCTCGCTGTACGCGGAGCAGATCGCCGACCTGGTCGGCCGGTTCGCGGGGGCGATGAAAGGCAAGACGGAGATCGGGATTCACACCCACAACAACCAGCAGCTGGCGTTCGCGAACACGATCGAGGCGATCATCAAGGGGGCGACGCGCCTGGACGCCACGATGATGGGGCTCGGCCGCGGCGCCGGTAATTGCCCCATGGAACTGCTGCTCGGGTTCCTGAAGAACCCCAAGTACCTGGAGCGCGCCATCCTCCAGTGCGCCCAGGATACGATCCTGCCGTTGCGGAAGGAAATGGACTGGGGCTACAGCATCCCGTACGCCATCACGGGCGTGCTCAACGAGCATCCGCGGGACGCCATCAAACTACGCGAGAGCGACCATCCCGACGACTACGTGGCGTTCTACGACGAGATGAACGAGTAGCCGCCGCGCCGGCAGGACCGGCGCGTTCCGGGCTTGCCCGGGGTTACGCCTTCTTCCATACTGATATCCAGGAAAGCGACAGGTTCAGAAATCTCGAGAAGGAGGCCGGGTGACATGAAGCGAATAGCGATTCTGCTGGCGTGCGTGTTGGCGGTGTTCGTGATGGGGTGCGAGAGCGACGAGGCGAGCGGCGGCGGTTCGGGCGTCACCGGGACGTGGAAAGGCTCGGGCTTCTACGACGGCGGCGTAGCCCTCAATGACTTCACGATGGTGCTCAATCAGGACGGGACCACCGTGAGCGGCTCGTACGACATCACGCGCCCGAACCGGCACATGGTCGGCAGCGTCTCCGGCTCGAACAACGGCGGCACCCTCGACCTGACGCTCAATCCCAACGGCACCGTGGACGGCACGGTCAGCGGGAACACTATGACGATCGTCTGGTGGGAGAGCGGTTTCGGGGGAGATATCGAGGGCCAGGAGGCCCACCTGACGCTGACCCGGCAGTAGAAAAAACAGTGATACCCCGGTGGGCCGGGCGCTTCGCGCTCGGCCAAGGGCGGCCAAAGGTGCCCGCGCGACGGAGCGCGCGGGCCACCTCATCGGCCGCCGGAATGGCTGAAAGGGAGACTCCATAACCATGAAAGAACTGCGCGCGGAGGATTTCCGGGAAAACCCGTTCACGCTGATCGGGCAGGGCTGGATGCTCATCACGGCCGGGACCCGGGAGAAGTTCAATACCATGACGGCGAGCTGGGGCGGGCTCGGGCACCTTTGGGACAAATACGTGGCTTTTATCTTTGTCCGGCCCTCGCGCTACACCTTCGAGTTCCTGGAGAAGGCGGAGGCTTTCACCCTGTCTTTCTTCGACGAGAAGTGGCGGGACAAGCTGCTCCTCTGCGGCACGGAGTCCGGCCGGAACGTGGACAAGGTGAAGAAGACCGGCCTCTCCCCCGTGGCGACGAAAAACGGGACCGTCTATTTCGAGCAGGCGCGGCTGGTGATCGAGTGCCGGAAGATCGCCTTCACCGATCTCGATCCGAAACACTTCCTCGACCCGGCCATCCACGATTTCTACGAAGGGCCGGACTACCACCGGATCTACATCGGGGAGATCGCGAGAATTCTTTCGCGCTAGCCCGCCACGGCGCGGCCCATCGCCCAGCGTTTGTCAAGGACGGCCAGGTTTTATTGTCAACCCGGCGTTACCACGCCGCGTTGACGATCGGCAGGAGCCTCCAGGATTTCTTGCCGACGGCGAAATTCAGGACGCCGATCTGCAGGCCGTCGAGGTCCTCGGTCCAGTTGATCACGCCCAGTTGAAAGCCGGTCAGCGCCTCGGTGAAATTGACCGCCCCGACCTGGCAGCCCTCGACCGAGCCGGCGCGGTTGATCGCGCCCACCTGCCAGCCGGCCATGTCGTGGTCCAGGAGGTTGACCAGGGCGCATTGCTCGCCCGAGCCGCTGCCGCGGACCACGTTGACCGCGAGCGCCGTCTGGACGCCGCGGAAATTCCCGCCCGCGTAATTGACGAGACCGTACTGGTAGCCGCTCGCGTTCCCGTCGAGGCAGTTGAACAGGCCGAGGTCCAGGCCGACCAGGTCCCGGTTGAGGCCGTGGATCAGGTTCAGCCGCAGGCCGTGAACCGACTGGTCCTGGCCGACCAGTTGAATCGGGTACACAATCGAGATCGACAAGGGCTTGGCCATCGAAGCGACGGACTTCGTTTGCGCTTGTCCCCGGCCGGGCCATCCCGCCGTCAGCACGAGCGATGCGATCAGTGTCATGGCAAGGCGCTTCATGATACAGTCTCCTTTGTGGGCTGCCGTGTTTTCAGAATACGCATTGAAGTTTCATCGAACCGGGCGATAATTTCAACAAGTTCCTCGCGTTTATGATCCTGCGTTCCGGGGATCGTGCGCGGGCGGCGGACGGCGATATTTCCCAAAGAGGCCCAGCGTGCAGGATGACAAGCAAGTGGCGTATTTTTCGATGGAAATCGCCCTCGAGCCGGGCATGCCGACCTACAGCGGCGGCCTGGGCGTGCTCGCGGGGGATACGATCCGCGCCGCCGCCGATCGCGGCATCCGGATGGTCGCGGTCACGCTGCTGCATCGAAAGGGTTACTTTCACCAGGAACTGGATGACCGCGGCCGGCAGACGGAGACGCCCGCCGATTGGCCGGTGGAACAGTTTGTAAAGGAATTGCCGCCGCGGGTGAAGGTATCCATCGAAGGCCGCACCGTGTCCCTGCGGGCGTGGAAGTATGAAGTCGAGGGGGTGACCGGGGCTCGCGTCCCCGTGGTCCTGCTCGATGCGGACCTGCCCGAAAACAGCGACTGGGACCGCCGCCTGACGCACTGGCTGTACGGGGGCGATACCTGGTACCGGCTGTGCCAGGAAATCGTCCTGGGCATCGGCGGGGTGCGGATGTTGCGCGCTCTCGGCCATGCGAACCTGGCGCGGTTCCACATGAACGAGGGCCATGCCGGGCTGCTCGGGTTGGAATTGCTGGACGAACGCGCGCGCGGGGCCGGGCGGAACGGGTTCAACCACGACGACGTGGAGGCCGTCCGGCGTCTCTGCGTGTTCACCACCCACACGCCCGTGCCGGCCGGGCTCGATCAATTTCCGCTGGACCTGGTCGGCCGCGCGTTGGGCCGCGCGGATTTCGCGGAGCATCACGACGTCTTCTGCTGCGACGGCGTGCTGAACATGACCTACCTGGCGCTCAGCCTGAGCCACTACGTCAACGGCGTGGCGAAGAAACACGCGGAGGTATCGCAGCACCTGTACGCGCAATACCGCATCGATGCCATCACCAACGGCGTGCATGTCCCCACGTGGGCCGCGCCCTCCACCCGGGCCCTCTTCGACAAACATATCCCCGGGTGGCGCGAGGACAGTTTCATGCTCCGATACGCGTTGAGCATTCCACCGGACGAGGTCCGGGCGGCGCACGCCGAGGCCAAGCGCGCGCTGCTCGAACGCGTCAACCACGAAACCGGCGCCGGCATGAAAGAAGCCGTGCTGACGCTCGGTTTCGCCCGCCGAGCCGCCACCTACAAACGTGCCGACCTGCTCTTCCGGGATCTGGATCGGCTCCGGGCCATCGCCGCCCGGACCGGCCGGTTCCAGGTGGTTTTTGCGGGCAAGGCGCATCCCCGGGACGAGGGCGGCAAGGAACTCATCCAGCACGTCTTCCAGGCCCGAGACGCGCTGCGGGATCACGTTCGCGTGGCCTACCTGGCGAATTACGACTGGGACCTCGGCCGGCTCCTGACCGCCGGCGCGGACGTGTGGGTGAACACGCCGCAGCCGCCGATGGAAGCCTCGGGCACCAGCGGCATGAAGGCGGCCATCAACGGCGTGCCCAGCCTCAGCGTCCTCGACGGCTGGTGGATCGAGGGCTGCATCGAGGGGATCACCGGCTGGGCCCTCGGGGAGCGCTGCGATCTGATGCCGGCCGGAAGCGACCGCCGGGACTGCGATGCGGAGTCGCTGTACGACAAGCTCGAGCACGTGGTCCTCCCGCTGTATTACAAGCAACACGGTCGTTTTCTCGACGTCATGCGTCACGCCATGGCGCTGAACGGCGCGTTCTTCAATACCCAGCGCATGGTGCTGCAATACGTGCTCAAGGCCTATTTCGAGTAGACAGGGTAGGGCGCGCTGGCCCAGCGCGCCGCGGCGGCTTGAGCCAAGCCGCCCTACCCGAGTTTATGAAATACATATCAGGGCTGAAGTACTACGAAAGAGGATACGTGCATGGGTCACTCCCGGCCTTGTGTTGAAGGGGAAATCAAAATGAAGAAAAAACAGCCGCTGACTCCCGAGTTGATGAAAAAGATGGACGCCTATTGGCGGGCGGCGAATTACCTGTCCGTCGGCCAGATCTACCTGCTGGACAACCCGCTGCTCAAGGAGCCGCTGACGCTCAAGCACATCAAGCCGCGTCTGCTCGGGCACTGGGGCACGACGCCGGGGCTGAACTTCCTGTACGTACATCTGAATCGGGTCATCCGGCAGTACGACCTGGACATGATCTACATCATCGGCCCCGGCCACGGCGGGCCCGCGACGGTGGCCCAGAGCTGGCTCGACGGCTCCTACAGCGAATACTATCCGAACATCACGCCGGACGGGGAGGGCATGAAGAAGCTCTTCAAGCAGTTCTCGTTCCCCGGCGGCATCCCCAGTCACGTCGCGCCCGAGACGCCCGGCTCCATCCACGAGGGCGGCGAACTGGGCTACGCGCTTTCCCATGCCTACGGCGCGGCGTTCGATAATCCGGACCTCGTCGTCGCCTGCATCGTCGGCGACGGGGAGGCGGAGACCGGTCCGCTGGCGGCGAGCTGGCACGCGAACAAGTTTCTCAACCCCGCCCGCGACGGGGCCGTGCTGCCGATCCTGCACCTGAACGGCTACAAGATCGCCAACCCGACCGTCCTGGCGCGCATCAGCCATGACGAGCTGGCCCAACTGTTCGCGGGCTACGGCTACAAGCCGTACTTCGTCGAGGGCTCGGACCCGAAGGTGATGCATCCGGCGATGGCGGCGACGCTGGACCGCGCGATCTCGGAAATCCGCGCCCTCCAGGCGAAGGCGCGGCGCGGCGGCAGGGCCGTCCGGCCCCGCTGGCCGATGATTATCCTGCGCACGCCCAAGGGCTGGACCGGGCCGAAATCGGTAGACGGCAAGCCGACGGAAGATTCCTGGCGCTCGCACCAGGTCCCGCTGGCCGAGATGGCGAAGAAGCCCGGGCACATAAAGCTGCTGGAAAAATGGATGAAGAGCTACCGGCCGCGGGAGCTCTTCGACAAGGACGGGCGGCTCGCGCCCGAGCTGGCCGAACTGCCGCCGAAGGGCTCTCGCCGCATGAGCGCCAACCCGCACGCCAATGGCGGCCTGCTCCTACGCGACCTGCGCATGCCCGATTTCCGCAGCTACGCGGTGAAGGTCAAGCGGCCCGGGACGGTCGAGGCCGAGGCCACCCGCGTCATGGGCCGGTTCCTGCGCGACGTGATAAAGAAAAACTCCGACAACTTCCGGCTCTTCGGCCCGGACGAAACAGCCTCCAACCGGCTCGGGGCGGTCTTCGAAGTGACGGACAAAGCCTGGATGGCGGATATTCTTTCCACCGACGAGCACCTGGCGCCCGGCGGCCGGGTGATGGAAATCTTGAGCGAGCACACTTGCCAGGGCTGGCTCGAGGGCTACCTGCTGACCGGCCGCCATGGCTTTTTTTCCTGCTACGAGGCGTTCATCCACATCGTGGACTCGATGTTCAACCAGCACGCCAAGTGGCTCAAGACCACGCGGCACATCCCGTGGCGCCGGCCGATCGCCTCGCTCAACTACCTGCTGACCTCCCACGTCTGGCGGCAGGACCACAACGGATTCAGCCACCAGGACCCCGGCTTCATCGACCACGTGGTCAACAAGAAGGCCGAGATCATCCGCGTCTATCTCCCGCCGGACGCGAACACGCTGCTTTCCGTCACCGACCACTGCCTGCGCAGCCGGCACTACGTCAACGTCATCGTCGCCGGCAAGCAGCCCGCGCTGCAGTACCTCGACATGGAGGCGGCTATCAAGCACTGCACCACGGGCATCGGCCTCTGGGACTGGGCCAGCAACGACCAGGGGGCCGAGCCGGACGTCGTCCTCGCCTGCGCCGGCGACATCCCGACGCTGGAGACGCTCGCCGCCGTGGACATCCTGCGCCGGAACTTTGCCGACCTGAAAATTCGCGTGGTCAACGTCGTAAACCTGATGACCCTGCAGCCGGACACGGAGCATCCGCACGGGCTTTCGGACAAGGACTTCGACAGCCTGTTCACCGCGGACAAGCCGGTGATCTTCGCCTTTCACGGCTACCCGTGGCTGATCCACCGCTTCACCTACCGGCGGACCAATCACGAGAACTTCCACGTGCGCGGCTACAAGGAGGAGGGCACCACCACCACGCCCTTCGACATGGTCGTGATGAACGAGCTGGACCGGTTCAACCTGGCCGACGACGTGATCGACCGCGTCCCGCGCCTGCGCGACACCGCCGCGCACGTCAAGCAGTGGCTCCACGACAAGCTCATCGAGCACAAGCAGTACATCCGCCGGCGCGGCGAGGACCTCCCCGAGATCCGCGACTGGAAATGGCCGTATTGATCCGGCGGGCTACGTTGGCTCCCGAGAAAAGCGATTGTCCCGACGGCGTGAAGGCGGTATGAAAGGGCCGGGAGCGTGCCCGAATGAGCGCCAAAAAGTGGCCTGAAAAGGACCCAGGAATCGAATCCGCCATCCTGACGGTGAGAGGGGTGCGGGTGATCGTCGACACCGACCTGGCCCGCCTGTATGGCGTGCCGACGAAAGCTCTGAATCAGGCCGTAAAGCGAAATACGGATAACTTCCCGCCCGATTTCATGTTTCAGCTTGCGGTGCAGGAGGTTGAAGAGATCGCGAACCGGTCACAAATTGTGACCGGTTCCCAGAAGCACCGCGACCGGCGTTTTCCGCCTTATGCGTTCACCGAACATGGGGCCATCATGGCGGCCAATGTTTTGAAGCGATCACTCCCCATGCTTCGGGTAGGGCGCGCTCGCCGAGCGCGCCGCGGCGGCTTGAGCCAAGCCGCCCTACCTCCTGCACACCTAAATACGGTTCTAGGCGACATTATAAAGCACGCGGAAAGGATGGTACCCCTATGATCCCCCGTTACACCCGGCCTGAGATGGGGGCCATCTGGACGGACGAGAACCGGTTCGATATCTGGCTGGAGATCGAGCTGCTGGCCTGCGAGGCCATGCACGAGCTCGGTCAGGTGCCCGCCGCCGATCTCAAGCGCATCCGCGCCCGCGCGAAGTTCGATCCGCGCCGCATCGCGGAGATCGAGCGGAAGGTCAACCACGACGTGATCGCCTTTCTTACCGACGTCGCCGAGCACGTCGGGCCGTCCGCCCGGTTCCTCCACAAGGGCCTGACCAGCTCCGACATCCTCGATACCGCGCTTGCGGTACAAATGGTGCGCGCGGCGGACCTGCTGATTCAAGACGTCAAGGCCGTCCGGCGCGCCGCAGCAACGAAGGCACGCAAGTATAAGCATACGCCCATGATCGGCCGCACGCACGGGATTCACGCCGAGCCGATCACCTTCGGCCTCAAGATGGCCCTGATGTACGACGAGTTCGGCCGCGCCCTGAAACGCCTCGAAGCCGCGCGCGAGATCGTGCGCGTTGGGAAGCTCTCCGGCGCCGTCGGCACGCACGCGCACCTGGACCCCTTCGTCGAAAAATATGTCTGCCGCAAGCTGGGCCTCCGGCCTGCCGCGCTCTCCACCCAGGTCCTCCAGCGCGATCGGCACGCGGAATATGTCGCCGCCCTGGCGCTGGTCGGCACGTCCGTCGAACGCTGGGCGCAGGAGTTCCGGCACCTGCAGCGCACCGAAGTCCGCGAGGTGGAGGAATTCTTCGGCCGCGAGCAGAAGGGCTCGTCCGCCATGCCGCACAAGCGTAACCCGATCACCGCCGAACGCCTGTGCGGGCTGGCACGGCTCCTGCGCGGCTACGCCGTGGCGGCCATGGAAAACGTCGCGCTCTGGCACGAACGCGACATCTCCCACTCCGGCGCGGAGCGGGTCATCCTGCCCGACGCGACGATCGTGCTCGACTACATGCTCGCGAAACTGGAAGCCTTGGTGCGCGGCTTGCGGGTTTATCCGAAGCAAATGCGCCGCAACCTGGAGCTCACCGGCGGGCTGATCCATTCCCAGCGATTGCTCCTGTGGCTGACATCCAAG
This sequence comes from Verrucomicrobiota bacterium, assembly GCA_018823105.1. GTDB lineage: Bacteria > Verrucomicrobiota > Kiritimatiellia > CAIQIC01 > JAGNIJ01 > JAGNIJ01. The sequence goes on along the minus strand of JAHJJH010000052.1, from coordinate 3,991 downwards.
GAACTCGCCCGCGAGGACGCCTACCGGCTGGTCCAGCTCCATGCCATGGAAAGCTGGCGAACAGGCCGGCCGCTGAAAGACCTCGTCCTGGCGGACCCCGATATCATCGGGGCGCTGACCCCGGAAGAGGTGGAGATGGTGTTCGATCTCACCCCGCACTTCCGCCACGTGGACCGCGCCTTCCGGCTCGTCGGCCTGGCGAAATAAATTTTCCAATGATTGGAAGATCTGACCCCCGGGTTTTCCAATGATTGGAAAAAATCGCAGTAATTTTTCCAATCATTGGAAAAAATGCGGGGCCTCTTTTCCCGCGAGCTCCGGAGCAAGCCCTGGGTGGGGCTGTGGACGGCGCGGCCCCATCCCGATCAGTCCGCGTAGAATTCCGGCGCCACGGGCGAGCTCAAATGCATCACCTGCGCGCCCTTGAATTTCTCCCGGAAGATCGTGATCACTTCCCGAACGGCTTTTTCGCTGGCCGCCTCCCGGGGATGCACGAGCATCACCACATGCGTGGTTTGTCTTTCGATCGTTCCGTCTTCATGCTGCATCTGGCCGTAAGCTTCGAATACGGTCAGCCCTTGGGGAAACAGCCGGGTGACCACGCCGTCAAGAAAAGCGGCCCATTCGTCCCGGCTGATTATCTTTCCGCCGGGCATGTTCTGGCCCAGATACAATTCCGTTTTCGTCCATACCGGTTCGGCCGGCTCGCCGGCCGGCGCCGCCCCGGCCATCATCAACACGGGCAGCGCGAACAACCAAAGACTCCATCGCAAGTGACTCATGTCGTCTCCTTTTCTTCGAACGCGGAAATCACGGCCGCTCCGTATTCTGTAATAGTACCTTGAGATACTGCAATCCCAAGATCGCGACGATCACGAATACCGGGCCGTCTCGGGATCTCTTTTCCTTGACCCAGGCGCTGCTTCGGGGCAGCGTCGTCTGACGGCGAAGACGCGGAAAGGCAACGGAAGGGAGACGTGATGAAAATTTCATGGCGGCTCGCGGGTTGGTGTCTGGCCGTGGTGTTCGCGGTCAGCCAGGTCGCCTGCGGATCAAAGCAGGGCGACGTGGAACAGGCGGTGCGCTATGCCAAGCGGTTATTCGAGCGGGTGAACACGTACCCGCCCGCGGCGTTGATCTTCCAGAGCCACGTCGAGACGGGGGGCGACGCCTTGAGTTACGTGACCGCGAGCCTGCCGCCCAAGAGCGATCTCCCGCCCTACTACGCGGAGGAGCCCGGGCAACCCTGGTGCGTGGTGATCCGAAACGGCCCGGAAACGGGGACGATCCTCATCGAGGGATACGGGGAGGACCTGGAGACCCCCTTGATCACGGAACAGGTTGTCCTGTCGCCGGTTACGGTCGAGTAGCAAGCCGGGCGAGACCGGGTGGAGCCAGCGTGGCGGAAATCCTACGACCCCTGGAGTTGATGGCGCCGGCGGGCGGGCCGGAGGCCGGGTACGCCGCGCTGGCCTACGGCGCGGACGCGATTTACCTCGGCCTCCCCCACTTCTCGGCGCGCGCGGAGGCCGCGAATTTCACCCTGGAAGAGGTCGAGGCCATCACGGCGTTCGCCCACGCGCAAAAAAAACCGCGGCGCGTCTTTGCGGCGCTCAACACGCTGATCCTGCAGCGTGAACTGGATGCCGTGATCGAATCGCTCGGCGCCCTCTCGGAGATCGGCGTGGACGCGCTGATCGTGCAGGACCTCGGCGTGTTCCGCCTGGCGAAACGCCATTTCCCGGCATTCCGCCTTCACGCCAGCACGCAGATGGCCGTGCACAACCGCGCGGGCGTGGAACAATTGCGCGAACTGGGTTTCCACCGTGCCACCCTCGCGCGCGAGTTGACGCTGGAGGAAATCCGCGAATGCGCCGCCGTGCCCGGCATCGAGGTCGAGACCTTCATCCACGGCACGTTGTGCTACGCCTACAGCGGTCTCTGCCTCATGTCGTCGCACCTGCTCGGCCGCAGCGGCAACCGCGGCCGCTGCGCCTATCTCTGCCGGGACCGGTTCGTGGCCGGGGGTGCGGCGGAAGGATCATTCCTTTTCAACATGAAGGACCTGGCCCTCCCGGACCAGGCGGAGGCGCTGCGGGCCGCGGGCGTCGCCTCGTGCAAGATCGAAGGGCGCATGAAAAGCCCGCTCTACGTCGCCGCGACGGTGAATTTCTACCACGGCTTGCTGGACGGCCGCCTAACACCCGCCCAGCGCGCCGAATGCGAGGCCGATATCCAGTCCATTTTCAGCCGACCGTGGACCACGCTTCATGTGGGCGGGCGGCTCAACCCGGACGTCGTGGACAGCGGTACGGTCGGCCACCGCGGCGCGCCGGCCGGATCGGTCGAGACGGTGTTCCGCGACCGCAAATCCGGCGCGGCCTGGCTGCGTTTCGCCGCCACGCGCCCGATCGAGCGGCATGACGGCTTGCAGATCGATCTCCCCGGCCTCGACCGACCCTTCGGCTTCGCCGTGGACGCCCTGCGCGTGAAGGGCCTCTCCGTTTTTGAGGCCCCGGCGGGCGCCGTCGTGGAGGTCCGATTGCCGGACGGATCGCCCGATATTCCGCGCGGCGCACCGTTGTACTGCTCTTCCTCGCAGGCCGTGAAACGGAAGTACCGGTTCGAGATGCCCCGGCCCGGCGCGTACCGCGCGCGCCGACCGCTGGACGTGTCGTTAACGCTGACCCGCGACACGCTGAAGGCCCAAGCCCGGATTTGTAAAGAACCCCCGGTGACGGCTGACGCGGTGCTGCAAGGGCCGTTCCCGCCGGCCAAAGACCCGGCGAAGACCGAATCGGCCGCGCGGCAGGCGTTCGAAAAACTCGGTGAAACCCGGCTGCAACTGGCCGCATTGGAAGTGCAGAACCCGGAAGGATTATTCGTCCCCGTTTCCCGGCTGAACTCATTGCGCCGGGAACTGGCGGGAAAAATCGAGGCGCGCCTGGCGGAAGCACGGGCGAATCACCTGCAAAAGATTCGCGAGGCGATGGCGGCGGACCTGGCGACGCAAGCAAGCCCTCCCGGGGACGGGTCCCGCTGGAGCATCAAGACAGATAACCCAGCCTGTCTCGATGCGATGGAGACGGGCGATTGGCAGGGTGTGGAAGAAGTCGTGGTCGAGATCCCGGCCGAGGAGAGTCTTGAACGCCTGGCGGAAAAAATAGGACAGGAGCGGATTCGACTGGCGCTGCCGCTGATTGTGCGGGCGTGGGAGGCGCCGGCTTTGCGGGAGCGCATCGCGCGACTTCGAGCCGCCGGCTGGTCGAAATGGGAGGCGACCGGCCTGGCCTCATGGCGGCAACTGGCCGAGGGACCGCTACCGGACCTCACCGCCGACTGGTCCGTCTATGTCATGAACACCGCGGCCGCGGCGCAGGTCATGGACATGGGCGCGAGCCGCTTCACGCTTTCGCCGGAGGATGGTTTGGAAAATATGCGCGGGCTGCTGGAAAGGTTTGGCGAGCGGGCCGCGGTGATCGTGTACCAGGATACGCCGCTGTTCATCTCCGAAAACTGTGTGCAGGCCGCCCGCACCGCCGCCTGTCCCGGCCCGGGGATGTGCGGATTTGAGGAAACGGAGATGCGCTCTTCCCATGGCGACCGGCTGCTGGCCCTCAACCGCAAATGCCGGATAGTCGTCGTCAACCAGTCGCCTTTCTGCTTGGCCGATCGCCTGCCGGAATTGACGAAGGCGGGCGCGCAGCATTTCCGAGCGGATTTCTCCTGGCGACCCTATTCGCCGGAAGAAGTGCGCGATCTATGGCGACAGGTCCGCGCGGGTCGCGCGCCGCGATGTAGCCATCGCGGCAACTTCGATCGGGGTTTGCTGTAGCCTGGACCGTCGGTCCCGGCCTGCCGGCTTCAACGAAGCCGGCTACAGAAAAGCCATCACCCTTACAGAGCTACGGCGGCGGCCAAGAATCCACGGAAATCCGATAGAAAACAGGCCCGCTCACGGCCGGCGGATTGGTGTCCTGAATCGTGCGGG
>JAHJJH010000051.1 GCA_018823105.1 Verrucomicrobiota bacterium | reverse complement strand
CCGGCAGTCCTTCAGCGTCCGGCCCCACAAGGAGGACGGGGGATTCCACTCGGTGAGGAAAAGGCCCCTCGCCAGTTCCACGGGCTCCAAGGTGGAGGCGCTCGCGGCGCGGGCGAAGCCGCCGGCGGTGTCCATCTTCAGTATCTCCTCTTGGTAAAGGCGCGCGACATCCGGGTAGTGGATGACGCCGCACAGCTTTTGCTCCTGGAGATTGTTGACGACCGGAAGCTCAGGCAGCCGCGACGCCGCAAATTTCGGAAGGACCGGGCTCAAACTTTCATCCGGCGTACAGAGCGGCGCCTCCGTGTGGGTGAGGTCCTCCGCGAGGAGGACCTGATCGAGGCCGCCGCGCCCGAGAAGAACGCGGCGGGCGGTCCCCAGGGTCATGATGCCCTGGAACCGGCCGGCGGGGTGGACGACGTAGAAATGCGTATGTTCGGCGCGGAGGATCCGTTCCATGACCTCTTTCATCGGCGCCGTCGCGGACACGGATTCGTAGTCGCGGCGCAGGCATTGCGAGACCTTGAAGTCTTTGAGCAGGTCGAGCGACCGGCCCCGGAACAGATCGATGCCACGCCGGACCAGCTTGATCGTGTAGATGGACTCGCGGGAGAGGCGCGTGGAGACCAGCAGGCTGATGACGCACACCAGCATCAGCGGCAGGATGATGGAGTAATTGTTCGTCATCTCGAAAATAATAAGAATGGCCGTAATGGGCGCGTGGGTCGCCCCGGCCACGACGCCCCCATGCCGACCAAGGCGTAGCCGCCCGGCGGGCCGGCCTGCGGGCCCAGGATCGGGGCCACCAGATGGCCGAGCAAGCCGCCGGCCATGGCCCCCAGGAACAGGGATGGCGCGAACACTCCGCCGGACCCCAGCGTGAGCGATGTGGCGACGATTTTCAAGAGCAGCAGGAGGCCGAGCAGCCCCCAGGACATTTGGTTGAGGAGGGCCATGTCGATCATCGCGTGCCCATCGCCGTAAACGTGCGGTACGGCCAGACCGATGACGCCCACCATCAGGCCGCCGAACATCGGGTTCAGGAAAGCCGGGAATCTGCGTTTCTTATCGAAGAAGTCTTCGGCGCGGTTCAGTGAAAAGATGAACAACACGGACACGAGCCCGCAGAAGACGCCCAGCAGGGCGTAAGGGATCAGCTCGCGAGCGCTAACCAGCTCGTACGGCGGCACCGTAAAGAACGCCTCGCCGCCGAGAAAACGCCGGGAGACCACGGTGGCGATGACCGACGCAATGACGATCGGGCTGAATTCCGCCACGCCGAACTCTCCCAGGATGATTTCCACGGAGAAGAGCGCCCCGGCGATGGGCGCGTTGAATGTTGCCGCGATGCCGCCGGCCGCCCCGCAGGCCACGTAGGTGCGGAGCCGGTTGCGCGAGACACCTTCAGCATCTGGCCCAGGAGAGACCCCAGGGTGGCGCCGATCTGGATGATGGGGCCTTCTCGCCCGGCCGACCCGCCGGAGGCTATCGTGAGGGCCGCCGAAAAGATTTTGGCGATTGCGACCCGTGCCCGGATGATCCCGTTTTTCAGCGCCACCGCGGCCATGACTTCGGGAACCCCGTGCCCGCGGGCCTCCTGGGCATAGTGGTACACGATCGCGCCCACGGCAAGGCCGCCGACCGCCGGCATGCCGACCAGGCGCCAGGCCGGCTGGTCGCGCAGCACTTCGACCGTGAGGTAGGACGCGTGCCAGAAGAAGCGCTGGAAGAGGATGATGAGCTGACGAAAAAGGATGGCGCCGAATCCGCACAGTACGCCGATCAACGTGGCGACGCCCATGGCGAACAGGTGCTCGCGCATCTTCGCGCGCTCGATCCATGCGGCGAAGAGGCGCGCCGCCCAGGGGTACAGCGCGCCGGGATGACTCCGGCGGGGTGGGCGGGGTCTGTCATTTCCGCGAACTTTCAGGGCCAATGAATGTCACAGCAGGGCTCCCCCGGCTCATGCCATTTTTCACCAGAAAAGCGCGAACATTGCAAGACCGGGCATTCTTCAGGACCCATCGGCAAATCGCATCCATCTCCGGCAGATAACGAATGGGCTTCGCGCAGGAGGGGCCGCGCGAGCGCGCGGCCCCTGATCTTTAGCGAACAGTGTTGGGCCTTCGCTTGCCACGCCGATAGCGCGGCTTGCGCGGGGCCGAGAAATCGGCGCGCCGCGTGAGGTCACGCGGCCTACATACCCCGTCATTACTCGGGTTCGCTGTAGGCCCGGTCACCTGACCGGGCGCAAATCCGATTTTGAGATAGGTTCTAGTAATTGTGGAACCGCATCGGTCTGCCCCCTTTCTATCCATGGGGGGAGCATATTCCGCGCGACCCGGCTGCTCGGAGTAAGGCCCTTCCGGAAAACGACGGAGGTGCGGACGATGACTTGATTTTATGCGTTTGGAGGCTCATCGTCGGAGCCATGGAATCTTTCTCCGTATCCACGCGGCGGCGGACGGACTTTGTGGATATCACGCGGCAGGTCGAGGCCGCGGTATCGGCGCTGGGGCTGCGGGAGGGCGTGGTGACGGTCTTCATTCCGCACACGACGGCGGGCATCACGATCAACGAACACGCGGATCCCGACGTGATGGCGGACGTGGAGACCGCGCTGGAACGCCTGGTCCCGTGGCGCGGCGACTACGCCCACGCGGAGGGCAACGCGGCGGCGCACGTCAAGGCCAGCCTCCTGGGCTCGTCCGTGCGGGTCCTGGTGAGCGGCGGGCGGTTGCGGCTCGGCACGTGGCAGGGCATTTTCCTGTGCGAGTTCGACGGGCCGCGCACCCGGACGGTCTGGGTGTCCTCGTGATCCGCCGCGAGGCACTCCTTTTTTCCGGCATCCTGGTCCGCGTCACAGCTGTCCATTCCACATCCGTGAACTAATTTGTTACAGACGCGAAGAGGGAGAACGGGGGGGGGCTTGGGCTCTGGCCGCGCTTGAAGCCATGCTTTCCCGGCGCGAGGCTGGTGTGAAATCCAGCCGGCGGGCCTTCCACGAAATCAGAAATCCACGGCGACTGGAGGGCCGGCGGCCCCACTGTCCATGAGTTTTCAGCCTGCCTGCCCTTGCCGCCTTTTCCTTGTCCGGCCTCAACCTTCTGCGTTATCATACTGCTCGCTGACGAAAGACCTCATGGGGAGCCTGTTCAAGAATCTGGCGGGGCTGCTCGGGCTGCTCGCCCTGGGCCTCGGGCTGCTGGGCGGCTGCGGGGGAGCACCCGGGGAGCGCGAGTACCGGAGCGGTCTCCGTGAATTCGAGCGGGGGCGCTGGGTTCGGTCACGCGCGCTGCTGGAAAAATCCGTCGCCCGGCGGCCCGGCCACGCGGACAACGCGGTCGCCTACCACTACCTCGGGGTGGCCTGCTGGCGGATGGGCCAGGTACAGCCGGCCCTGGAGGCCTTCGAAGCGAGCCGGCGGCTGGCGCCCGATCTGGCGGAATCACTTTACAATACCGGGGTCATTTTTTTCGAGAGCGGCGATCCGGTGCGCGCGGCTTCCCCCTTTCAGGAGGCGGCGCTCGCGCGGCCCGGAGATCCGCGGCCGCTGGAATTTCTTGGCGCGATGTATATGCAGCGCAGCAACTGGGCCGAGGCGCGCCGGGTGTTGTCCGTCGCGCTGGCCCGCGCCCCGCAGTCCGCGCGCATTCTTAACGCGCTGGCCTGCGTCGAGGCCCGGGCCGGCCGGCCGGAGCAGGGCGTTTTCTATCTCATGCAGGCGCTCGAGAAGGACGCGCGATACGCGCCGGCCATTTTCAACCTGGGGGTCTTGCACCAGGGCCGCGACGCGGCGCAGGCGGAAGCCTACTTGGGCAAGTACCTGGAGGCGGTCAAAGACGATCCGGAGGCCCGGGCGGGACCCCAGGCCGAGTACGCAAGACGCGCCCTCGGCGACCTGGCGGTGGAGAAGACGCCTCCGGGAAAACCAAGCGCCCCCACCCCCACGCCGCTTCCGGCGCCCAAAACCTTTGAGGCCCTGCTGAAAGAGGCCTCCACCCAATCGGCGAAAGGGCATGTCTCTTCCGCGCTGCACCTGTGCCTCGAGGCGGCGGGCCGGGCCGAGCGTCAGCGTGACGCCGGGAAACAGGAAAAGGCCCTGCGCGAGGCCGTGCGCCTGGTCCCGCGGCAGGCGCGGGCCCATTACGCGCTGGGCCGTTTCCTCTTCGAGCGCGGGAAGGCGGACGCGGCGCTGCGGAGTTTCAAGACGGCCGCCGAACTCGATCCCCGGTTTTCCCTGGCACAGATGGGGCTGGCCGAGGCGGCCGTCAAGGCCGGCGAATTCGACGCCGCACTGGTCGCCTGCCGGGCCGCGATCCAGCAGGAACCGGAAAATCCGGAGGCCCTGTGGCTCCTGGCCACGCTGTACGATCAGACCCTGGAGATGACCGAGCAGGCCGCGCGCACCTACCGGGATTTCGAGCGGCGGTTCCCCGGCGACCCGCGCGTGGTCCTCAGAGTAATATCAAAATTATGAGATAGACAAGCTATTTCGATTACAAGCATTATATGTGATAAAAATTTAATACAAT
>JAHJJH010000050.1 GCA_018823105.1 Verrucomicrobiota bacterium | reverse complement strand
TGACCAGCGTCTTTGAGCACATGATCGCTTGTGATGAGAGGGGAAAATCGGAAGGCAATTTTGAAGGACGCCTCAAAGCTAACTTGGACTTTGCCCGTTTGCGCCTTCTGGAACAAATGCACGGTGCAAGACTCCTGGAGAACTCCAGTTGCCTTGGCGAAGATGCAGAGAAGGTATTTGTGGATTTTCTGAAGGCCAATCTTCCGGGAGACATCAAGGTCTTCAGGGGCGGTCACATTTACGACTACGAGGGCAACCGATCCGACCAAATTGACATCATCGTCACAACACCAGATGCGCTTGGCTTCTGTCCGTCAGAGACCGAAAGTGGTAAGTACAACGCGCTTGTTGACCACGTTGTCGCCGCGATTTCTGTGAAATCCTCACTGAAACCGGTAACATTTGAAGCCTGTTGGAAAGCCATCCAGAGTATCCCAGTCTACGAGACTATGGCGAAGGATCACCCACCGCTAAAAGGGCACGCTTGGCCCCTCTGCTACATTCTGACCGGCGAGACGACATCACTGGAGGACATATCGAAACAATGGGCGGAGTGTGCGGCCACCGGCATGAGACACACAGTGCAAGTACTGCTCTCCCTCAATGAGGGCTACGCTTATCCCGGAAATGCTTGCTGGCCGTTACGGAGTTTCAATCAGGGTGACCCAGGATCACACCGTGTCGAACGCAATCTTGAGGCCGGTCTTGGGTTGGGCTGGATTCTGACGGGCATAACTGGACGTGTGTCTTTCTTGAATAAACGAGTTTTGGCATCCGTCGACCGGATGGGCAAACTGCTTGGTCACTCGGAATTACGATCCGCAGTTCCGCCGACTTTCGACAGAAAACACGACACCATGTTCCGGGGTCTTCAACCAATTCACGGCAAACTCGCATGGGGTAATCGCTGCTATTGGTTGCACAACCGCCTACTGGTGCATAGCATAGATGTAAATGGGAAGATGCTGGAAAACCCAAACTTCCCCGCTCGCAAGCCTTTTCCCCCTTCGCAGAAGTATGAGGCCCGTTGGTTTAACAGAAACGTGCATAAGATCAGTGGCAACCTTTGCCTTTTGGAGGAATGGCTTCCCAATGCGTCGCTTGAGAAGGTGAATGTCCGGCGAGACGTGGTCTTTGATTGTAACACCGGATCTGAACTGGAACCTCAAATGGTCGCGGCATTCAACAAGCTATGAATACTAACGCTCGCTGCCGCGTACGCCCCCCTGAAACACAATGATTCTCATTCATCCAGACTCGGAGTGATTTGGCCATTTACGCTCTGTTTTTTCCAAGCATTGGAAAATTTCGGCGCGATTTTTCCAATGTTTGGAAAAGTCAGGCCCTGTTTTTTCCAATGATTGGAAAAAATGGCGAAAAAGTTTCCAATGTTTGGAAAATTCCGCGGCTTTTTTTCCAATCATTGGAAACCGGCGCGGAGGCCCGGGCCCGGCGTTGCGCCTGCTCGCACGGCCGGAGATCACGCTGATCGTCTTGGAGGGACAAGCGGTCCCCTCGCTTACGCTCGGGGCTACCCGCCCGCAGCCGCGAGCGCAAGCGAATGGTCACTGATCTGCGATGGGGATTACTTCCCCGCGCCGTGGCACTTCTTGTACTTCTTGCCGCTGCCGCACGGGCAGGGGTCGTTCCGGCCCACCTTGGCTTCTTCGCGCTGGAAGGTCGAACCCTTGGACGTGAGGGCGGCTTCCATCGCCTCCTCGGCGCCGGCGGGAGCGGACGGCCCGCGGGCCGCCGCCGGGACGGAACTCCCCCGCCCGCCGAGCGTCTGAACCTCGTCGTGCACGTAGACCTGCGATAAGGTCGCTGCAAAGTTGCGGAAGGCCTCCGCCGACGTGGCGGACCGGAACATCCGCGTCGTGATGTCGGCCTTGATGCGGTCCATCAAGTCGGAAAACATGGCGTAGGCTTCGTGCTTGTACTCGACCAGCGGATCGCGCTGCCCGTAGGCGCGCAGCCCCACGCCCTGCCGCAGCGTGTCCATGTTGCGCAGGTACTCCTGCCAGTGGGTGTCCACGGCCTGGACGATGATGAACCGCTCCATGTTGGTCAGCGATTCGGGATTCTCCAGCCGCGCCTTGACCTCGTAGGCCTTGCGGACGCGCTCCAGCACCTTCGCCATCAGGGCGTCGGCATCGGCCACACCGGCAAGTTCCTCGAACTTCAGTCCCACCGGGAACGTGCTGTTCACCCAGCCCAGGAAGTCATGCCGGGCCGCCGCGTCCTTCCCCGCCAGGATCTCGTCGGCGCGGGCGCGCAGGACGTCCTCGACCACGTTGAACAGATGCGCGCGGGCGTCGGGATCGGCGACGACCTCGCTGCGGAAGCCGTAGATGATCTCGCGCTGCTTGTTCATCACGTCGTCGTATTCCAGCGTCCGCTTGCGGATGGAGAAGTTGTGCTGCTCGACGCGACGCTGGGCGGTCTCGATGGATCGGTTCAGCCACGGGTGCTCCAGCACCTCGCCCTCCTGGATACCCAGCCGCTCCATGATGCGCGAGATGCGGTCGGAGCCGAACAGGCGCATGAGATCGTCTTCGAGGGAGACATAGAACCGGGACGAGCCCGGGTCGCCCTGCCGGGCGCAGCGGCCGCGCAACTGCCGGTCAATCCGGCGCGCCTCGTGCCGCTCGGAACCGATCACGTGCAAGCCGCAGGGTTTTTCCAGCAGGACCTGGCGCAGGCGGACGCCGTCCACCTTCTCGTCCAGCGTACGGCTCGACGTGACCACTTCGCGGGAGAAATGCACCACGCCCTCGCCCAGCTTGATGTCCGTCCCGCGGCCGGCCATGTTCGTGGCAATGGTCACGCCGCCTTTCTGGCCGGCCAGCGAAACGATCTCGGCCTCGCGCTGGTGGTTCTTGGCATTCAGCACATTGTGCGGGATGCCGGTCCGCCGGAGCATTCGACTGATCAGTTCCGAGGTCTCCACGGAGATGGTGCCGACCAGCACGGGCTGCCCGTTCTTGTGGCATTCCTCGATCTCAGCGATGATGGCGTTGAACTTCTCGCGCTGTGTCTTGTAGATCAGGTCGTTGTTGTCCACGCGCCGCACGGGGCGGTTTGTAGGGATGACGATCACGTCGAGCTTGTAGATCTGGTGGAACTCGTCCGCTTCGGTCTCCGCCGTGCCGGTCATGCCGGCCAGCTTCCTGTACATGCGGAAGTAGTTCTGGATCGTAATCGTGGCGAGGGTCTGCGTCTCGCGCTCGATCTCGACGCCTTCCTTGGCCTCGATGGCCTGGTGCAAGCCATCGCTCCAGCGGCGTCCGGGCATCAGACGGCCGGTGAATTCATCCACGATGAGCACCTGGTTGTCCTGCACCACGTACTGCACGTCGCGCTCATAGACGGCGTAGGCGCGGATCAACTGGTCCACGGCGTGGATGCGCTCGCTGCGATCGGCAAACAGGTTCTGAATCTCCTGCCGCTTTTCGAATTTCTGCTCGTCGGTCAGCGTCGTGTCGCCGTCGAGCGCCGACAGGGCCGAGACCAGGTCGGGCACGACGTACATCTCGGGATCGTTAGGGCTCAACGCCTCGCAGCCCTTCTCCGTCAGGCTCGCGTCGTTGCCCTTTTCATCGATGGTGAAATAGAGTTCCTCACGCAGGGCGCGGGCCTCCTCCTTGCGCATGTCGGTCAGGAAGGCGGAATTGATCTTCTCCAGCAGGCGGCGCGGACCCGGGTCCTCGAGCAGGTGCTGCAACTGCTTGTTCTTGGGCATGCCCTGGTGCACCTGGTAGAGCTTGCGCTGCGCCTCCTCGTTCTCCCCCTTCTCGATCAGCGTTTTGGCCTCCTGGATGAGGCTCGTGCACAGGTCCCGCTGGCGGCGGACGAGGCGCTCCAGGTGCGACTTGAGTTCGTGGTACTGCATCGTCGAGTACGGCGCCGGGCCGGAGATGATCAGCGGCGTGCGCGCCTCGTCGATCAGGATCGAGTCCACTTCGTCAATGATGGCATAGTGGTAGCCGCGCTGGACCTGCTCCTCGGGCCGGTAGGCCATGCCCTTGTCGCGCAGGTAGTCGAAGCCGAACTCGCTGTTCGTGCCGTAGGTAATGTCGCGCCCGTACTGGATACGCCGCTCCTCGGGATCCATCTGGTTCTGGATGCAGCCGACGGTCAGGCCGAGATACTGGTAGACCGCGCCCATCCACTCCGAATCGCGCTTGGCCAGGTAATCGTTGACCGTCACGATATTCACGTTTTCGCCCGACAGGGCGTTCAGGTAGGCCGGCATCGTCGCCACCAGCGTCTTGCCCTCGCCCGTGGCCATCTCGGCGATCTTGCCCTGGTGCAGGACAATCCCGCCGAGGACCTGAACGTCGAAGGGCACCATGTCCCACACGGTCGGATGCCCGCAGATCTGGATCGTCCGGCCGACCATGCGGCGGCAGGCGTTCTTGACCACGGCGAACGCCTCGCACATCAGGTCGTCCACGGTCTGCCCCTGGGCCAGGCGGTGCTTGAACTCCAGGGTCTTGGCCTTGAGCGCCTCTTCGGACAACGCCTGGTATTCCAGCTCCAACGCGTTGACGCGCGCGACCAGCGGGCGCAACAGTTTCAGGTCGCGCTCGTTCTTGGTGCCGACAATTTTTTTCAGTATCCAATTCAGCATGGGAAAAGCCTTTTCCCCGGTTTTATGGCCAGGGTCCGCAAGGGGGACAGAGTAAGGGGCGGGCCCGCTTTATGCAAGCGAGGGGTGAGTTTCCGCTGACAGAGCGGGAGCCACAGGGGACACTTGACCCTGAACATGAACGCCGGGGGGGACGAGGAC
>JAHJJH010000049.1 GCA_018823105.1 Verrucomicrobiota bacterium | reverse complement strand
GGGGATTGAAGGAACCGCCCTCCGGCCTGGCCTTTCATAGCCAGCCCCTTTGATGCAGGAACCCCTGCTCATCTATCTGGGTATTGGCGCCATTGCCGCAGCAGAACGATTACCCGCCGGAGGGTTGGTTTATTGACGACGTGGTGATTACCCCCTCGTCGGGGACCAATGGATGGCTCACCCTGGCCCTGACCAATGGCGCCTTGGCGGGCGGTGCGGCCGTGGACCTCGAGCCCGCCTTCAGTTCGGCGGGCCTGGCGATCGGCGATGTGCGGGCCGCCCTGCTGCGTTTTGAGAGCAACGACCCCTCCGCGCTGACGAACCGGCAGGTGGTGATGATGACCGTCAGCGAGCCGCCGATGATTCAGCACTCGCCGCTTCAGAACACGCTGGAAACGAATATTCCCTATGGGGTAGAGGCGGTCATCACCTCGCCCGTCCGGCTGGACACCAACGCGCTGTTCCTGGCCTGGCACACGGAAGGCGCGGGCGCCACGGGCGCGACCACGCTCCTGGCCCGCGTGACCAACGATCTGTTCGCCGGCGCCATCCCGGCGCAGCCGGGGGGGACCGTCGTAAATTACTTCTTGAGCGCTGCCGAGGGGGCGGGCCTGGCCAGCCGGCATCCGGAGGCCGGCTGGCACTCGTTCCTCGTGGCCGAGCAGCCCGTTTTCCTGACGGTCACCGGCACGCCTTCGGAGGCCGGCGTGCCCACGCCGGCCTACGGTGTGCATCCGATGGCCTCGGGGGTGGTGGTGTCGGCCTCGGCGGAGCCCGGCGTCCCCGCCGGGGGTTCGCGGCTGGCCTGCCAGGGCTGGACCGGCACCGGCAGCGTCCCGGCCGCGGGCGGCACGAACACGGTGTCGTTTACCCTCGCGGAGGATTCCACGCTGACCTGGCAGTGGTCCGTCCAGTATGCGCTGGCGCAGACCTCGATGCCGGCCGGCGCGGTGAACACCACGACGTGGTGGTTCGCCGGCTCCGACGCGTCCACGGTGGCGGCGCCGCTCCAGATAATGTTAGGCGGAACTAACTTCCACCTGGCCGGATGGACCGTGGACGGGGCCCGCTGGCCGGACGCGACCAGCGCGACGCTGAATCCCGCGCAAGACATCCCGATGAATGCCGCCCGCGGGGCGGTCGCCGTGTACTGGCGCGCGGACCTGGACGCGGACGGCGACTCGCTGCCGGATTGGTGGGAGCAATTCTACTTCGGCTCGCTCGCTCCCTGGCGCACGGATGACCCGGACGCGGACGGATTTACCAACCTGCAGGAGCTGAACGACAACAGCAATCCGCGCGACCCGGCCAGCGTGCCCGTGCCGCCGGACATCGCGCATGCGCCGCTGTCCGATCCGCAGGGCGCGCTCGCGCCCTGGCCGGTGAGCGCCACGATCACCGACAACACGGCCGTTGCGCAGGCGACACTATGGTGGCAGCGCAACGGCGGCGCGTGGGAGAGCGTGGGCATGACCTCGCCCCCGTTATCCGCGCTCTACTCGGCGGCGATCCCGGCGCCGGGTACCAACGGCGACGTCTTTGCCTACCGTATCGAGGCCACGGACGCGGCGGGCTGGCGCGCGACCAACGGCCCGCATACCTTCGCCGTAGCCATCCCGGCCCTGGCCGTCTGGCCGGCCGGTCTGACCAATATCCTGGTGATCGAAAACACATCCACCGGCCGCGTGCTGGAGGTGTCCAACACCGGCGGCGGCAGCCTGAACTGGACCGCCGCCGTGGACCGGGTGGGCTTCCGGGACGACATGGAACTGGGCGGGGAGGGGTGGTCTCATTCCGGGGTCAACGACCTGTGGCATCGCTCCACCCGCCGGGCGTTTTCGGGTGCCCAGGCCTGGTATGCCGGCTCCGAAGCGACGGGCGAGTACACGGACGGGATGGATGCGCGGCTGGTCTGCGGCCCGGTCACCGTCCGCGGAAATGCCGCGTTGAATTTCCGCTACTACGCCGACACGGAAGTGAAGAACGCGACCCAGACGTACGATGGAGGCCTGGTCGAAATTTCCACGAACGGCGGATCGAGCTACCAGCGCATCGAGCCGAACGGCGGATATCCCTATCGCATCGTCGGCGGATCCGGGTCGCCGTTCACCAACGGCACGCCGTGCCTGGCGGGGACGGGCGGCGGCTGGCAATCGTCCAGCTTCAGTCTGGCCGCGTGGGCGGGCCGGGACGTGCTCCTCGCTTTCCGGTTTGGGTCCGACTCCAGCAAGGTATCGGAAGGCTGGTACGTGGATGACGTGGCCGTGACGCCCGATACCGGAACGAACAATTGGTTTGCCATGGCACCCTCGACCGGCAGATTGGAGGCGGCTTCGACCGGTACGGTCGGGCTGACCTTCGATGCTGCCGGGTTGACCGGCGGTACCGTCCGTGCAGCCACCTTGCGCGTGTCTTCCGATGCGCCGGGTTCGGCCCCCGTGGCCATCCCTGTGTCCATGATCGTTCTAAGTCGTTTTGGCGATCTCGACGGCGATGGCTTGACGAATTTCGATGAGCTCAACTTCGGCGCCGACCCGTTTAATCCGGACTCCGACGGCGACACTATACTGGATGGACCCGATGCGTGGCCTGTCGGCCTCTATGCGTGGAATGATAGCGCGCAGTTCGGTTATTCCAATTCCATCGTCACCAACTCCGCACCGAAGCTGAGCGCGATCCATCGCCACCCGGCGGGGGGCCCCGCCGTCGGCTATGCTCTGCAAGTGGCGTCAGATCAGGATTTTAATAATATCATCTGGAGTGACGCCGGAGGTACGCAGGCGTTTCGGCCCTGGTCGCGGCTATGGGGGAGCGGCGGGTCGGACTGGGGCGGCCCCGTCACGGTGAGTTCGGGAGGCGAGATTTACACCGCCTTGAATGCGGGCGGTTCCTTGGACGGCCAGCCTTATGCCGGACAATTCGACAATGCC
>JAHJJH010000048.1 GCA_018823105.1 Verrucomicrobiota bacterium | reverse complement strand
TTTGCAGATCATCCTTGAAAAGAACCCCAACATCCATCCGGCTATTGTCTCCTGGCAGACCCTTGACCTCGGCCATCTCCTGCGCCAGTATGCGCCCCGTTACAACCCCAAGGGGGGTCACGATCTACCTGCGTATCCCTCTTTTCCCGCGGGCCACGGACACCGGGGCCGGAAGAAAGGCCGGCGAGGCCGCCGGCCCTCCAGACCTGTTTTTTTAAGAGGGCCGCGCTCCATCGTGGCCGTTCTGTAGCGGCGGCTCTACGAGCCGCCCCCGCGGGCGTGACCCGGTCCCGGTTTCGTGTTACAAAGCAAATCATGCGACGGATCCTGCTTGTGTTTTTGTTGGCCCCGACCGCCGCCTATGCGGAGCCCCGGCCGTCCGGCGCGCATCTTCCGCTGTTACGGCTGGGCTTGGTCGTCATCAGCCTGGGCCTGTGCGTCCTGGTCTGGCGGCTCCTCCGGCGGTGGATCGGGAAGCGCCGTCACGCCTGGGTCTACTGGCTGATCGCCGCCGTGCTGGCACTCCTGGTCCTGGCCTTCCTCGGCCCCCTCGTGATGGCCGTCGGCAGCATCGTCCTCACAGGCCGGACGATGTGACGGGCGGGTCGCGGTTGGACGGCGGCGGCTTGCCTGCCCGCCGTAGTCTGGAGTGCGGCGGCTTGACGCCGCTTTTCCCCGGGCATTTGAAAGCGGCCCCGAGGGGCCGCACTCCAAAATGCCGCTGCGCGGCATGGGCAAGCCAAACAGCGCGGGCCACCGGTCAGTCCAGCACCACGACGCGGTAGAAGCGCATCACGTCCGCCGGGCTCGGGTCGGACAGCGTGATCCCGCCGCCGGTGCCCGCCTCCGTGTCCGCCTGCGTCCACACGATCGGATCGGCCATCAGGTCGGTGGTGTATTCCAGCGCGTAGGTCTTGCCCACCACCGACGAGGTCAGGGTCGCCGAGGCGGTCGCGCCGGCCGGCACCGCGAACGCCGCGATGTTCGGGCTCGGGACCACCCCGCTGACCGTGATGGTGATGGTCTCCGCGTCCGCGCCGTCGTTGTCCGCCGCGTTGAACGTGACGCTGTAGGTCCCCGTGGGCGCGGCGTTGGTCCAGACAAAGGACGCCGCCTCGTTGGTCGGATAGAACACCGCCCCGGCGGGCAGGTTGCTCGCCGTCAGCGTCACCGGGTCGCCGTCCGTGATGGAGGCCGTCACGTGGAACTGCAGGTTGCTGCCCAGCTCGACGGCCTTGTCGCCGACGGGGTTCAGCACGGGCGGCGTCTCTGCGCCGCCGGCGTCGTAGTAGAGCTCCACGTACTCGTTGGAGAAGCTCACCGCGTCGGAGTACTCGCTGATGCGCAGCCCGGCCGAGCCGCCGCCCGCCGCACCCGTCCCGGGCGTGGCGGCGTCGCGGCCGACCTTGAGCCAGTTCTCCTCCACCGCGGCGTCGCCCAGCAGGTTGGTCCGCTGGATCGAGCTGCTCGCGGGGTTCAGTCCCGCCGGCGTCGTGCCGTCCACCAGGACGGCGGACGCGTTGAACACGTCGTATTGTTCGGAGCCGTTGATCGCCACCCCCTTGTCCAGGGAGTTGAGGTACACCACCCCGGCGCCCAGCGCGACGCCCCACCCGGCCTCGAACGCCTCCTTCGTCGCGTTGCGGGCGATGATCACGTACCCGCCCGGCTGGATCGTCGTGCCGTCGGGGATCGTGTAGGTCAGCGCGCTGTTGTACTGCTTGAGCTGCCAGCCGCCCAGGTCCAGCACCCCGGCCGGGCCGACCGTGATCGTCACCGTCTCCGAGTCCATGCCGTCGTTGTCCGTCGCGTAGAACGTCACGTTGTACGTCCCCGTCGGCGAGGCGTTGGTCCAGAGGAACGACCCCGCCGCCGAGGCGTTGGTCGGGAAGAAGACCGCCCCCGCCGGCAGGTTGCTCGCCGTCAGCGTCACCGCGTCGCCGTCCGTCGGCGTCGCCGTGAGAGTGAACGACAGCGTGTTGCTCACCGTCACCGCCTGCGCCCCGATCGGGTTCAACACGGGCGGGGATTCGGCCCCGCCGCCACCGCTACCCGCAAGTTGCACATCATCAATTCGCCACTCAGTTCCACTTGTACTGCGAAAACGAAGGCGCATGTTGGCAACGGCAAAACCGTCCGGAATATCGTTGGTGCGATAATGCCATATCGCAGTGCCGCTGCCGGTGGGGAGCCAAGCAGAAATCGGGGAAATTTGCGTCCAAGCCGACCCATCGGAACTTACCTCCACTACTATGCCCGTTCCATTCTCCACATTTGTGTTTTTCCGCACGCCGAATTGAAGCGTCATGCCAGACTTTCCCGCCGTGCTGATGTCGGAAACCTGGAAGTACTCACCAGTGGCGTTGTTCAGCATCACATTGAACGATCCAGAGGCTCCGTCGTAATCGGACACAAGGGTGTTTCGCATATCTCCCGAGCCGCTCATGGTGAAGGCGTCATTGTCAAAACGGTCATTGCTCTCATGCGTGGCAATTGAATCGCCACTGATTCCCGAGGTGCCCATGGTTTCAATGAAGACCACACCGGTAGATGCGCCGCTTGCATTGACCGTGATCGTGACGGTTTCCGCGTCGGCGCCGTCCTTGTCGGCGGCGTTGAACGTGACGCTGTAGGTGCCGGTGGGCGAGGCGTTGGTCCAGAGGAACGACCCCGCCGCCGAGGCGTTGGTCGGGAAGAACGTTGCGCCGGCGGGCAGGTTGCTCGCCGTCAGGGTCACCGCGTCGCCGTCCGTCGGCGTGACGGTGAGGGTGAACATCAGGGTGTTGCTGACCGTCACGGACTTCGCCCCTATGGGATTGAGCACGGGCGGCGTGGGCAGCGCGGGACCGCTGCAGTCGCTCGTGTGCGAGCCCAGGCCGTCGAACGTGTCCGTCGCGTACCCGTCCCATTCCACGGCGGGATCGAAAACCGCCGTGGTGTTGGTATCGCCGCGGGTGACGGCGGCCTTCCGGCGCAGGGTGTTATCCGCGGTCGAGGTCAGGCCGCTGCCCCACTCGCTGCCGGGATCCACGCCCACCTGGCCCAGGTGGTCCACGACAATGCCGGAGGCGCCGCCGCTGCGCAGCACGATGGCGTCGTCGCCGTTGAAGAGCATGCTGCTGCTGGTCTGATCGGCCAGGGCCAGGAGCGCCGCGGTGGCGGTGCTGTGTGTGATGACGTACGTCCCGCCCGCGGGGATGGTGCCGGTGAGGCTGATGTTATAGGAAGGAGTTGAAGCCCCATTCTGATACAGCTGCAGCACGTAATTGCTGGCGGAAAGGTCGAGGGAGGAGGCGCCGGGGTTGTAGATCTCGACGGCCTTGTTGTTGGACGAGCCCTCGACGTACTCGGAGATGAGCACGGCGCAGTTGGTGTCCACATAGGGCACCGGGTTGACCGTGATGATCACGGTCTCCTCGTCCGCGCCGTCCTTGTCCGAGGCGTTGAACGTGACGGTGTAGGTGCCCGTGGGCGTGGCGCTGACCCAGCTGAAGCTGCCGGTCGTGCCGGTGATCGGGCAGGTGGCGCCGGCGGGGACGTTCGAGACCACCAGCGTGATGGGGTCGTTGTCGTACGGGTCGCTCGCCGTGACGGTGAAGCTCACGCTGTTGCTCTCCGTGACGGTCTTGTTGCCGACGGAGGGGATGATGGGCGGCTTGTTGCTGCCGCAGCAGAGCGGCTCGGAGGCGGTGACGGCGATCTTCCAGCCGGAGCCGATGCTGCCCGAGTCGCCGGCGGCCGCGTCGGCGACGTAGAGCGACCACGTGCCGTTGGGCGTGCTGCCGTTGAACTCGGAGAGCGCGTTGGCGTAGGGGTCGGCGGGCGCCGGCGCGGGCATGGTCTCGGCGGTGCCGGTCGGCTGCCAGGTGCCGGAGGTGATCACGGCGCCGATCTGCGAGGCCGCGTCGTCGTCGAAGACCAGGATGGCGTTATTGGCGGGCGTGCTGCCGCCGACGGCGCCCATCAGGGAGACCTTCTGGCCGCCGGGCCCGACGACGATGACGTCCACGTCCGAGGGCCACGTGTGGCTGAATCCGTTGAGCGTGACGACGACCTTGCTCACCGTCCCGTCGAGCCCGGCGACGGTGATGGAGCTGGGGTATGGGCTGGCCGAGTTGTTGTCGCGGATGGTGATGGCGGCGGCGTTCGCGTTGGTGACGGTGACGTCCGTGCTGCCGCCCAGGGTGAAATCGAAGGCGACCGTGCCGAGGTCGCGCGGCCCGTTGTCCTGCAGGGCCAGGGTCGCGGTCACGGTGCCGCCGCAGGCGCCGGTGGCGGTGAAGGTGAAGTTGTTGGAGACGGCCGCGCCGCCCGCGGCGAGCGCGCCGTAGCTCTGGGCCGCGCTCGGGGCCGTGACGCCGCCGGTGGCCAGCAGGGTGGCCAGGACGTTGGTGGTATTCGCCGAGCCGACGTTCTGGAGGGCGAAGCGCACGGTGACGGTCTCGTCCGGGTCCAGGGCGCCGTTGCCCACGCCGCAGCCTTCCGAGACCAGCGACGAGCCCGCGGCGGCGATGGCGGCCAGCTCCATCTCCTGGAAGTTGTAGATCACCAGCGCGAAGTCCTGGTCCAGTGCGCCGCCGTAGTTCGGGACGCCGTCGGAGTTGATGTTGGCGGCGGAGACGGTGACGACGACCGTGCCGGTGGTCCCGGCGGGGAGGAAGACGCTCTCGACGTTGTTCTTCGCGTCGGCCGTGCCGCCGGCGGCGGAGTACTGGCCGCTGAAGACGTTGCCGCGGTACGTGACGCCGCCCGCGACGACGACGAGATTCAGGTCGTTCTTGTAGGCGTTGCCGGAGGTCGAGCCGGGGGCGTCGGTCCAGGCGAGCGAGATGCGGACGGGCAGGCCGTTGGAGAGCACCACGCCGCTGATCGTGCGGGACTGGCCGCTGGCCGTGAAGATGTCGTTGGTGCGCTGGTCGCGGAGGACGCGGGGCGCGCCGTCGAAGGCGAGGCCGAGGTTCATCATGCCCAGGCCCTGGTTGTTGGACCAGAGCGAGTCGTTGGCGTCCACGCCGGTCATGTAGCGGGCGGCGTTCACGAGGAAGGCCTTGACCATGGCGGGGCTGGGCACGGTCCACCCCTGGTTGATGAAGTACTGGCGGACCAGGGCGCAGCCGCCGGCGAGGGCGGGCGTGGAGTGGCTGGTGCCGGAGGATGTCGAGTACCACTGCTGGCCCTGCGGAAAGAAGTTGCTGGCGTTGTTCACCGTCCCGCCGCCGGGCAGGGCGCACACGCCGGTGCCCTCGAAGCAGGCGAGATCGTTGCCGAGGCCGCCCATGGTCCGGGTCTGCTGCCCCACGCCGCCGGTGACGTGGGTGCCGGGGGCGACGATCTCGGGCTTCTTGCGGCCGTCGGTGCACGGGCCGCGGCTGGAGAAGGTGGCGATGTCGTTGGCGCTGTTGGCCTCGCTGTCCGGCGTGTCGCAGCCGTCGTTGCCGGCGGCGTCCAGGCCCCCGTTGGTGGAGGAGTGGGAGTGGACGTTCTCCGACGCGCCGACGGTGATGATGTTCTTGGCCGTGCCGGGCGAGCCGACCGTCTGGACGCCCTCGACGCCGCGGTTGCCCGCCGCGAAGACGATGGTCATTTCCTGGTTGCCGGCGACCGGAACGGCCGACGCGGCCGGTTGGGCATCGCGGACGAGGTAGTCGTAGGCCTGCGCATCCACGTCGTAGTCTCCGTAGGTATCCGCGCCCCAGCTGTCCGAGCTGATGCGTGCGCCGTCGCGGTAGGCGCGGGAGATCATGTCCTCGTAATCGGGCGAGGTGAAGTTCGCGGGGTCGAAGATCACGGACGAGCCGACCTTGACGAAGGGGCAGACGCCGAGGCCGTAGCGGTAGCCGCCGGAATCCGCGTGCGGGAACCCGTTGGAATTGTTGTAGCCGCTGATGATGTGGGCGTTCAGGTTGCCGTGGCCGTCGCAGCCCTGGAGGGTGCTGCCGGCGTTGGGCGTGCCCTCGAGGCGGGCGTAGGCGACGCGGGCGGCCTGCGCGATGTTGCCGCCGACGAACAGCCCGAAATGGTTGGGATTGGTCGTGCCGTTGTCGATGCCGGAGTCGCACACGTCCACCACGAAGCCGGACGCGGTGAACTGGGTCTGCGTGAAGCCCTTCGAGTACAGCCAGTTCAGGTAGCCGGTGCCGGAGGGCACGTTGCCGGTGAGATTGCCGGAGACGATCATGTCCTGCCGCTCGTCGAATTTCCGGGGGATGACGTAGGGGTGGATGGAAATGACGTCCGGCTGCGCGGCGAGGGTTTCGACGGCGTCCGGCGCCAGCCGGACGATGACGTTCAGGTAGTGCCCGTGCCGGCTCTCGCGGTATACCGGCGCTTTCTTGAGGGCCTCGATCAGCAGCAGCGTCCCGGAGTTGGCCTCGCCGTCGAGGACCATCTGGACGGCGAACAGGTCGTTGGCCGCTTCGCCGGCCTTCGCCCGGGCGAGTTCCGTCCGGGCGCGGGGATCGAGGCGGTCGGAGGGGAGGGACTCACCTTCCCAATTCAGGCCGCTGCGCTTGGCCGGCAGGGCGCGCAGCTTGGCCAGGGCGGCCGTGTCGCCGTACACGAGGTACGCGTTCTCGGGGATGAAGTCCACGACCTGGAAGCCGGCGCTCACCAGCGCGTCGTGCCAGCCGGGCTGCACGGGCCCGACGAACTGCACGAGGTGCAGGGCGCGGCCCTTGCCGAGGCTCGCGCGCGCGCGCAGGCTCTTCACGGCGGGCAGTGCGGTATCCACGACGCCGGCGTTCAGCAGGATCCGGTTGTCGTGGATCAGCACCTCGGCGGCGTCACCGAGCGCCTGCACGGCCGCCGCGTCGGCTTCCATGACGGCAAACGATGCGTAGTCGGCTATCATGCGGCCGCCGGCCTGTTCGAGTTGGAGCACCGCGTCACGGCCGGTGACCCGGACCTTCTGGAGTTCGGCGGCGGACACGGAGAAAGCGGCGTACAACAACAGCAGAATCGATGAAAGGGTTTTCATTGCGTTGACGGCATTCCTTGTTGGGCGGGGCGTGCTACTACTTTTTGTTAATGTATTGGGGGGTGAAAATACCCCTCGGGCGCCTTTTCAGAAAGAGCAATTTACTGAAACCGAACGGATTATTGAGTAAAGCGGTTGACTTAAGCCAAATAGCCTGCGCCTTGGAATCAACAGCAAAAAAGAGAGTGCCGCGCCGCGGCATGAAAGAAGACGAATCCCTATGGACTGCGGCGGCTTGACGCCGCTTTTTCCCGGGACATCCGAAAGCGGCCCCGAGGGGCCGCACTCCAAAGCCGCTTCGCGGCACAGCAAAAAAGGCCCTACAGGAAAACGCGCTTGCTCGCGAATAAAAAAAAGCGCCGAGGCGGTTGTGGAGGAACCGTTCCCCGGCGCGGTGGACGTAACGAGTTCGAGGTTGGTGGTTATTCGGCCGCCGGCGCGTCTTCGACCTGCACGCCTTCGTCCGCGAGTTTCTTCATGTACTTCTCCGGATCGGCCTTGAACGCGGACACGCAGGCGTTGCAGCACAGGTACACGCGCTTACCGTTGTGGTCCACGTAAATGCTCTTGCTGGCCGGGCCGCCCATCACGGGACAATTGACCTGGGTCTTGACTTCTCCTTGGGACGGGCTGATCGGCATTACCTCGCTGGAACCGGCAGACATTCCTTCCGCTTTCATCATCGTGCTCGCGCCACAGGCCCCGTCGGCCGTTCCCTCGGCGTCTTTCGCCGCGGACTTGCCCGCGCAACAGGCTCCACCGGCCCATGCCGACAGGCTCGCCACCATCAATCCGGCCATCGCTGCGATCAGTACTTTTCGTGTCATGTCAGTGTCTCCTTTGTGCTGCAACATACGACAGGATCGCCTCAATTCAAGTCCCTCCAAAATGGGCCCGTTTTTTATGCAGATATTGTCAAGAAATAAATAGTTGTTGAAAGGCCAATTTCAGGCCGTTTTTTGCCTATTTTTCTTTGGTTTTTTTGTTTTTTTTGATTGCTTAAATACCCCCGTAAGTGGTATGTTTTTAAAGCTTTTTCCTGGAGCGTTTTTCCATGGCAAAGAAGACAGAAAAAGAGCCGCCTGCGCCCCTCCTTGCCGCCGGACTTCCCGGGGCGGCGGAAGCCCCGTCCGCCGCCGGCCCGGCCGCTGAAAACGAGCCCGACGAGGCCCAGCGCGAGATGGCCGCCGCCAAGTATGACGCCAAGTCCATCACGGTCCTGGGCGGGCTGGAAGCCGTCCGCAAGCGCCCGGCCATGTACATCGGCGACACGGGCGTCCGCGGCCTGCACCACTGCGTGTACGAAGTGGTGGACAACAGCATCGACGAGGCCCTGGCCGGACATTGCACGAAGATCGCGGTCTCCCTGAACACCGACGGCTCGATCAGCGTGAACGACGACGGGCGCGGCATCCCCGTCGAGAAGCACCCGACCGAGAAAAAGTCGGCGCTGGAAGTCGTCATGACCATGCTGCACGCCGGCGGCAAGTTCGATCACCAGAGCTACAAGGTGTCGGGCGGCCTGCACGGGGTCGGCGTCTCCTGCGTCAACGCCTTGAGCGAGTGGATGGAAGTCGAGGTCCGGCGCCACCACGACGTCTATCACCAGCGCTACGAGACCGGCAAGGCGGTCACGCCCCTGGAGACGATCGGCAAGACCAAGGGCACGGGCACGAAGGTCACGTTCTATCCCGACAAGAAGATCTTCCAAACGATCGAGTTCAACTGGGACATCCTGGCGACCCGCCTGCGCGAGCTGGCGTTCCTGAACAAGGGCATCGAGATCAAGCTGCACCAGGAGGAGCCGCCGCGCGAGGAGATCTTCCGCTACAAGGGAGGCATCACGGAGTTCGTGGAGCATCTCAACCAGAACAAGAACCCGCTGCACCCGAAGGTCGTGTACATGGAGAAGGAGCGGGACGGGGTGCAGGTGGAGATCGCGCTGCAGTACAGCGATGCCTACAGCGAGTCCGTTTTTTCCTACGTCAACAACATCAGCACGATCGAGGGCGGCACGCACATGAGCGGCTTCCGCTCGGCCCTGACGCGCACGGTCAACCAGTACGGGAAGGCCAACAAGCTGATCAAGGACGATGCCGAGGCCATGAGCGGCGAGGATATCCGCGAGGGCCTGACGGCCGTGTTGAGCATCAAGGTGCCGGACCCGCAGTTCGAGGGCCAGACCAAGACCAAGCTGGGGAACGGCGAGGTGGAAGGCATCGTGGCCTCGGTGGTGAACGAGGAGCTCTCGACCTATTTCGAGGAGCATCCGTCCGTGGCGCGCCGGATCGTGGAGAAGGGCGTGCTGGCGGCGCGGGCGCGCGAGGCGGCGCGCAAGGCGCGCGATTTGACGCGCCGCAAGGGCGCGCTGGACTCCGGCTCGCTGCCCGGCAAGCTGGCGGACTGCTCCGAGCGGGACCCCGCGCTCTGCGAGCTGTTCCTGGTCGAGGGCGACAGCGCCGGCGGCTCGGCCAAGCAGGGCCGGGACCGGCGCTTTCAGGCCGTGCTGCCGCTGCGCGGAAAGGTGCTGAACGTCGAGAAGGCGCGCATCGACAAGGTCCTCAACAACGAGGAAATCCGGACCATGATCACGGCCATCGGCACGGGGATCGGCGGGGAGGATTTCGCGCTGGACAAGGCACGCTACCACCGCGTCGTGATCATGACCGACGCCGACGTGGACGGATCGCACATCCGCACGCTGTTGCTGACGTTTTTCTACCGCAAGATGCCGAAACTGATCGAGAGCGGGTTCATCTACATCGCGCAGCCGCCGCTCTACAGGATCAAACGCAAGAAACACGAGCAGTATATCGAGAACGACGCCGAGCTCACCCGCATCCTGCTCCAGTTGGGCATCGCGGACGTGCGCGTGGAGACGACGCGCGGCAAGCCGCTGTTCAGCGGTGAGGCCCTGGGGGCCGTGCTCGAAAACCTGACCGAGATCGAGCGCATCGCCGAGCGCGTGATCCGCAAGGGCGTTGATTTCGAGGAGTACATGAAGCAGCGCGACGCCGCGACCGGGCAGTTCCCGCAGTACCGGGTGACGATCGGGGTGGGCGGCGAGACGGAGCACCACTACGCGCAGACCGAGTCCAATCTGCGCCAGTTGCGAGAGGAATCCGAGAAACGGCTGGGACGCCAACTCGAGATCTTCGGCGAGGCGGGCGAGGAAGGCAACGGCCGGCACCCGGGCCTGCGGTGGATCGAGATTTATTCCGCGCCGGCGCTGGCCAAGCACATGGCGTTCCTGGAGAGCAAGAAGCTGCCGCTGGACCGGCTGACCGCGGGCGGGGAGCCGCTCTTTCATCTGGTGGAGGGGGAGAACCCGCCGATCCCGATCCTCACGCTGATGGAGCTGCTGGGCCGCGTGCGGGACATCGGGCGCAAGGGGCTGGACATCCAGCGGTACAAGGGGCTCGGCGAAATGAACCCGGAGCAGCTCTGGGAGACGACGATGAACCCCGAGCACCGCAAGCTACTGAAGGTCATGCTGGAGGACTCCTACCGGGCCGACCAGATTTTCACCGTGCTGATGGGGAGCGAAGTCGAGCCCCGGCGCAAGTTCATCGAGGATAACGCGCTGAACGTGAGGAATCTGGATATATAGGTTTCAGTGTTCAGTGTTCAGGAGGGAGGGTCGGGGCGTTGGAGAAAAGAACATTTTTGCATGTGGAGGACCTGGAGGTTTACCAGAAGCTCTGTCATCTCCATATCGAGGTGTGCGATATCAGCCACCGCTGGCCTGCGGAGGAGCGGTATGAGCTGGGTTCGCAAGTTCGCCGGTCTTCGAACAGCGCCCCCGCGCAGTTGGCGGAAAAGAACGATGACCGTCATCTTCGGAACAAGATCGAAGGAATCAATCGGGCCCGCGGAGAGGCGGGCGAGACGATCCATCACCTGTTTATGGCCAAGCTGAAGGGCTACCTGGACCCGAAGGACTATGAGGATTTACGGTCGAGATGCCAGGAATGTATCCGAATGCTCAACGGTTTGGAGAGTTCGCTCGAAAAGCATCTTCCGCCGGACGATCGCAAGTGGGCCGTGCGTGAAGACGACGGCCCCGGCTATGCCACTCCTGAACACTGAAACCTGAACACTGAACCCTCCCATGTACACCCAGAACGAACGCGTCGAGCCGATCAACATCGAAGAGGAGATGCAGCGCGCCTACATCGACTACTCGATGAGCGTCATCATCGGTCGCGCGCTGCCGGACGTCCGCGACGGGCTCAAGCCGGTCAACCGGCGCATCCTTTACGCCATGCGCGAGCGCGGCTGGATGCACAACAAATCGTTCGTCAAATGCGCCAAGGTCGTCGGCGAGGTCATCGGTAATTACCATCCCCACGGCGACTCCGCCGTCTACGACACGCTGGTGCGCATGGCCCAGGATTTCTCCCTGCGCTACATGCTGGTGGACGGCCAGGGCAACTTCGGCAGCGTGGACGGCGATCCGCCGGCGGCCTACCGGTACACGGAATGCCGCCTCGAGGAACTCGCCGGGGAACTGCTCGCCGACATCGAGAAGAACACGGTGGACATGCAGCCGACGTTCGACGAGAAGCTGCAGGAGCCCCTCGTGCTGCCCGCGCGCGCGCCCGCGCTGCTCATCAACGGCAGCACCGGCATCGCCGTCGGCATGGCGACCAACATCCCGCCCCACAACCTCGGCGAGGTCGTGGACGGGCTGATCCTCCTCATCGACAACCCGAACGCCACCGTGGCCGACCTGATGAAGCACGTGAAGGGGCCGGACTTCCCCACGGCCGGGATGATCTGCGGCACCGCGCCCATCCGGAGCATGTACGAGACCGGGCGCGGGTTGATCAAGGTGCGCGGCCGCGCCGGGATCGAGCCCGGCGCGCAGGGCAGGGAAAGCATCATCATCACGGACATCCCCTACGCGGTCAACAAGGCGTCCCTGATCGAAAAGATCGCCGACCTCGTGCATGAGAAGAAGATCGAAGGCATCTCCGACGTCCGCGACGAGTCCGACAAGGACGGCATCCGCATCGTGATCGACGTCAAGCGCGGGGCGGTGTCGCGCGTGATCCTCAACAACATCTACCAGCACACGGCCCTCGAGAGCACGTTCGGCGCGATCATGCTGGCCATTGACCACGGCCGGCCGCGCGTGATGAACCTCAAGGACCTGATGCAGTGTTTCCTGACGCACCGGATGGAGGTCATCACCCGGCGCGCGAAGTTCGACCTCGAAAAGGCCGAGGCGCGGGCGCACATCCTCGAGGGGTTGAAGCTGGCCCTCGACCACCTCGACGACGTGGTCAAGACCATCCGCGCATCCAGGAACCGCGACGACGCGCGCGGCCAGTTGATGAAGAAGTTCGGGTTCTCCGAGGTCCAGGCCAACGCCATCCTCGACATGCGCCTGTACCAATTGACCGGCCTGGAGCGCGAGAAACTGGAGGCGGAGTACCTTGAGGTCATCAAGCAGATCAACTACCTGCGCGACCTGCTGACCAGCGAGGCCAAGCGCTTCGGGGTCCTGCGCGAGGATTTGCTCGATCTGCGGAAAAAGTACGCCGACGAGCGTCGCACCGAGATCGTGCCCCAGGAGGGCGAGATTGCCATTGAGGACCTGATCGCCGACCAGGGGTGCGTGCTGACGATCAGCCATACGGGCTACATCAAGCGCGTGCCCGTGAGCACCTATCGCCAGCAGCGCCGCGGCGGGAAGGGCGTGGTGGGGATGGACACGAAGGAGGAGGACTACGTGGAGCACGTCTTCATGGCCTCCACCCACGACAACATCCTGTTCTTCACCCAGCGCGGCCGGATATACGTGAAGAAGGTCTACGAGGTGCCCGAGGGCGGCCGGACCGCGCGCGGCAAGGCCATGGTCAACCTGCTGGACATCGGCGGCGAAGAGAAGATCGCCGCCATGATCCGCGTTCGCGAGTATTCCGACCAACAGCACTTGGTCATGGTCACCGAGCACGGCGTGGCCAAGAAAACGAACTTGAGCGATTTCCAGAACATCCGTGCCGGCGGCATCATCGCCATCCAGGTGGACGAGGACGACCGGTTGATCGGCGTGCGGCTGACCGGCGGGAACGACGAGGTGATGATCATCACCCACAAGGGCATGAGCATCCGCTTCCACGAGAACCAGTTGCGCGACCAGGGCCGTGCCACGCGGGGCGTGCGCGGCATCTCCCTGGCCAAGGGCGATCATGTCGACAGCGTCGAGGTCGTCGAACCCGGCGCCACGCTGCTGGCCATCACCGAGAACGGCTACGGCAAGCGGACGGGCTTTGATGAATACCGGAGCCAGAGCCGCGGCGGCAAGGGGATCATCACCATCAAGACCACCGAGCGCAACGGCATGGTCGTCGGCGCGCACATGGTGCATGACCAGGACGCCATCATGCTGATCACCAGCGACGGACAGATGATCCGCATGCCCGTCAGCGACATCCGGACCATCAGCCGCAATACTCAGGGCGTCCGCCTGATCAACCTGTCGGAAGGCGACAAGCTCGTCTCCGCCACGCCCGTCGAGCCCGAAGAGGAAGTCCCGGACACCGAGCCCGAGGCGGAAACGCCCCCTCCGGCCTGATTCCGCATGACCCCCAGGAAAAAACCCGTCCGGGCCGAACAGCAGGCAAGAATCCTGTATGAACTCCGGCGCGACGTGGCGGAACGCCAGCGGGGCTACCGGGAACGCGCCCTCCGCCTCTTCCCCCACCTGTGCGCCGGCTGCGGGCGCGAGTTTTCCGGGAAACGGTTGCGCGAGCTGACCATTCACCACAAGGATCACAACCACGACAACAATCCGCCCGACGGCAGCAACTGGGAGTTGCTGTGCCTGTACTGCCACGACCATGAGCATGAGAAGTACAAGATCGCCGGCCACGCCGACGGGTCGGAAACAGACGATCGCGCGCCGTCCGCCTCGATCTTCAGCCCCTTCGACGGGCTGGAGAGCCTGCTCAAGCCCCCGGAGGAGAAGCCTCCCGCAGAAAACCCATCGCCAGACACGGCGCCCCGTTGAATCCGGTCCATGACCGGCGTCCCGTCAGCGCGCGGCGACGTACAGGGCCTCGACCTTTTCCCAGTTCACCACGTTCCACCAGGCGGCGATGTAGTCCGCTCGGCGGTTCTGGTATTTCAGGTAGTAGGCGTGCTCCCAGACGTCCAGCCCGAGGACCGGTGTGCCCGGGCATTCCGACACGCCCTTCATCGTCGGGTTGTCCTGGTTGGGCGACGAGCAGACGCACAGCGTGCCGTCCTTGACCGTCAGCCAGGCCCAGCCCGAGCCGAAGCGCCCGACGGCCGCCTTCGCGAACTTTTCCTTGAACGCATCGAAGCCGCCGAAGGCGGCGTCGATGGCTTTGGCGACGGAGCCGACGGGCTGGCCCGGGCTCCCGGGCGCCATCCACAGCCAGAACAGGCCGTGGTTCCAGTGGCCGCCGCCGTTATGGCGGACGGCCGTGCGGATATCCTCGGGGACCTTCGCCAGGTCGCCAAGGAGGGCCTCGAGGCTCTTCCCCTGGAGTTCGGGATGCTTCTCCAGCGCGGCGTTCAGGTTGTTGACGTAGGCCGCGTGGTGCTTCCCGTGGTGGATTTCCATCGTGCGGGCATCCACGTGCGGTTCCAGCGCATCCAACGCGTACGGCAGTTTCGGTAGTTCGTGTGCCATGGGTTCACCCTTTCTTTTTCCCCCGCGGAACCCGCGGGAGTTTAACTATAGGGTAT
This sequence comes from Verrucomicrobiota bacterium, assembly GCA_018823105.1. Lineage (GTDB taxonomy): Bacteria > Verrucomicrobiota > Kiritimatiellia > CAIQIC01 > JAGNIJ01 > JAGNIJ01. The sequence continues at coordinate 1,636 of JAHJJH010000048.1, read as the reverse complement.
CTCGCACTATTTTCCAGCGGCGGGCCGGGGCCTTCCCGTTTGCGAATTGACCGCCTCCCCTTTTGCTGTACCATCGCGCGGTCGGAAAAAAACGGAGCGCACACCATGAGAACGGAAAAGGATTCCCTCGGCGAGCGGCAGGTCCCCGACGAGGCGTACTACGGCATTCACACGGCCCGGTCGCTGGAGAACTTCGACATCGCGGGTGAGCCGATGCCCCTGGAGATCATCTACGGCATGGTCAAGTTGAAATGGGCCACCGCCAGCGCCAATGCCGACCTGGGCCAGCTGCCGGCCGAGAAGGCCGACGCGATCAAGGCCGCGTGCCTCCGCGTGTTGAAGGGCGAATTCGACGGCGAGTTCAAGGTGGACGTGTTCCAGGCCGGGTCGGGCACGTCCTCGAATATGAACGTCGATGAAGTGATCGCCAACATCGCCAACGAGGGCCTGGGCGGGAAGCGCGGAGACCGCCAGCCGATCCATCCGCACGACGACGTCAACCTGGGCACCTCGACGAATAATATTTTCCCTTCCGCCGTGAAGATTGCGCTGGTGGAGAAGGGGTCCACGCTCCTCTTGAGTCTCCGCCGCCTCATCGAGGAGCTTCACGGAAAAGAAAAGGAATTTGCCGATATCCTCAAGAGCGGCCGCACGCACCTGCAGGACGCCGTGCCGATCACGCTGGGCCAGGAGTTCGGCGCCTGGGCGCGCGCGCTGGAGAAGGACACCCGGCGCATCGAATCGACCCGGCTGAAGCTCCGGGAACTGGGCGCGGGCGGCAATGCCATCGGAACGGGCCTGAACACGCGGCGCGATTTCCGGCCGTTCATGATCCGGGCCCTCGGCACGTTCACCGCCGAGGTATACGAGGGGGCGGAGAACGGCATCGAGATCACGCAGTTCCTGACCGACCTGGCCGAGTTTTCGTCCGTGCTGAAGCTGCTGGCGCTGGACCTCGACAAGATCTGCAACGACCTGCGCTTGCTGGCCTCGGGCCCGAACACCGGCTTCCACGAGATCGTCCTCCCGCCGCTGGAGCCCGGCTCCTCGATCATGCCGGGCAAGTACAATCCCAGCGCCTGCGAGGCCGTCAACATGGCCTGCCTTCAAGTTATCGGCCTGGACGCCGCGGTGGCGGCGGCGTGCGGCGCGGGTCAACTCGAGCTGAACACCCATATGCCGCTGATCGGTTTCAATCTGCTTCGGGCCGCCCGCTACCTGGAGCGGGCGTGTGCCCTCCTGGACGAGAAGTGCATCCGCGGCATCCAGGCCAACCGCGAGGTGTGCGCCCGTCACTTCGAGCAGAGCGCCGGCCTGGCCACCGTGCTGAACCCGAAACTCGGCTATGATCGCGTGGCCGATCTGGTCCGCGAATCGCGGGAGACGGGAAAGACCCTGCGCCAGCTTGTGCTGGAAAAAAAGATTATGGACGAGGCCCAGTTCGACGAAATCCTGAAGCGCAGCACCGGGCCGAACCTGTAGCCCCGAGCGTGAGCGAGGGGTTATCCGCTCGTTCACCCCGCTTCGCCCGGGGCTTCGCAGGGCGATCACTCGCGGCTACAACGGATCAGAAAACCGGCGTGCGAAGCGCCGCGTTGTGCAAGATGTCCTCGGTCAGCCGCGCACCGAGCGCCCG
>JAHJJH010000047.1 GCA_018823105.1 Verrucomicrobiota bacterium | reverse complement strand
GAGGCCCTTGGGCGCCCAGCAGGGGATGGTGTTCCGGATGATGCGCGGGGCCGTGCGGTACCAGCCCGGCGACCAGGCCAGGGTGCGGGGGTTCCCGTAAAAGTGGAGATAGTCGAAAAAGAGGCACTCGACGCGGTCGTCGTCCAGGTGCTTTTCCATGGCCGCCCGGATCACGGGCAGATCGTCCTCGTGTACGACCTCGTCGCCCTCCAGGTAAAAGGCCCAGTCGCCCGTGCAGTTGAAGAGCGCGATGGATTTCTGCTGCCCGTAGACGAAGCCCTTGATGGAAGCATCGGGCCGCATCTTCTCATTCCAGGCGGTCTTGATCACGCGCACCTTGGGATCGCCGATGGCCGCCAACATTTCTTCGGTCCGGTCCTGGCATGGGCCGAGCGCCACGACAAACTCATCCACGATCGGGAGGATCGAGCGGATCGAGGCCACGAAGGGGTAGTTCAGCATCTCGCCGTTGCGCAGAAAGGTGAATCCGCTGACCTTCATGGTGCCCCCTGGTGAACCTGACGGGCAACGCTACCCTAGCCGGACCATGGGTGTCAAAGCGGTATGCGCAAGCCGCCGTTGACGCCCCGGGCCTTCTTCTGATACAAAAACGCCCCACATCATATTTTTTTTGGAGGCCAGGTATGCCGAGCACGCCATCTGTTTTGCCATCGGTCGAGACGCTGTTGGTCCGCGGGGTGGTAATCCCCTGTCCGGCGGCGGTCGAGGTGGACGCGGACGTCCATCCGGATCGCATCGCCCCGGGGGTCGTGATCCACGCGGGCAGCCGCCTCCGGGGCGCCGCCACGGCGATCGGGGCCGGCTCGGTCATCGGCGGCGAATCGCCGGCGACGGTGGAGAACTGCCAGCTCGGCTGCAAGGTGGCGCTGAAGGGCGGATATTTTTCCGGCGCGACGTTTCTTGACGGCGCAAACATGGGCAGCGGGGCCCATGTGCGGCCGGGCACGCTGCTGGAGGAGGAAGCCGGCGGTGCGCACGCCGTGGGTCTAAAGCAGACCATCTTTCTTCCCTATGTCACGGCCGGCAGCCTGATCAACTTCTGCGACGCGCTGATGGCCGGCGGGACCAGCCGCAAAAACCACAGCGAGATCGGGTCGTCCTACATTCATTTCAACTTTACCCCGCACCAGGACAAGGCCACGCCCTCGCTGATCGGCGACGTGCCGCGCGGCGTGATGCTGGACCGTCCGGCCGTTTTCCTGGGGGGGCAGGGGGGGCTGGTCGGGCCGGTGCGGATTGCCTTCGGTTCCGTGATTTCCGCGGGGGTGGTCTGCCGGCGGGATATCCTGGAAGAGAACCGCCTGTTCACGGGAAACCCGCCCGCCGGCGACGGAAGCCTGAAGACCTACTCCGCGCAGATGTACCGCAGTGTCCGTCGCGTGGTGAAGAACAACCTGATATACATCGGCAACCTCTGGGCGTTGCGGCGCTGGTACGAGCAGGTCCGGCAGTCCTGGATGAGTGGCGACGCGATCGCGCAGGCCTGTTACGAGGGTGCGGTGGCCCGGCTGGACGAGGTGCTGAAGGAACGGATCAAGCGGCTGGGCGACCTGGCGGGCCGGATGGAACGGTCCCTGGAACTGGCGAAGCGCGACCCGTTGCCCGAGCCGGTTCTGGCGCGGCAGCGCGAACTGATGGAGCGCTGGCCGGAGATGGAGGGCGTGTTGAAGCAGGGGCCCGGCGCAGAAACCGGCGCTCGGGACCGGGACGCTTTCCTGGCGACCTGGAGCGCGGCCGAACGGGCGGACGGCTATCTCAAGGCGGTCGGCCGACTGCCCGACCCGGCGCGCAAGGCCGGGTCGGCGTGGCTGCAGGCGCTGGTGGACGAAATGTCGGCTTTGTGGAAGGATTGAAGGATTGCCGCATGTCGCTTATTGTAGCGGCAGCTCCCCGCCGAAGGCGGGGCGGGCTGTGAGCTTGCCCCCCGTTCCGCGGGGCCGCGAATACGGCGTTTCACAGAAACGCCGCTACAACATCGAGCTGCAGGCGGCAACGGGACTCGTGACGAACTAAACAAGGAGTAAATCCATGGCAAGACTTTTCGGAACAGACGGTGTGCGGGGCGTGGCCAACGTGTATCCCATGACGGCGGAAATGGCCCTGGAGCTCGGACGGGCCTCGGCGTACGTGTGCAAACGACATAAAAAAAGCGGCCCGCATCGCATCGTGATCGGAAAAGACACGCGCGTGAGCGGGTACATGCTGGAAACGGCCCTGACGGCCGGCATTACCTCGATGGGGGTGGACGTCCTGCTCGTCGGCCCGATGCCGACGCCGGGGATCGCGTTCATCACGCAAAGCATGCGCGCGGACGCGGGCATGGTCATCTCGGCCTCGCACAATCCCTACCAGGACAACGGCATCAAGATCTTCTCCCGCGAAGGTTTCAAGCTGCCCGACGAAGAGGAGGACGAGATCGAACGACTGATCACCTCCGGGGAAATTAAGAACATCCGCCCCACCGCCGACGAAATCGGCAAGGCCCACCGGATTGACGACGCCATGGGGCGTTACATCGTGTTCTGCAAGAACACCTTCCCGGAGGAGGTCTCGCTGGACGGTATGAAAGTGGTCCTCGACTGCGCCAACGGCGCGACCTACAAGGTCGCCCCGATCATCTTCTGGGAACTGGGCGCCGAGGTGACGACGATTCATTGCGAGCCCAACGGCGTGAACATCAACGACCGGTGCGGTTCGCAGCACACGCAGGATTTGTCGGCCAAGGTCCGGGAGCTCAAGGCGGACATCGGCCTGGCGTTCGACGGCGACGGCGACCGGCTGATCGCGGTGGACGAGAACGGCGAGGAGATCACCGGCGACCACATCCTGACCATCTGCGCCAAAACCTACAAAGAGCAAGGCAAGCTGAAAAACAACCTGGTCATTGCGACCGTCATGAGCAATTTCGGGTTCGGGCTGGCGTTGAAGGATCTGGGTGTCGAGTACGGCGCATCCAAGGTCGGCGACCGCTACGTGCTGGAGATGATGCAGAAGAAGGGTTCGGTGATGGGCGGCGAAGCATCCGGCCACATCATCTTCCTCGCCCATCACACGACGGGCGACGGCATCATCTCTGCCCTGCAGCTGTTGGCCGCCATGCGCAGCCAGGGCCGGAAGCTGTCCGAGCTGGCCACGCTGATGAAGATGTTCCCGCAGAAGATCATCAACGTGGACGTCGCCCGCAAGCCGCCGCTGGAGGAGTTACCCGACCTTCAAGCCGCCATCAAGGCCGCGGAGGCGGAACTCGGCGACAAGGGCCGCGTGCTGATCCGCTATTCCGGCACGCAGTCCATGTGCCGCGTGATGGTGGAAGGTCCGTCGGACGATATTGTGAACCGCTTGACGCGTTCCCTGGCCGACAAGGTCAAGGCCTGCATTGGGTAAGGTGCCAGGTAGGGCGCGTTGACCCAACGCGCCGCGGTTTTCGGCGGCTTGGGCCAAGCCGCCCTACCTGATGCAAAAAAAATAAAAAAAAGGAGACATCATGCCCTGCAAAGTGATTATCACGCGTGATTACGACAATGTAAGCGAAGTGGCTGCGCGGTATGTCGCCAATGACATCCGCCGCGTTTTGGCCGAGCGCGAGGAATATGTCATGGGCCTGGCCACCGGTATGTCCCCGTCGGGGATGTATAAGGACCTCGCCAAGACCGCCAACAGCGGCGCGTTCGACAGCTCCCGGATCCGCAGCTTCAACCTGGACGAGTACATCGGGTTGCCGGGTGAGAATCCGCAGCAGCGGGCGCTGCACCCGGAGAGCTACAGCTTCTTCATGATCCAAGAGCTGTTCGGCCTGCTGCAGAAGAAATTCCGCAAAACCAATGTGCCTTGGGGTTGCCTGATTGATCAGGACAAGTTCATCGCCGAACTGAAGGCCAGCCCGGGTGACTGGGAAGAGCAAGGGCGGGACAAGGGGCGGTCCATTGTCATCCACCCGGACGCGAAGTCCGAGTACCTTCGCTGGGTCCGACGCGAAATCCAGGACGCCTATGAGGCCAAGATCAAACGGATGGGCGGGATTGATCTGCACGTTGTCGGCGTGGGCGGACGCGGCCATGTGGGCTTTCACGAGGCGGGCATCCCCTTCAAGGACAGCCGCATGCTGCTGGTGAAACTGGACGACAACACCGTTCAGAACGCCGTCACGGACGGCCATTTCCAGCGCGTGGAGGACAGCCCCCGGTACGCGGTTTCCATGGGCGCGGAATTGATTTACGAGGCGCGCACGGTCCTGCTCGTGGCCATGGGCAAGCGCAAGTCCGAGCCCGTCGCCACCTCGCTAGCCGAGGACCCGACCGACGCGGTCCCGATCTCCTACGGCCAGATCTATTCGCAGCGCGGCGGAGAAATGCTGTATGTCATTGATCGGGAAGCCGCCGCCGGCGTGTACGAGCAGATGGACGCCATCAAGGCGCGCGGCGTGGTGATCGAGGATGTCAGCAGCGGCGTGGCTGCCCGCCGCGTGGAAGACCTCAAGTTCTTCCGCAATTCCGAGACGGGGCTGATGGGGTAGGGGAAGCGGTCCAAAGTCCCAAGTCCAAGGTCCCAAGTCAGGACGGCGTTTAGTAGATCTCCTCGCCCTCTTCCTGGGTAAAAAAAAGGTGATTGTACTGCTCCGCGCTGATGCCCTCTTCCGGGGCCAGCAGGCTGCGTTCGGCCCGCTCGCGCTCGGCCACGGCCTGCGACTCGAGGCGTTTCAGCCTGGCCGGGATGTCGTGTTTCGCCAGAAGGCTTTTCACGGTCTGGAACACAGACCGGCTTCCGTATAGAAGCTGTCCCTCATCCATGATCTTACAGGCCACCATCGCCTCGAAGGTGTCAAAGGCCATCTGCTCCCGGATGCGGCGCAGGTCCTTGACGATGTAGTCAATTTCCTCCCGGTACTCCGGATGCACCAGCAGGTAGTGCTTCTTGTTGAAGATGGTGTTGTCCAGCGCCTTGATGGCGTCGGCCGGCAGGTCATCCTCCGCGACGACGATAATGTCGAGGTCCGAGCCGCGCACCATTTCTCCCGTGCTTTTTTCCGGGCGGGGCACGCGATGGGCCATGTCATAAGTGATGTCGCCCGCGATGATAAAGCAGACCCGCTCCGCCAGGGCTTCGCCGTCCCCGACCTCGGAGAACACCGAGACGGCGATCTCCCGCGCGAGGTTGGTCTTCTCGTGGCTGATGCCGCTGATGGCGCGCCGTTGCTCGTCGGCGATCCGCGTGAGCGCGTCTTCCTGTTCCTCCAGCCCGAGGACCGTGTAGGTCAGAAACTCCCGGCGGATGGAAGGCGACAGGCGGGCATAGCCCTCCACGGCGCGGTCAAGCCGCAGGAAACGCCGCCCGACGAGCACCCGTCGGATGTGCGGCGAACGTCGGCACAAACGCCAGAGCGGCAGAACCTCCGCACGCGCCAGTTCGACAAACTGGCTGCCCGTGATCGGCCCGGAGCGGCGGAGAATATCCAGGATGCCTGGCTCGATCATTTAGCCTTTGATCATTGTAAGCAACCTCACCCCGTGCCCGCGCACCTGCTTGAAGCAGGCACCCTGGCTGATGTGACGCAGCACCTCCGCCGCATCTGTCACGCGGGTTCCGCAGATCGCGTCTATCCCGCATTCGAACAGTTGCGGGATGAGAGGGGCAGTCGGACCCGTCAGCACGACGTAGCTTTCCGCGCAGAGAGTCAGGAGCTGTTCGATGGTATGGTTGATGAAGCTGGAGGCGGTCAGGCACACCACGTCGCAGGCGGGAAGGATTTCCGCCGCCTGCGTGGCCGGGATGTCGCCGGGCCGAGGCCGCTGCTCGATCACCCAAACCTTCCTGGCCGCTTCGCGGAGCTTCGGCACAAAGCCGAAATGCCCGACCACGCCGATCGTGCGGCCCCGGCCCTTCTCCAGCAGCAGGTCCAGGGCACCGCGCTCGACGCACTTCGATTCGTCCACGTCCAGCATGGAATTGATGGCCGCCATGCCGATCGAGGCCGTCACGGTATCGTCCGAAAGCGCATAGTCCGCCAGTTCGCCTGCCGTTTTCTCCAGCAGGCGGCCCGCATCCGGCACGGTGACCGCCGCGTGATCACTGTGCTGGAGGTCCTCGCCGCGGAACGTCGAGGACAAGCCCGAATACTTCGTGGTGACGAGGGTCCAGAATGCGCAGGACCACACCGCCCGGACCGGATGGTCCCGGTAGGCCAGACGGGGCAGCAAACCGGCTAGAATATCCATACGGTGAACAATATGGACCGGCCGGTATGGTCTCGCAAGGCGCGATTAAGCCACGCCGTACGGGAAGCCGCCGCCCCGCCGCCGGCCGTTTTTTACCAGGTCACCATCAAGCCGGCGTTGAGGCCGAGGCCGTTAAGGTCCTCGGGTCCGACGTCGAGGATGACATACCGGGCTTCGAGGAACAGGGCTACGTCCTTGTAGGGGGCGAACTCCAGGCACCCCCCGATATAGCCGCCGATTTCGTCATCCGAGCCGCCGTCCACGAAGTTGTAGCTCGGGCCGCCGCCCAGCGACAGCTTGACGGTCTCCGTGACCGGCACGTTCATCGCCAGTCCGAACTCCAGCGGCGTGACGTTCAGGCCGGTATCGCCCTCGCCCACGTCGTTGAAATAGGCCACGTGGAAGTCAAACTGCAGTGCCGGCACCAGTTCGAACGTCAGTTTGAAACCGGGGCCGAAGGCATCGCCGCCCTCCCACCAGGCACCGTACAATCCCCACCCGTTATTCGCCATGGCCGCGACCGCAGACAGGGCTACGATCAGAGCCGCTACGCACATGATTCTCTTCATGATCTGAACCTCCGCGACACGGGGTTGACCGTGTCGATATACCCTTTAGACGTCTGCGGATGTTGCTTATTCAACAAAAGGACCGGGCGCCTGCCCGGTCCTTTACCTTGAACACTACGGCTTACTGCTTGTTGAACGTCCGGCCGTTGATGGTGACCTGGATCCCGCCAACCACTTCGCCGTTTCCGTTCATCTCGGCCACGGGGCTGACGAGGATCAGCGTAGTACCCGCGAGGTCCCATGTCCCCGGGGCCATTCCTTGAGAACCTATCTGGGGGGCCATGGTGGCCACGGTGTAGAGCGCTTGATCATTACCCTGCAGGTTGAAGCTGAAGGTCGTGGTTTCGTCACCGTTTACCTCGCCCGGGGCTTTCCAGTCGCCGAGCAGGTCGGCTTTCTCCAGCGCCGGCGGGTTATTGGCCGGGGGATTGTTATTTGCCGGGGGATTATTATTGTTGTTGTTGGCCGGGGGATTGCTGGGCGCGGGATCGTCGTCACTGCAAGCGGGGAGCCAAGCCAGTCCGGCGACCATCAGAAGGAGCACGAAATACTTAAACCAGTTTGCTTTCATCTCTAATCCTCCTTGATTGAGCACATAAGAACCATTCTGCATTCAACTCCTTTTGGATCGGGTCCGTCAATCCCGATTCCAATCCGAGGAACAGTCGAATTTTGTTTTGAAGCCGGGAGCCGCTTCCGATACCCTCGCCGCGCACGAGTTGTTGGATGAGGAGCCGGACCATGAGAATACTTTCGGGCATACAGCCCTCGGGCAAGTTGCACCTGGGCAACTATTTCGGCATGATGAAGCCGATCCTGGACCTCCAGCAGGAAGGGGAGGTCTTTCTCTTCATTGCCGACTACCATGCCCTGACGTCGGTGACCGATCCCCGCGCGATGCGCCAGGGGACGACGGACGTCGCCCTGGACTTCCTCGCGTGCGGGCTGGACACGGAGCGGACTCTGTTCTACCGACAGAGCGACATCCACGAGGTAACCGAGTTGACCTGGTTGCTGTCGGTGGTCACGCCGATGGGCCTGCTGGAGCGTTGCCACTCGTTCAAGGACAAGGTGGCCAAGGGGTTGCCGGCGACGCACGGGCTGTTCGCCTATCCCGTGCTGATGGCCGCGGATATTCTGATCATGCACTCGAACATGGTCCCGGTGGGCCGGGACCAGAAGCAGCATGTCGAGGTCACCCGTGACATTGCGTTGAAGTTCAACAATCTTTACGGAGACGTCTTCACCATACCGGAACCGTCCATCCGCGAGGAGGTGGCGGTGGTGCCGGGGACCGATGGGCAGAAGATGTCGAAATCCTACAACAACACCGTCGAAATCTTCGGAGACCCCAAGGAAACGCGGGCGGCGATCATGCGGATTGTCACGGACAGCAAGACCGTGGCCGATCCCAAGGATCCCGCGCAGTGCAACGTCTTTGCCCTGTTCAAGCTGTTCGCCACGGAAGCGCAGCGGGAGGAAATGGCCGCGCGGTACCGGGCCGGCGGGCAGGGGTACGGCGAGGTCAAGAAGCAGCTCTTCGAGATGTTCGATGCGCATTTCGCCCCGCTGCGGCAGCGCCGCGCGGAGCTCGAGAAGAACCTGGACCATGTGCAGACCGTCTTGCGGAGGGGCGCCGAGCGGGCGCGGGCCGTGGCTGGGGAAACATTGCGCAGGGCGCGCCAGGCCGTGGGACTGGAATAGGAATGAGTAATGGTTGATGGATAGTGGAGGACAAACAGACTCATTCGCCGCCCTTCAAACCCCAATCCCCATCAACCATTAACCATCTTCATTTCCCATGTCTCCCCAGGAAGAATATAAAGTCCATCTCGATGTCTTCGAGGGCCCGCTCGATCTCCTGCTCTACCTGATCAAGAAGGACGAGCTGGATATCTACGACATCCCCATCGAGCGCATCACCCGCCAGTACCTGCAGTACATGGACCTGATGCGGATGCTGGACCTCAACATCGCCGGCGATTTCATCGTCATGGCGGCCACGCTGATGATGATCAAGAGCCGGATGCTGCTGCCCCCGGAAGAACGGGCGGCGATAGAGGAGGAGGAAGAGGACGACCCGCGATGGGACCTGGTCCGGCAGCTCGTGGAGTACAAGAAATTCAAGGACGCGGCCCTGCACCTGGAGAGCCTGGAGGAGCAGCGGCTGGATGTATTTGCCCGTGAAGGCGAACACGTCCAACTCGGGCCGGCACCCGAGATTGCACTGCACGACGTGAGCCTTTTCGACCTCATCAGTGCGTTTGGCGAGGTGCTCAAGCGGGTCAAAACGGAGGAGCTGAAAGAAATTTTCTCGGAGCGGTTCACGGTCGCGGAGAAGATGGAACATATTGTCCGTCGGCTACAGGCGGAGGCGCGTATCGAATTCGGGAGCCTGTTCGAGCACCTGGCCTCCCGCCACGAGATCGTGTGCATCTTCCTGGCGCTCCTGGAACTCATCCGGCTGCGGCAGCTCGTGGCCCGCCAGGAGTCATCGTTCGGTCCGATTATGCTGATGCAGATGGAAGGACTGTGAACCATGAGTAACGTGGACATCTTGCCGGAACTGAAGGAAATTGTCGGGGCCATGTTGTTCGTGGCGCGCCAACCGCTGACGCTGGCCGACCTGCGTCGGGTCCTGGCCCAGGTGGCCGAGACCCAGGGCGGGATCACGAAGGACTTTGCCCGCGCCACCGAGGCCGACCTCGCCGCGGCGGTCCAGCAACTCAAGACGGATCTGATCGAACGCCGCGTGGGCCTGGAGATCAATGATGTAGCCAACGGGTTCCGACTGGAAAACAATCCCATGTGCGGGCCGTGGCTCCGGCATCTACTGGAGAAGGGACGCCCGTCGCGCCTGTCCCGGCCGGCGCTGGAGACCCTGGCGATCATCGCGTACCGCCAGCCCTGCACCCGCGCGGAAATCGAGAAGGTGCGCGGCGTAGTCGTGGACCAGATCGTCCGCAATTTGCTCGAGATGCAGTTGATCCGCATCGTGGGTCGCAGCGACCTGCCGGGGCGGCCGTGGCTGTTCGGCACGACGCAGCGATTCCTCGAACATTTCGGGTTGCGCAACGTGGAGGACCTGCCCAGCGTCCAGGAACTGCGACGCCTGGAAACCGAACAGATTCGGCGCGCGGCGCCGACGACAGAATCTGCGCCAGACGGAGCGCCTGCGGCGGCAGAAGGGGCAGAGCCCGTCAGCGAGGACGTCGCAGAGGAGCAGGCCGTCGAAGGCGGGGAGACGTCCGAAAAAGCCGAAGAAGAATTTGACGAAGTAGACGAGGAAGAATACGACGAAGAGGACGACGAAGAGGACGAGGAAGAGGAGGGGGAGAAAGGGGGAACGGCATGAGCCTGGACGAATTGAGGAAAAAAGTCGACGCGCTGGATGCCGAATTGGTCCGGTTGCTCAACGAGCGCACGCGTGTGGCGCTGGAGATCGGGCAGGCCAAGGAGGCGGACGCGCAGGAGGTCTATGTCCCGGCGCGCGAGAGATCTATCCTCGACCGCGTGGCGGCCCTGAATAAGGGGCCGCTTCCGCCGGAATCGGTACGGTCCATTTACCGCGAGGTCATGTCCGCCGCGCTCGCGCTCGAACAGAAGGTCGCGATTGCCTATCTCGGCCCGCCGGCCACGTTTACCCACCAGGCCGCGCGGATGCAGTTCGGCGGCAGCGTGGATTACGCGCCCTGCGAGACTATCGGCGAGGTATTCGGCTTCGTGGAGAAGCGGTCGGCCGATTACGGCGTCGTGCCGATCGAGAACTCGACCGACGGGGCGGTGACGCACACGCTGGACCAGTTCACGGACACGCCCCTGAAGATCTGCGCCGAGATCTATCTGCCCATTTCGCACAACCTGCTGGCGAAAGGCCCGAAGGAGCAGATCAAAAGGCTCTACAGCAAGCCGGAGGTCTTCGGGCAATGCCGCCGCTGGCTGCACGAGAATATGCCGGGCGTGGAATTGATCTCCGCGTCCAGCACGGCCCGCGCGGCCGAGACGGCGGCCCGCGAAGTCGGGAGCGGCGCTCTGGCCAGCGCGTTGGCGGCGGACCTGTACGGCCTGGACCTGCTGGAACAGGATGTCCAGGACCTGGGCGGCAACACGACGCGCTTCCTGGTGATCGGCAAGCGCTACGGCAAGGCGACGGGCAAGGACAAGACCTCGCTGCTCTTCGCGGTGAAACACCGCGTCGGCGCCCTCTACGACGCCCTCTCGGCGTTCAAGCAGTACAGCATCAACATGATGAAGATCGAGAGCCGCCCGAGCAAGACGAAGGCGTGGGAGTATTATTTCTTCGTGGACGTCGAAGGGCATGCCGATGATCCGCCCGTGCAGAAGGCGCTGGCCAACCTCGCCGAGCATTGCACGCTGATGACGGTCCTCGGCGCCTACCCGAAGGCGTCGGACATGGATTCGTGACAAGACGGCCATGAAACACATCGCCAATCCCTGGATCCAGAGCCTCGGCACGTATGAACCCGGCCGGCCGATCGAGGAGGTCGCGAGGGATCTCGGTTTCGAGGATATCGAGGAGATCGTCAAGGTCGCGTCCAACGAGAACGTTCTCGGCCCATCCCCCCGCGCCGTCGCGGCCATGGTCAAGGCGGCGACGAAGATGCACCTCTATCCCGACGGCGGCGCGTTTTACCTGCGGCGCGCGCTGGCCGGGAAGCTCGGCGTGCCCATGGACGAAATCCTGGTCGGCAACGGCAGCAACGAGATCATCGAGCTGTTGGGCCACGTGTTTCTCCAGAAGGGGGCGAACATCGTCATGGCCGACCGGGCGTTCGTCGTGTATAAACTCGTCGCCGCCGCCATGCAGGCGGACACCATCGGCGTGCCGATGAAGGATTTCACGCACGACCTCGATGCCATGCTGACGGCCATCACCCCGGCGACGCGGATCGTCTTCATCAGCAACCCGAATAACCCGACCGGGACCATGGTGGACGAGGCCGCGCTGGACCGGTTCATGGCGCGTGTTCCGGACCATGTCGTCGTCGCGCTGGACGAGGCTTACATCGAGCTCCTGCCGCCGGAGCGGCAGCCCGATACGCTGAAGTACGTGCGGGAGGGCCGACACGTGTACGTGCTCCGGACCTTCTCCAAGACCTACGGGCTGGCGGGGCTGCGCGTCGGCTACGCCGTGGCCCCGAAACACGGCATCGAGCTGCTGCACCGCGTAAGACAGCCGTTCAACGTCAATGCCATGGCCCAGGAGGCGGCCCGCGCGGCGCTGGAGGACGACGAGTACGTGGAGCGCACGCGGCAGATGGTGCGCGAGGGCCTGGCGCAGCTGGAGCAGGCCTTCGGAGAGATGGGCCTGGACTATGTCCCCTCGGTGGCTAATTTCATCCTCGTCAAGGTCGGCCGCGGACGCGACGCATTCGAGGCCCTGCAACGCCGGAAGGTGATCGTGCGGCCGATGGACGGCTATGTCCTGCCCGAATATGTGCGCGTCACCGTCGGCCGGAAGAAAGAGAACGAGCATTTCCTCCGCGCGCTGAAAGCGGTCCTTGCGGAAAGAGGCGCCGCATGATTATCGTCCTCCGGCGCGACGCGACCGAGGCGCAGATCGCTCACCTGGTCGAGACGATCCAGGCCTGGGGACTGACCACCCACTTGAGCCGCGGCACGGAGCGGACGATCATCGGCGTGATCGGCGACGAGCGCACGATCCGTTCGAAGCCGCTGGAGGCCATCCCCGGGGTCGAGTCGGTGATGGCCGTGCTCAAGCCGTACAAGCTGGCCAGCCTGGAGTTCCAGCCGGAAAAGACGCGGATCCAAATCCCGCCGGTCAAGCCGGGCGGCGAACCGGTGGAGATCGGGGGCCCGTCCGTGGTGGTGGTCGCCGGGCCCTGCTCGGTGGAGAGCCGCGACATGCTCTTCGACATGGCCGCGCTGGTGCAGAAGGCCGGGGCCCGGCTGCTCCGGGCGGGCGCGTTCAAACCCCGCACGTCGCCCTACGCCTTCCAGGGGCTGGGCGTGGAGGGATTGCGCTATCTCGCCGAGGTCCGGGCCGAACTGGGGCTGCCGATCGTGACGGAAGTCATGGATACCCGCGACGTGGAGATGGTCGCCGAGGTGGCCGACGTCCTCCAGATCGGCGCGCGCAACATGCAGAACTTCAATCTGCTCCGGGCCGTCGGCCGCTGCCGAAAACCCGTGTTGATCAAGCGCGGGCTCTCCGGCACGATCGAAGAACTGCTGATGAGCGCGGAGTATGTCCTCAACGAGGGCAACCGGCAGGTGATCCTGTGCGAGCGCGGGATCCGCACGTTCGAACGGGCCACGCGGAACACGCTGGACATCAGCGCCGTGCCGGTGATCCGTCGGGAGAGCCATCTGCCGGTGCTGGTGGATCCCAGCCATGGAACGGGCATCTGGTCGCTGGTGTCGCCCATGGCGCTGGCGGCGGTGGCCGCCGGGGCCGACGGGGTGATGGTGGAGGTGCACCCGAATCCCGAGCAGGCGCTTTCCGACGGGCCGCAGGCGCTGTTGCCGAAAACGTTCGAGAAGATGATGTCCGAACTGGGGGCCGTCGCGCGCGCCGTGGGCCGCACGCTATGAAGACCGTGGCCATACTCGGGCTGGGATTGATGGGCGGGTCGCTCGGCCTCGCGCTCAAGGCCGGCCGACGGGATGTGACCGTGCGCGGCTATGCGCGACGCGCCGAGACACGCGAGGAGGCCTTGCGGCGCGGCGCCGTGGACGAGGTCTACGACGAGGCCGGAGCGGCCGTGGAGCAGGCGGACCTGGCGGTCTTCTGCGTGCCCATCCTGGCCATCCCCCCGTTGGTCAGCCATTGCCGCGCGCACCTGGCGCCCGGCTGCCTGCTGACGGATGTCGGCAGCACGAAGGCCTACCTCGTCGGACAGATCGGATCCAGGTTGCAGGGAACGACCGCCGTGTTCATCGGCAGCCACCCGATCGCCGGCTCGGAGCAGCAGGGGATCGGCGCGGCGCGCGCGGGCCTCTACCAGGGTGCGGTGGTGGTGGTGACCCCCGGCCCGGAAGCGCCCCCGGCGGCGATCCGGGCCCTACGTTCGTTCTGGGAAGGGGTGGGGGGGGTGGTCCGCGTGATGGATCCGGAGGAGCACGACCAGGTCATGGCGCGCACGAGCCATCTGCCGCACCTTGCCGCCGCGCTGCTGGCCTCCGCCGTCGGGCGGGAGGACGACCCGGCCCGCTGGGTCGAACTGTGCGGCACGGGTTTTCGCGATACGACGCGCATCGCGGAGGGCTCGCCGGAGGTCTGGCATGATATCATTCGGACCAACGCCGGCCATGCGATCGAGGAACTTCGCGTGTTCGCGTCCGAAGTGACGCAACTTTCAAACTTGATTGAAGAGGGCCAGTTCGACAGCATGAAGACTTTCCTGGAGAAAGCGCGCGCCCGGCGCCGGGCACTGGTCCGTGAGCGGGTCGGGGAAGACGCGCAAGGCTGACATGGTTCCAAAATCACAATCGGTCCTGATTCACCCGGCGAAGCGGCTCGGGGGCGTGTTGACCATGCCGGGCGACAAGAGCATTTCGCATCGGGTGGCTATACTGGCGGCCACGGCCAAGGGTTCGTCCACCGTGTTGAATTACCTCCAGAGCGAGGACTGTCTGAATACCCTGCACGCGATGGAGCGGCTCGGCGCCCGCTCGTTCTTCTCGGAGGAAGGCGAGTTGACCATCCAGGGTACCGGCGGGAAGTTCCTGGAGCCGGTAGACGCCCTGGACCTGGGGAACTCCGGCACCGGCATGCGGCTGCTGGCCGGGTTGCTGGCCGGGCTTCGGATGAAGGCGGAATTGACCGGGGATCAATCGCTCTGTTCGCGGCCCATGAACCGCATCAAGGAGCCCCTCGAAAAGATGGGCGCCACCATTGAGCTCCTGGGCGACAACGGACGCCCCCCCATCCGCATCCAGGGCGGCGGGCTGAAGGGGATTGACTATGCCATCCCCGTGGCCAGCGCGCAGGTGAAGTCCTGCATCCTGCTGGCGACCCTGTTTGCGGGGGGCACGACGACGATCACCGAAGTGCTGCCCACGCGGGATCATACCGAGCGGTGCCTCCGGGCCGCCGGCGTCCCGCTGAAGAGCGAAGGGCTCCGTATCCAGATGGCCGGCTGCGGCCCGAAGGGGCCGCGCCTGAAGGCGCGGACCTGGGCGGTGCCCGGCGACTTCTCCTCGGCCGCGTATGCCCTGGCCGCCGCCGCGGCCCGCCCGGATTCCACCGTCACGGTTAAAAATGTCGGGCTCAATCCCCGGCGCACGGCCTTGTTGCAGGTCCTGGAGCGCATGAACGCACGCATCCAGGTGAACGATCGAAGCGGACCCGACGATGCGGAGCCTTTTGGCGACGTGACGATCTCCGGTTCCCGGCTCACGGCGACCGAGGTCGGCGGCGCGGAAATTCCGGCCATGATTGATGAACTCCCGCTGGTGGCCATTCTGGGCGCGCTGGCGGAGGGCGAGACCGTGATCCGAGATGCCCGCGAACTCCGGGTCAAGGAATCCGACCGCATCGCCTGCATGGCGGCGAACCTCAAGTTGCTGGGCGTAGATGTGGAGGAGCGGGAGGACGGGATGGCGATCCGGGGCCCAGCCCGCCTGGAGCCGGTGGCCGGCATTCGCAGCTACAGCGACCATCGTATTGCCATGTCGCTGGCCGTGCTCGGCACGTACGGCGTGGGACCCGTTTGTATCCATAACGTCGCCTGCGTCCAGACATCCTATCCCGCCTTCTGGGACCATCTCATCGCATTGGGGGCACATGTCGAATAACCATCCAGTCAGTGTCGTGGCCATTGACGGGCCATCCGCTTCCGGGAAATCCACGGTCTCCAAGCGCGTGGCCCAGGAACTGAAGTTCACCTACGTGGATTCCGGCTCGCTGTACCGGGGCATGACATGGAAAGCCCTCCGGGACGGCGTGGAGATCGGCCGGCCCGATCAGGTCATCGAGTTGATGAACCGGATGAAGCTGGAATTCTACACCGAGAATCGCGTCGTTCTGTTCACGATGGACGGGGAAGACCCCGGCCAGCAGATCCGCTCCGAGCCGGTGCGGGAAAACGTGGCTGACATCGCGGCGATCCCGGAGGTCCGTGTGTTCATGGTGGACCGCTTGAGAGAGATGGTCCGGTTCGGCGATATTGTCATGGAGGGTCGGGATATCGGGACCGTGGTGTTTCCGGAATCGCCGTTCAAATATTACCTGGATGCCGATCCCGAGGAGCGCGCGCGACGGCGAAGCTTGGAGCTCAAGAGCATGGAAGGCGTGGATGACGTCGGCAAGGTCCTCGACTCGCTGGCCCGCCGGGACCGGAAGGACAGCACCCGCAAGACGGCTCCCCTCCAGATAGCCTTGGGCGCGAGGGTGATCAATTCCACCTCCATGACCATCGAGGAAGTGGTCGCGCTGATCACTGCCGAGGTGCGGGCCGCGTTGGGACAATGAAGGACCGGTTCCTCTTTTACAGGTTCATCCGCTGGATCGTCCGGATCTGGCTGAAGCTGTGGCTGCGCCTGGAGTCGCATAGCGCGGAAAACGTGCCTTCGACCGGGGGCTGCATCTTGGCCTGCAACCATGCCAGCTACCTGGATCCTGCGATTGTCACTTGCGGGTTGAAACACCGGGTCGTCAGGTATATGGCCCGCGATACGTTGTTTACCGGACCAATCCGGGGTTTTTTCTTCCGCGGGATCAGAAGCGTGCCCCTGGACCGGACGCGGGGAGACGTGGCCGCGTTGCGCAAGGGGATACAACTCCTCAAAGAGGGCGAAGTACTCGGCTTGTTTCCCGAGGGAACCCGGTCCCATGACGGCCAATTGCAGCCGGCCAAGGGGGGAATCGGTTTTCTGATCGTCAAGGCAGGCGTTCCGGTTGTACCGGTTTACGTAGAAGGCTCCTTTGCCGTGTTCCCGCGTGGTGCCCGTCGGGTCAAGCGTGGGAAAGTGAAGGTTTATTACGGTGCCCCGATAAAGTTTGAAGAGATAGCTAGCATGGGGCATGGCAAGGAGATATACAAAGCCGTCGGTGAATTGGTTATGTCCCGCATCGCTGCTGTCCGTCCCGATCAGCCGAGTCAACCGGTTTGACGCCATTCAGCCGTTAATCTGCGACGTATCGAATCGTATCGCATATCGTATTGTATACAAAGTGTATGCGAAGTCAGATATTATATTCCTTGCTTTTTTAGTACTGTGAACATGAAAACTGCTTGAAAATGGCCCTGGAATTCAAAAAGATTCTTGACATTCATTTTCCAACAGCCGATTCTTAACAGAAAGAAGTCCGTGTCCAAACACGCCGACCAGTCAAATGTGGCAGTCAAATTACTGTAAGAGCAACGAGATAGACCCATGATCTATATGTGCTGGGGGATAATTCTCGCTTGCGGTAAAGACGAGCAGTTCACGTCGGAAACCACCACGCCTTTTATCAATCTGGCGGGCAAACCGATCCTTACACACGTCCTCACCACATTTGAACACTGCTCTGACATTGTAGGAGTCTTGGTTGTTACGGATAAAACAAGATTAGAGAGCGTAATGGGCATGGCCCAGATGTTCGGTTTGTCAAAAGTGAAAAAAGTCATCGCTGGATACAGCACGCGGCAATTGTCGGTTCAGGCTGCTCTGAAGGCCCTGGATGAAGAGGCCAATCTTGTGGTCGTACAAGAAGGATCCCGGCCCTTTGTTAAAGCGGAACTGATTTCGGAAGTGATTAAAGTCGCCAAGCGTTACGGTTCAGGGGTTGCCGCCCTGCCGGTTTTGGACGCCGTCAAGGAAACGCGGAAGGGCCTGACCGTGGCGAAATCCGTGACGGGCGGCGCTTTCTGGATCGCGCATTCGCCGCAGGCCTTCCGAAGAGATCTGCTCGACAAGGGTTTGAAGGCGGCTTCCAGGAAAAAAGTGGAACTAGCCGATGAATCGTCCGCCTTGAACCTCATCAACGCGGAAGTGCGCCTGGTCGAATCGTCGCCCCTCAACATGCGAATCCGGTCCTCTGCCGACTTTGAGCTCGCGATGGCCCTGCTCAAGGGGTAATGGCACGGCCCCGCCGCCCCGGGGCTCCGATGGCTACTGCCCTTCGCGGACTCGGCGCGGGGGCTTGATCACCTCGAGCGGCTCGACGCCCTGAATCATCCACTCCCCGTTTTGCCTGGCCCACTCCAGCCGGAACTCCGTGACTTGGCGATCCCAGTCGTCGCGGTAGACATAGGTGCCTTCCACGGCCAGGTCCGTCGTGGCGGATTGCCGGTCGGCGGCCACCACAATGGTCTTGTCCCGGATCGAGGTGTGGATCTCGTCCAGGGTGGTGCGGGCGTGATGTATCGCGACCGCCAGGTCCTGACGGTTGAACAGATCGGGGAGGTACGGGCCCAACCGGACGGAAGGATTCTCGGTGAATGCACCGGCGATTTCCTGCGCGCGGCGTAAGGAGGCAAGCGCGGATTCGTCGGGGGCCTTGTTGAAGGACACGCGCAGCCGTTCCAGCCGGCGTCGGATGCGGTTCACATCGCGGTTTCGCCAGGACAGGCCCGCATAGAGAACCACGGCGGCCGTGAGAAGCACAGCCCAGGGCCGCCATCCCATCGCGCGGGTCGCCGTCAACGCAGGATTCCCCCGATCATTTTCTTCCGCTTCACCGTCCCCAGCGTGTGAACTTCGAGGGGGACGGCTCGATTGTCGCCCGCCACAAAATACTCGTCCCCGCCAAGGGTGACGGCGGGAAGAGTCCAATCTCCCCGGTCCGTCAGGGAGGGCTCCGGCATTTCCCGCCCATCGATGATCAGTTGACCGTTGAAGAAACTGACCGTTTCGCCCGGCAACCCCAGGACGCGCTTGAGGTACAACGCCCGCCGGCCGACCATGGAAATCACGACGACCTCGCCGCGTCGGGGGTGACGGGCGGCCAACTTGAGCAGGTTAACCGCGTGCCATGAACCGTCCCGGTATGTCGGTTCCATGCTGTTGCCGCGCACTCGGACGGGCAGCAGGACGTAATTGAAGAGCAGGATGCAGAACAGAGCCAGCAGGATCGCCCGGCGAAGCGTGGTCTTGAGATTCGCTCCCACCACGATCCTTTTCCACCATTCCGTTTGCGGTTTGACGTTTTCGTTCATGGATCCTGCGCTTTCTCTGTCAGGCGACGCCATTTTTGGCTGACTTGCTCAAATGCTCCCGCCAGATCTTTCAACCCGGCCGGGCGGGAGGTCCGTTGCCAGCTTTTCGCAAAGCGGCGGAAAAACGCCTCCAGTTCATGAAGGAATACAGCAATCCGGCGCCGCAGGAAAGCCGGTTTTCCGCGTGCGCCGGCCAGGCTCTGTTCGAGACGGATGCGCCGGGCATTCAGGTAAAGCGCCTCGCCGGCGATGGCCAGTTCTTCGATGTCCGTGTCGCGGAGCCAGTCCGACGGGCGCAGGGCGGCGAAGCGCCGGGACCAGTTTCTGCAGGCCGGGGCCAGCCGGATCGCGCGTTGCCGGGTGGCGGCGGGGTAGCTTTCCCCCCTCGGTTCCAGGATGAGCAGCGGCCATTCCGCCAGTTCCGTCGTGCCCGCTTTCACAAAAAGCTCCGCCGCCTTGCCGGAAGGATCGCCGAGTGCGTGAAGGGAAAAGGACCGGTCGAATCCGATCCCTTTGTCGCCCCGCGGGTTCCAGCCCATGGCCGCGCCGAGCGCCAGCCCGTGCAGCGATCCCGCGGGCAGGTTGAAATGCCCCATGTCGCCCCAGTCGGTTACCAGCAGCCCGGCCGCGCCAAGGCGGAACCCGGCTC
>JAHJJH010000046.1 GCA_018823105.1 Verrucomicrobiota bacterium | reverse complement strand
CCGGGCGGGCGCTGCGGCTCGAATCCGGCCATCCGGAGGGGGGCCAGCCGGGGGAAAAAACGACGGGGCCACAGCCGGCCCAGGAGGCGGGCGAGCAGGTAGCGCGGGACGGAACGGTTATAGACCAGCGCGTTGACCATGGCCGCAGAGTAGCAGCCGGCCTCCGCCATCGCAACTGCAAGCCCTCCGGCCGCGCGACCGCTCTGGACAGGACGGGGCGTTTTTGTGACAGTGCCACGGCATGGGCGCCGTTTCCGCATCGGCACGTGATCTCACCCGGAGCAGCGGCATCGGGTCGGGCGCCGTTTGGCGGGGCCTGTGGCCGGTCCTGAAGCGCCCCTGGATCGCGTCGCGGCTGGTTTCGCTCCAGTTGGAAAAGCATCTCTTTGCGTGGCGCTATCCGCCGCACCCGGACGGCCGGGCAGGGAAAATCCGGCAGGTCAGCCTGCGTCTAACCGACCTCTGCAACTTGCGCTGCGGGACGTGCGGCCAGTGGGGCGAACAGGGCTATCTCCGCGGAGAGGACCTGAAGAAACTCAAGGCCTCGGAAGTCCCGCCCGCCCGATACATCGAACTGTTCCGTGACCTTGCGGCACACGGCCACAGGCCGATTGTCTATCTCTGGGGTGGGGAGCCCATGCTGTACGACGGCGTATTGGACCTCGTGGAGGCCGCCACGAAATGCCGGATGCCCGTGGCCATCGCCACCAACGGCACCCGCATCGCCGAGGCGGCGACGCGGTTGGTCCGCGCGCCGCTTTTCCTGCTTCAAGTCTCGATTGACGGTCACGACGCCGCCTTGCATAACCGGCTGCGCCCGGCCGCCGGGGGCAGCGACAACTTCAAGACGGTCGAGGCCGCGCTGGAGGCGGTGCGGCAGGCCAGGGTCCGGGAGAAAACCGACCTGCCCCTTATCGCCAGCCTTACCACGATCTCCCGCGAAAATGCCCCGCACCTCGCCGACATTTACGAGGCCTTCGCCGGCCGCGTGGATTTCTTCGTCTTCTACCTGGCGTGGTGGATCGACGAAGCGCGGGCGGCGCAGCATGACCGGGATTTCGAGCGCAGGTTCGGGTTCGTTCCCCGGCGGCACCGCGGCTGGATCGGGGGTTGGAAGCCCGACCGCCCGGAGGAACTGCATCGGCAAATCCGGCGCGTCCTGGAACGCTCGCGCCGACACGGCGCCCCGCCCGTCGTCCTGATCCCGCGCCTTAAAACGGAAGTGGATTTGCGGACGTACTACACCGATCACGCCTGCGATTTCGGCTATCGCCGCTGCCTGTCCATCTACCACGCCCTCGAGGTCAACAGCAACGGCGACGTCTCTCCTTGCCGCGATTACCACGATTTTGTGGTGGGCAACGTAAAAGGCAAAACCTTCACCGAGTTATGGAACGACGATAACTATCGCCGTTTTCGCCGCAGCCTCGCCGCCGACGGACTGATGCCCGTCTGCACGCGGTGTTGCGGACTCATGGGATATTGAACAATGAATCAAAAACGCTGTAGCTCCGGCGCTCCGTCGCCGGAGATGCTTTCCGCCGACAGAGCGGCGGAACTACAGCACAAACCCTGGCGTACCGTTTTTCTCCTGCAGGACCTGAAATTCGGCGGCACGCAAACCCAGGCCCTGGCCCTGGCGCAGCGCCTGCCCCCCGAGCGGTACGACGTGGAAATCTGGACGCTGGCCGCCGGCGAGGACCTTGATCCCGCGCCGATTCCCCGGATCCGGCTCGCGAATGGGCCGGCCGTTTCCGTGCGCGGCCTGGCGGCGTTATGGCGCGCGCTGAAACAGGAACGGCCGGACCTCCTGGTCCTGTGGACAGTGGTTCCGAACATTTGGGGTCGAATTTTCGGGAGGTTGGCACACCTTCCGGTGATTATCGGTAATTGCCGCGACGGGCCGGCGCCGCGCCGACAGCACGAGCGTTGGCTCTGGCGCCTGGCGGATCGCATTGTATGCAACGCGGAATCCCTGCGAGGAGAGATGATCCGCCGTCATCACGTACCGGAGTCGCGGGTCAAGGTGATCCACAACGGCGTGGATTCGTCGAGGTTCGTGCCGGGCCCGGGGTCGACGAAGCCCATTCTTCTCTGCGTGGCCAGGCTGGTGCCCAAGAAGGACCACGCCACGCTCCTGGCCGCTTTCGAAATCGTGCGGAAGCAGAGGGCGGACACAAGGCTTTTGATGGTCGGGGACGGGCCGCTGGCTGAACGGCTGCATCGAACGACGCGGCATTACCCCGGGGGTTCGGTGGAGTGGCTCGGCGCGCGGACCGATCTGATCCCGCTCTACCGGGAGTGCGCGTTGTTGGTGCTCAGTTCAAAGACCGAAGGATTGCCGAACGCCGTGCTCGAGGCCATGGCCTGCGGGCGGCCGGTGGTAGCCACCGCCGTGGACGGCCTGCCGGATGTCGTGGAGCACGGGCGGACAGGATGGCTGGTGCCGCCCGGACGCCCGGATAAACTGGCCGAAGCGATCCTGGCGTTGCTTTCTGATCCCGAACGAACCGAGGCGATGGGCGCCGCGGCCCGGGAAAAGATCGTGTCCTCGTTTTCCATGGAGGCTATGGTTAGAGCTTATGAGTCGGCGTTTGAAAGCGCCTCGTCGCCTCGGGCTTAAAGTGGCGTGCCTGCTGGTCGTGGCCGGTGGGTCCGCCGGGTGCGGCGATACGGGCCTCCCATCCCGCGGCCGGGCCTGGGTCATTCCGGACACAGGCATCACCCTGAACTGGATTCCTGCGGGTCCGTTCTGGCTGGGCAGCACACCGGAGGAACGGGCGTGGGCGGAAGGCCCGGAAGGGATGGCGCCGCGCCAGTTCTTTGAGGACGAGGGCGCGCAACCCCGCCGGGTGATTTTCAAGCAGGGATACTGGCTGGGCCGCACGGAGTTAACCGTGGGCCAGTGGCGTCAATTCGTCGAGGCGGCCGGATACGAAACCGAGGCGGAGAAGAAAGGCGAGGCTTGGTGCTACGACGCGGCCACGAAGAAAATGGGTTACGTCCGGGGACGGAATTGGCGCGATACGGGTTTTCCTTTCCCGATGCAGGATGATCATCCCGTTTCGTTCGTGACATGGAATGATGCCTCCGCTTTCTGCGCCTGGCTGTCGGCGCGCGAGACAGCCGCGGGCCGACTGCCGGTCGGCCTTGAGTATCGCCTGCCGGGCGAGGCGGAGTGGGAGTATGCCAGTCGAGGAAGCCGGCAGCGGACGTTTTTCTGGTGGGGCGATTCGCTTCGCGAAGGCGAGGGGAGGATGAACGCCGCCAGCCTTGACCCGGATGAAAACGGTCCCTGGGATTTTCCATGTCCTTGGCGCGACGGCTACAAGTTCATCGCCCCGGTGGATTCATACGGCGCGCGGGGCCGTAACGGTTTTGGCCTGGCGGATACGCTCGGCAATGTGTGGGAGTGGGTCCTGGACGGTTACGATCCGGACGGCGCGCATCCCGAAGTGTGGGCTAACCGGACGGATCGCCGTGTGCTGCGGGGCGGGGCCTTCGACGATCGGCCCGGCTACATGCGTTGCGCCGTGCGCGCGTCGCCGCGGCCCGACGATCCGAACTTTGCCCGGGGGTTTCGACTTTGTCTCGGAAAGAGGATTCAGCCATGAAGTTGGTCAGTCAAAGGATGGGATGGCTCATCGGATGGATGGCGGCCGTGAGTGCCGCGGCCGTTCCGGAACCCGGAAAGGACGCCGAAGTCAGCGACCTGGGCCTCGTCCTGAAATGGGTTCCGCCCGGTGTGTGTCAGCTCGGTTCCAGCCCTTTCGAGCAGAAGTGGACGGAAGGCCCGGAGGGGCAGGGGAATCGGAAGTGGTTTGCCAACGAAGGACAATCGCTGGCCGTATTCGAAACGGGCTTCTGGATGGGTCGCACCGAGGTCACGGTGGCGCAATGGCAACAGTTCGTCGCGGCCACCGGCTACATTACGGATGGCGAACGCCAGGGCTTCGCCTGGGGATTCGATGGGGACAGGAAGACCCTCGCCAATGTGCCCGGGGCCAACTGGCGCCGTCCCACCTACGGCCTACCCCAGCGACCGGACCATCCGGTTTCCTGCGTGAGTTGGAACGATGCCATGGCGTTTTGCGATTGGCTGACCGCGCGCGAAGCCGCGGCCGGTCGGCTGCCCGAGGACTATGAATACCGGCTGCCGGGCGACGCGGAATGGGAGTACGCGTGCCGCGGCAGGCAATGGGACACGCGTTTCTGGTGGGGCAACGATGTAAGCGATGGGGCGGGGCGGATCAACGCCGCGAGCGATGATGCGGTCGTACCCGGCGATCCCGCCTGGCGATGGAACAATCCGTTTCCCTGGAGCGACGGCTACGGGTTCATCTCGCCGGTAGATGCCTATGGCGAGCGGGGCCGCAACGGGTTCGGTCTCGCGGACATGCTGGGGAACCTGTGGGAATGGTGCTACGACGGCTACGATCACAAGGGCGCCCATGCCAGGATTTATCAAAAGGGAACAGCGAACCGGTTGTTGCGGGGAGGGGCGTTCGACGACCGGCCGGCCTTTCTTCGATGCGCCGTGCGGCAGGCGCCGACGCCGGCCGAGTCCAACTTCGCGCGCGGATTTCGCGTGTGCCTGGGCCCGCCGCCGTAAGCGGCCTAGGTCTTGCCTCCAAGGAATCCGCGGATCTCACCGACAAGGCGATCGTTGCCGCAAAAGGTCCCCGTTCGAATCCGTTGCCGATAGCCCTCCAGTTCGGACTCGAAGTCTCTGATCAAGGTGGCCGGCGGGTTCGAAGACCGGAGCATCTTGCCGTAGCCCAGGTGCTCGACATGCCAGGCATTCAGGAACTGCTCGATGGCGTGTTGGACGGGGCGCGACAACACCGGCTTGCCGTAAAACAGCGCTTCGGAAATCGCGCTGTGCCCGCCGCCGCAGATGACGTAGCGGCAACCGGCCAGGTCGTCCAGGAACGCGTCCTCCGCGTTTGGTTTGAAGACCAGGTTCCCGTCCTGCCCGGTTCGTTCGAGGCCATACACCAGCACGGGCCGTGCAATCTGCTTCAAAAAAGGAACGAAGTGCGCAAAGGTCGAATAGCCCTGGTAGGCCAGCACATGCGCCCCGTCGCGAGGTTCGCGCTGCAGGACCGCCTGACGGAGAAGCGGCGGAACAATCCGCAGCATGGATTCGCGTGGCGGCGCAAAGAAGGAGGTGGCGATGTAGGTCGAGGCGCTGTCGAAGAACCGGCGAATGGCCCAGACGGTGGCCAGGTATTCCGGATAACGGCGCCACGGAACCCGCGGACCGCAGAGGGGAATAATATGCTGGTGGTCCAGCGACAGGCAGGGCACGTCCATCTCCCGGGCGACGACCGGCACGAAATGCTCGTAGTCCGTGAGTGCCGCCTCGGGTTGGAACCGTTCGAAAAGCTCCCTGACCGACCGGCCGGCCCGTGCGTGATGCCGCAGGAACTTCAGCAGGCGGGACAGTGTCGCTACCGGGCGAACCCTATGCGCGGCCACAATCGTCTCCGGATTGGGACATTCGAAGACGGGGTATTCCCGTCGGAGCATGCCCAATCCCGTCCCGTGGCTGACGAAGAGGAACTCGTGCTCCGGGAAAAGCCGGGCGACGGCCAGCGCGCGGATCGCGTGGCCATGACCGGTGCCGTGCACCCCGTAAATGATCCGGGCCATAGTCGCGCCGAGGATAGATAAGCCCCGGCAGGCTGTCCGTAAGAAAATGGCGGTTTGACCCATCCCCGGCCCTCCTTTTGTCTAAACATTTCAAGGCCGGTGTGTTTGTATGCCCGTCATGGAATGGCTGTTCCCAGGTCTGCTCACGCTCCAGGTGTTCGCGCTCGGCTGGCTGGTGGGCCGCGCGCGCCGGGGGGACAAAGCGAACGCGCCCCTGAATAATGTCGGGTCACCGCCCGGACTTCCGGTGTCCGTGATCGTCCCGCTGAAAGGGGCATCGCCCGCACTGCGCGAAGGGCTGAAGTCGCTGCGGGGCCAGGAGTACCCGGATTGCGAGATCCTTTTCGTCACGGAGAATGAGACGGATGAAGCGGTCCCGGTCATTCGCGAGTTGCTCCGGCAGCCAATCGCGGGCGGTTGCCGACGGTGTCTTCACGTTGTGGCAGGACGGGCGGAAACCTGCGGACAGAAAAATTTCAACCTGCTGGCCGGGGTGCGCGCCTCCGATCCGCAGCGCCCGATCCTCGTTTTCTGCGACGGAGGGCATGTGGCCCCGCCGCATTGGCTTCGGACCTTGGTGGACGCCCTGGCCGGCGGCCGGGCTGAAGTCACGACGGGCTATCACTACATCGCACCGGAACGATACACCGTGGCGGCCGGCGGCCGTGCGATCACGGTGGGTATGTTGCATTCGCTTCAACAGATTCCCGGCTTGGCCCAGCCCTGGGGCGGCGGCATGGCCCTGCGACGATCCCTGTTTGATGAACTGGACCTGGCCGGTTACTGGGCGCGACAGGTGGTGGACGATGTCTCCCTGGCGCGGCTCCTGAAGGAAAAACATCTCTCCGTGGAGCCCGTGCGCGGCGCGATGGTCCGCACCCCGCTGGAGTCGGAGTCATTTTCCGGGTGGAGCCACTGGCTTTCCCGCCAGCTTTTTTTCCTGAAAATCTATTTTCCGGGTGTCTGGCTCGTCGGCGGGGTGATGGGCTATGCGCTGGCGCTTCTTCTTGTCATGAACATTGGACGTTCCCTGATGATGGGCGATGGTTTGGCCATGGC
Organism: Verrucomicrobiota bacterium; assembly: GCA_018823105.1. GTDB lineage: Bacteria > Verrucomicrobiota > Kiritimatiellia > CAIQIC01 > JAGNIJ01 > JAGNIJ01. Next base: position 3,762 of record JAHJJH010000046.1, on the reverse strand, counting down.
CGCTTTGGGCCTGTTCACCCTCCTTGTCGCCTGGCTCCGACGTTTTCATCCTGCGCCCGGACCTTTGGGCCCATGGCTGATGGGGGGATGGGCGGCGGTTTTCGTAGCCTGTGCCTGCCATGCGCGAACTCTGTTAACCCGGAGACTGGTCTGGCGGGACATCGCGTACCAAGTGGCGCGGAACGGCTCGGTGCGGGTCACACAACAGTAGGGCCGCCGCTCGCCGGCGGCCGTTCTGCAGGTCTCCGACAAGCGGAGGCCCTACAAAAGATATCGGTTATTTCCTGCTTGCAGCACGGTATGACGCCCCCGTGTTGCCGTCGGTGGGCGGAGGCTCTTCCTTGCTGCCGCCGCCGTCGCTGGCCGCGATGAGGCCCGCCGTGACGGCGCCCGCGACAACCGCTTCGCCGGCCAGCACTTTCGCCGTTCGGCCCGGCGCCTCTTTCCAAGCGCCAAAGTTCAGCCAGGACAGCGCACCGCCTGTGGCAAATGGATTCTTCCAGCGGCTGGGCCGGAAGAACGCGGTCAAATCCGACCACGTGCTGAACTCTGTTTGTACGCCGACGCCGACACTGTCGCCGGAGGCGCGCACCACCATTTCCGACCGCGATTCTTCCGCGGCGGCGCGGGCGGCATCCCGGGGGAAGAGGAGGCAGAAGAGCACCATGCAGAAAGTCGCGGTTACTAGAATCAGTCTGTGGTGTTCGAGCATGGTACTTTCTCCCCTTTTGAAGATCATATTTTTCAAACTCTACTATTGTGCGTTCAATCGGGTCAGGTCAAGCAGTACGAAATCCTCATCCCGGTATACAGCACAACGGTCCGCCTGCCGCCGGACCTCGCTGCCGCGTTCGCGGAGAGCGGCATGCGCGGCCTCGATCTCGGAGCTGAAAGGCTCAAAGTATACCGGCGGAACTTCTTTATAATGAGATAATTGTACAAGCAGATGCGTGACGCCCCATTCGGCGCGAAGGCGCGCGAGCGGTTCAAGCGATGTCGCGAAATAAGCGGCCACAAGGGCGTTCATTCGGCGGCGCATTTCGTCCGCGTAGCGTTGATGGATGGCCTCATGGGATTCCCAGTTCAGCAGGACCGAGCGACGGCAGAGCCAGGGGACGTTATTCATCACGCCTTGCGGCCAGCCCGCGATCAGCGAATCGGGAGGGAAGGTCGACAGCCGCTGGTACAATTCGCGCTCCGCGTGCGCGTCAACGCTCAAGCCGATAGATCCTCCTCCGTGCCCGCCGAGCAGGGCCAGGCAAGCAAGGGTGGTCACGATGACGAGGCCGGAAGCCGCGGTGGGATGAAGTCTTCCCGCCAGTTGCCGGATAGTCGCGGGAAGCAGGATGAGCGTCAGCACGGGCACGGTATAGATGACGTATCGTTGCGGGAAATAGAGGGCCGGCGACAGCCACGCGGCGGCCAGATAGGCCACGCAGGAGGCGCCGAACAGGATCAGGAGCCGGCGGGCGGAAGCTTCGCGCCGCGCCAGCAAAACGCTGCCGGCCAGGGTCAGAAGTCCGAAAAATCCGGCAATCACCACGAGCAGAATGGCGGGCCGGCCGTAGGTCGAGCCGGCCATGATGCGGTTGCGCAGCGTCGGAATCCACGCGGGATCGCCGCCCTGGAGGCTGCGGCCAAAAGCATCTGCAACGGCGGCGCCCACGTTGAGAAAAGGCGGCCGGTCGTCGAATCCGTAGCGACCTCCGGGCCCCAGTTCGGGATATGCAGAAACGTCCGCAGGTCCCAGCCTGCGCCCATACTCGCGCGTTGTATTCGGCCACAGGCAGGCGGCGGAAAGAAGAACGGTCAGCAGCAGAACCACAGCCTTTTCGACGCGACGGATTCGTGCGGGGAGGATCGCACCCAAAAGGGTAAGCCCGAAAACGAGGGCCATGGGCGGATAGAAAGCCGCCGCCAGGATGGTGAGCAGCGCCAGTCCGCGAATACTGCCGCCCAGCAGCGCGGCGGCCGCCAGGGCGGCCAGCGGAAAGGCCCACGACCGGGCTGTGCCGCCGACCATCCGGTACAGGAACTCATGCGAAGAGAGCGCCAGGGCCAGGGTGGCCCAGCCGCAGACCCATCCTCCAAGCCGCACGGCGCACCAGCCCATGACGGCCACCAGCAGGGCATATTGCACCAGCGGGAGGGCTTTGCTGGTGACCGCCGGATCGAACAGGCGAGCGCTCCATCGGTAGAAAAGGCGCTGCCCGATCGGCGTCATCGCCTGCCGGTAATTCACCAGGTAGTCATCCGGACGAATCCCGGGCTGCGCCTCGCGCGCAAACGGAACGAGCCAGTGACGGATGTCGTCATTGAAAAGATACGGATCGCGCGCGAGACGTGCGTGTTCCAGGAGCGAGGGACCGTACATGACGGCCAGGCTCGCGGCGGCAAGCACGGCCCAAAGAATGGAGCGGCCGTTCTTCATGGCGCAGAGAGTGTCATACGGAGTTGCTTCGGTTGTTTCTCTGGCTGTAGTTCCGCCGCTCTGTCGGCGGAAAGGAACTCCGGCGCCGGAGCGCCGGAGCTACAGGATACGTGAAGAAATGGGCGCTGCGCATCATCATCAATCTCCAAGCACCAGGCCATTCGGTCATGGAAATAATCAAGCAGCGCCCGGTTTTCGTCCTCGCTCATGGCGCGGGCCCAGACGACGGGGGAGGCGTCTATGTCCGCCGCGTTGTAGACCCATTCGTTTTGCAACGAATGGCGGGTACCGTAACGGACCAGGACCAGGTGCTTTCCGCCGGCCCGGATCAGTTTCTGTTCGATGTCGCGCCGATAGCTCATGAACCGGGAGACGCTTGTGTTCCCGCGCTGCGGCAGGGGCAGCGCGGCCAGCGCCTGCGTCCACACGGTGATGAAAACAGCGAGCCCGAGCAGTGCGCCCAGCGGCCATCCGCGCAAACGCAGGTGATGCAGCCGACGGAATCCCGCGGCGATGAGCAGAAACAGCATCGGTGCCGCGGGGGCGACGTAGTGCGGCGCGGCCCGCACGCAAAGCAGACAGGCCGCGAGCGTCAGCCCGCACGCGCCAAGGGCCGGCCAGAATTTACTTCGCCACGGAAGAAATAACAGCGGAAGCGTCAGGACCGGCCCGAGGAAGAAAGCCCAGAGCCGGCCCAGCTTCAGAGCGGTCTGCTTAAAGAGATTGGGCCATGGGAAATGCCGCGTGTAGAGATTCATCTCCCAACCATCGTGGAACTTCTCCAGGATGGCATGAGTCCATCCCGGCAATTCGCGCGTTGGCTGCCAGAGGAAAAGAGGAAAGGTGCAGTACTGCTCATAGTGCTCGACGGCGGGCATTTTGAATACCTGGCCGGTGACCCGGTAATTGTAATAGCCCATCGCGGCCGCCGTGAGGATGATCAGAGACGCGATAGGCAGCATCAGGCGGACGGGTAGGCGGCGCCGCCACCATGCCCATCCAAGAATTCCGCAGGCGGGCAGGATGGCGGCCAGCCCTTCGTAGGGCCGCGAGTTGGCCAGCACCGCCAGTCCAAGGCCGAAGAAGACACTGTCGCGAAATCGCCCGCCGCGGAGAAGCCGCGGCAGCGCACCGAACACCAACGCGCCGCCGGTCGCGGCCACGGCGCCGCCCCAATAGGACTGGCTCCAGTAGCCGATCACGCCGCCGCCGTACTCGCGGCCCAGCACGACCAGTTGGGCGGCCGCCAGCATCGCCCCCAGCCAGGCCCAGCGGCCGGGCAGCCAGCCGCGCAGCATCCAGCAGAAGGCCCCCGCCATGGCCGCCACGCT
>JAHJJH010000045.1 GCA_018823105.1 Verrucomicrobiota bacterium | reverse complement strand
TCGGCCTGCCGGTGCTCGGCAGCCCGAAGTTCACGAAGCTGCTGACGGAGGACTTCGCGGGCTCCTACGGCGGGTGCTGGGCCATCGAGCCCGACCCCCACAAGATCGCTGTCCGCATGATCGACCACATCCAGGCCAAGCGGGAGAAGCTGGGCATCAGTAAGGCGAAGGAGCGGGTCTTGTTTGACATGGAGATGCGCAGGGAAATGGTTGATGGGTAATGGTTGATGGTTGATGACTGAGGGGAGAGAAGATGGATGGGGTGAAGATAACGAATGTTGAGGACATGCCGGTGTACAGGGCGTTCTACGAACTGGCGCTGAAGGTTGAGCGGATCAGTCGCAAGTACGGCTCTGATTTCCGCTGGCTCCGCAACCAGAGTCTCCGGTCATCGGAGTCCGTCTGCGCCAACCTCACCGAAGGTTTCTACTCCCAGTACAGCACCGAGTATGTGCAGGCCCTCCATCGCGGCAGACGGGAGGCACGGGAGACCGTCACGCATCTCCGCTACGGCACGGATGCCGGACAGCTCCTGCACGCAGAGGCTGAAGGACTCTTCAAGGACTACGAGAGCGCCCTCCGACAGCTGAGCGGGCTGATCGCGAGCATTGAGCGGAAGGCTCTGGAACGCGGCAAGGCGAAGCCCGGATGGGGTGCCGTCCGGGAGGAAGATGCGGAGGGGGAAGGCGAAGTGCAGGTGGACCCACCCCACTTCGACCATCAACCATTAACCATTAGCCACCGATGTCGAAAATCATAGCCACGCGGGCCATCCGAGGCGCGCACAAGCTTGTGGCGCGGGCGGAAGCCGAGCTCGAGAAGGCCCTCGAGGAGAAGGGACCCGACACGAAGGTCGAGTTCCCCAACACCGGCTACTTCCTCCCCATCTCCCACGGCATGCTGGGACTCAGCATCGACCGTCTGGGCGGGTTGAAGGAGCTTCTCGCCGAGGCGAAGAGGCTGCTGCCCGCGATCCCGGACGAGCGGCTGTGGGTGCCGTACCTCGGCCACACGCTGGACGCCGGCATGGCGGCGCTGTTCGCGGACGAGATCATCGAGGCCATCAAGTACACGCGGGCCCCTCTGCCCTACCTCCCGGAAAAGGACCCGAGCGGCGACCACCTCTGGCTCGGCGCGGCGGACGACGTGATCATGCGCGAGCGCGGCATCGAGTTCGTGGACGGTTCCGCGCCCGGCTTCGCGGCCATTGTCGGCGCGTGCCCGACGAACGAGATCGCCGTCAAGGTCGCCCGCGAGCTGCAGGAGAAGAACCTGTACGTGTTCCTGTCGGCGGCGACCAACGGCGCGTCCGCGGCGCAGCAGCTGCGCGAGGCGGGCGTCCAGCTCGGCTGGTCCACGCGGCTGGTGCCGTTCGGCGACGACGTGACGGCCACCGTCCACAGCCTGGGCTTCGCCACGCGGGTTGCGCTGTCCTTCGGCGGCGCGAAGCCCGGCGACTACGAGCGGGTTCTCCAGTACAACAAGAACCGGGTCTTTGCCTTCGTCCTCGCGTTCGGCGAGGTGGACGACGAGAAGCACGCGCAGGCCGCCGGCGCGATCAACTTCGGGTTCCCGACCATCGCCGATACGGACATCGGCCAGATCCTGCCGACGGGCATCTGCACCTACGAGCACGTCGTTTCCCCCGTGGCGCACGACCGGATCGTGTCCAAGGCGATCGAAGTGCGCGGGCTCAAGGTCCAGGTTTCCGAGGTCCCCATCCCTGTTCCTTACGGCCCCGCGTTCCAGGGCGAACGGGTCCGCAAGGAGGAGATGTATGTGAACCTTGCGGGCCAGAAGAGCCCGGGCTTTGAGCTCGTGGCGTCACGGGAGCTCGACCAGGTCGAGGACGGGAAGATCCAGGTGCTCGGCCCCGACGTGGACGACGTACCCGAGGGTGCGCACCTGCCGTTCGGCGTGCTGGTCGAGGTGGCTGGCCGCAAGATGCAGGCGGACTTCGAACCGATCCTTGAACGGCAAATCCACGATTACGCCAACCGCGCGCACGGCATCTTCCATATGGGCCAGCGAGATATCAACTGGGCGCGCATCAGCAAGGAGGCGAAGCAGGCCGGGCTGAAGATCCGTCACTTCGGCTCCATCATTCACGCGATGTACCACAGCGAATACGGCGCCATCGTGGACAAGGTGCAGGTCACCCTCTTCACCAACGAGGCGGATGTGCTCGAGCGCTTGGAGACCGCCCGCGCCGTTTACCGCCAGCGCGACGAGCGCATGGCCGGCCTAACGGACGAGGCGGTGGACCTCTTCTACTCTTGCCTGCTCTGCCAGTCCTTCGCGCCCAACCACGTCTGCATCATCACGCCGGAACGGACCGGCTTGTGCGGCGCGTACAACTGGCTGGACGGCAAGGCCGCGCACCAGATCAAGCCGGCCGGCGCCAACCAGCCGGTGCTGAAGGGGCGGAGCCTGGATTCCGCGAAGGGCCAATGGGCCGGCGTCAACGAATACGTCTTCCTCAACTCGCACAAGACCTTGGAAACGTTCAACGCCTACAGCATCATGGAATTCCCGATGACGTCCTGCGGGTGCTTCGAATGCGTGTCCTGCCTGCTGCCGACCTGCAACGGGATCATGACCGTCCATCGCGATTTCGCGGACATGACCCCGAGCGGGATGAAGTTCTCCACGCTGGCGGGCACCGTGGGAGGCGGGTTGCAGTCGCCGGGTTTCATCGGCCACAGCAAGAATTATATCAGCAGCAAGAAATTCATCAGCGCGGAGGGCGGTGTCCGCCGCGTCGTGTGGATGCACAAGAGCCTCAAGGAGGAGCTGCGCGACGTGATCAACACCCGCGCCGCCGAACACGGCATCCAGAATTTCGCGGATATGATCGCCGACGAGACCGTGGCGACGACGGAGGAACAGGTTCTGGAATTCATCACGAAGATGAATCACCCCGCCCTCTCGATGCCGGCGCTATTCTGAGGAAAAACATGTCGGTCACCATCGCTATTTCCGGTAAGGGCGGCACGGGCAAGTCGACCATCGCCGCGCTTGTCATCCGCTGGCTCAACAACCGCGGCCAGACCTCCGTGCTGGCCGTGGACGCCGACGCCAACTCGAACCTGAACGACCTGCTCGGCATCGGCCCGGTGGAAGCCATCGGCACGATCCGGGAGGAAATGAAGGAGAAGGTGAACAACCTGCCCGGAGGGATGACCAAGCAGCAGTTCCTCGAAAACAAGATTCACCGGAGCCTGGTGGAAACCCGGAATTTCGACCTGGTCGCGATGGGCCGGCCCGAGGGGCCCGGCTGTTACTGCTACGCCAACAACCTGCTGCGCGACGTCCTGCGGAATCTCTCCGACAACTACCAGTACGTCGTCATCGACAACGAGGCGGGGATGGAGCATTTGAGCCGGCGGACCACGCAGCAGGTCGACTTCCTGCTGATCGTCACCGATCCGTCCGTCCGGGGCGTCCAGACCGCCGGCCGGATTAGCCGCCTGCTGAAAGAACTGGACACGCGGGTGGGCCACAAGTATCTCGTCGTGAACCGCGCGCGGGGAGAACTTTCGCCCGCCGTCCGGGAGCAGATGGCGGAAGAGGGACTGGAACTGCTGGCGGTGCTGCCGGAGGATGACGCGGTGTTGAGCCAAGACGCCGAAGGGAAGCCGGCCTATGAGATACCGGCCGTATCGGCGATTTGCAGGGCCATGGACGAATGCCTGTCCCGGTTGCTGGCCGGCTGAAAAGAATATGAGTTTTGAAATTCCAAAAGAACCTTCGCATTATCCGGTACGGACCGTAAAGATCGGGGCCACGGCCGCCGAAGGCGGCACGCGCACCAGCACCGTCACCATCGGCGGCGCGACGGCCATGCCCTTTCACTCGTTCGAAGGCCGGATGCCGCACCGTCCCGTGGTGGCGATGGAGGTCTTCGACGCGCCGCCGAAAAGGTATCCGAAGGGCCTGATGGATGTCTACGGGGACGTCCTCGACAAGCCGGTGGAAATGGCCAGGCGATGCGTGGATCAATTCGGCGCCGAGATGATCAGCGTTCGGCTCGACGGCACCCACCCGGACCGGGGCGACAAGAGCCCGGAAGCGGCGGCGGAGCTTGTCAGGGCCGTGCTGGCCGCGGTGGGCGTCCCGCTGATCATTACGGGCCATTCGAACTTCGCCAAGATCAACGACGTCATGCGCAAGATTGCGGAGGCGACGGCCGGCGAGAACTGCCTCATCAACTGGGCGGAAAAGGACAACTACAAAACGATCGCCGCCTGTTGCCTGGCCCACGGCCACTGCATTGTCGCGCAATCACCCATCGATGTGAACATCGGCAAGCAGTTGAACATCCAGTTGACAGACCTTTCGTTCCCGGCCGACAAAATCGTCATGGACCCGCTGTCCAGCGCCATCGGGTACGGATTGGAGTACACGTATTCCATCATGGAGCGGATCCGGCTGGCCGGGCTGGGCGGCGACGACATGCTGCGGATGCCCATGATGATCACGCCCGGCCGCGAGAGCGCGCTGTGCAAGGAATCGCTGGCCGCGGAAAAGGACTTTCCGAAGTGGGGCCGCGAGGACCGGCGAACGGCGTACTGGGAAATCGCCATGACCATGAGCCTGCTGATGGCGGGCGCGGAGCTGCTGATCCTGTACCATCCGAAGGCCGTGGAAGTCGCGCGAACAAAGATCCGGGAACTTCACGAGGGATAGAACACCATGGCGTTGACGGGCCTCGAAATATTCAAGCTGCTGCCGAAGACCAACTGCGGCAAATGCGGCGTTCCCACGTGCCTGGCGTTCGCCATGAAGCTCGCCCAGAAGAAGGCGGAGCTCAAGGAGTGCCCGTACGCTTCGGAGCAGGCCAAGCAGGTGCTGGGCGCCGCCAGCGAACCGCCCATGCGCGTGGTCAAGGCCGGCGCCGGAGCCGACGCGTTCGAGGTCGGCGGCGAAACGGAGATGTACCGGCACGAAAAAACCTTCCGCCATCAAACCGCGATCGCGCTTCGGGTCGAGGACACGGAAGAGCCCGCCGCCCTCGCGGCCAAAGTCGCCGAGGTGGACGCGTTCGTCATTGAACGCGTCGGCGAACAGTTGCGCCTCAACGCGTTCTGCCTGTCGAACACTTCGCGCGACAAGGAGCGCTACCTGGCCGCCTTGAAGACGGTCACGGCGGGTTCGTCCAAAGCGGTGATAGTGGATTGCCCGGATCCGGAAACCGTGAAGGCGGCGCTCCCCCTTCTGGCGGGAAAGCGACCCGTCCTCCGGCCCGGCGAGACAGACCTCTTGCCGTTCGTGAACCTTGCCCAGGAGAACAACGCCAGCCTCGTCGTCTCCGCGAAATCGTTCGAGGAGCTGGCCGCGCGGACCGAAGCAATCGTCCAAACCGGATTCAAGGATCTCCTGCTGGAATTGCAGGCGCCGGGACTGGGCGACCGGGTCGAAACCAGCACCATTGTGCGCCGCGCCGCGCTGCGCAAAGGATTCAAGCTCTTTGGCTTTCCCCTGGTGTGGTCCCTGCCCGCGCAGGATGAGCACCTGCTCCTGGCCGGCGCCGCCGTCGGGATCTGCAAGTACGCCGGGATCCTGATCCTGCCGCAGTTCAGCAGGGAAATGATGCTGACCCTGTTCACGCTCCGGCAAAACATCTACACCGACCCGCAGAAGCCGATCCAGGTCGACCCGAAGGTGTACGCCATCGGCGAGCCGCGCCCCGACTCGATGGTATTCGTCACGACCAATTTCTCGCTGACCTATTTCATCGTGTCCGGCGAGATCGAGAACGCCGGCGTTTCCGCGTGGCTCGTGGTCCCGGACTGCGAGGGGATGAGCGTGCTGACGGCCTGGGCGGCGGGAAAATTTTCGGGAGCGAAGGTCGGGAAATTCGTGAAGGACATCAAGCTCGAGGAGCATGTGACCACGCGGGAACTGATTATTCCCGGTTATGCCTCCCCCATCAGCGGCGACCTGGAAGAGAGCCTGCCGGGCTGGAAAATCACGGTCGGCCCACAGGAGGCCGCGGACCTGGGGCCGTTCGTCGCGAACCGGGCGAAGTAGCCTCGGTGTTGGTATTTCATCCTCCTATTTGGCGTTCGTGTCCTTTAGTGTCCATTCGTGGTCAAATCCATAAAGATCAGGATCCTTCCCTCCGGGAAGGAAACGACTGCGGAGGCCGGCGAGACGTTGAACGACGTCCTGCAGCGCGCCGGTGTGCCGCTGGAGGCGGCTTGCGGCGGTGAAGGCACGTGCGGCCGCTGCGCCGTTCAGGTGGTGAAGGGACACTGCGACTGGCCCGGTTCGGATCTCCTGCCCTCCAAAATGCTCAAGGAAGGCTATGTGCTGTCGTGCCAGGCGACCGCGGCCGACGACCTGGTCGTCAAAATCCCCGACCTGACCGAGGTGACGATCGGCGAACTCACCCCGTATACCATGCCGGAGGCGGAGACGGCCGCCCTGGGCCCACTCAGCCCCCTCGCGATCGAGGGCGTCCTGACCGACCGCTCTTTCGGGATCGCCTGCGACATCGGGACAACGACGGTGGCGCTGAAGCTGGTAAACCTGAAGACCGGCCGCCTTCTCGACACGGTCGGCGCGTACAACGATCAGATCGTATGCGGCGCGGACGTCATTTCCCGCATCATCTACTCGCAAAAAAAGGGCCGGCTCCAGGAACTGAAGGACCGCGTGCTCGGCACGGTCAACGGCCTCCTCGGCGCGTTGCTACCGCTGCACGGCGTTTCGCCAACCGAGGTCATCGGCGCCGTTTTCGCCGGCAACACCACCATGACGCACCTGATGCTCGGCGTGGACCCGCAGTCCATCCGCGAGGCGCCGTACGTCCCGCCGATGAAATCCGTGCCGGTGCTGTCGGCGGAAAAGGTGGGCGTTCACATCCACCCCGAAGCTCCCGTGCTCTTCAGTCCGCACGTCGGCAGCTACGTCGGCGGCGACATCACCGCGGGGATGCTGGTCGCGCGCATGCGGCGCCGGCCGCATGGCGTGGAGCTGTTCATCGACATCGGCACCAACGGCGAGCTGGTGATCAGCGGTGACGACTGGATGATCGGTTGCGCTTGTTCCGCGGGCCCGGCGTTCGAGGGCGTCGGCATCAAATGCGGCATGCGCGCGGCGTCGGGCGCGATCGAGAGCGTGGAGATCCGGAACCGTGGTTCGGAGGTCGAGCTCAAGCTGATCGGGGACGGCCCGCCGCGGGGCATTTGCGGGTCCGGGCTGATCGAGCTGGTGGCGGACCTGTTCACCGCCGGCCTGTTGGGCCGCGACGGCAAATTCACCGAGCTTGCGCCCAGGGATCGGATTCGCGTAACGGGCAAGTCGAAGTCCTTTGCCTTGGTGGAGGCCGGCCGGTCCGCCACGGGCAGGGATATTTCCATTTCCGAACAGGACATCGCGAACATCATGCGCGCGAAAGCGGCCATTTTCTCCGCGGCGTTTCTACTGCTCAAGAACGTCGGCGTCTCCTGGCGGGACATTCATAAGTTCCACGTGGCGGGCGGGTTCGGACATTCCCTGAACATCCGGAAAGCCATCGTTCTGGGCATGTTCCCGGATATCGCGCCGGACCGTTTCGAATACCTGGGCAACACGTCCCTGCAGGGCGCGTACCTCGCGCTGGTTTCCGGAGACCAGCGCTGGAAGCTCGGCGAGATCGCCAGGAGCATGACGTATATCGACCTGAGCGCCGAGCCCGACTACATGAACGAATACACCGCCGCCCTGTTCCTTCCCCACACGGACGCGAAATTGTTTCCCAGCGTCACGCGAAGGGCATAACCCTCCCACTTCCCTGTAAACTTCGAAAACAGGTTTACACTAGGCACAAATTGGGCACAGTGACTGGGTTGGTAGGTTCTGGATCAATAGAGGAATCACTGTTGGACTCGCCCGGCGGGTGGGGTGTGGACAACGCCGGCTATGTTTTTTTCTCAAGGTGTAGAGGGGTAGGCCTCTGGCGCGCGAGGCCCTCCGCTGCCCCTTACAGTTCCTCCCGATCTCATCCAGTGCGGATCTGGCCCGGTCGCGCCCTACAGGGGCAATAAAGCGGCACCGCGCGCGTAGTGGAGGTGCGGCGTGCCGCGAGTCCTCAGTTGATTACCACGGGGGGGGGCATCACCTGAGGATACGCGTGTGGCGGGCAAATAAACGGGCGGTGCGGGCGGAGGTGGAGTTCCCGCGGGCGCCGGGGGGGGGCTGCGCCCGCGCGCGAACGCCGGGAAGGCGGGCACATGGACCGGGTTCGGACCAGGTGGGCTGCCGACTCGAGTCCGGGAGTTGGCTCCAACAGTTTGACCCGACAAAATGCATATAATACTAATAATATCAAGTAATTACGGCAATATAAGTCAAGCCTAAGCCGCAACGAATTTCTCTACCCTTCTTTTGCATGCCGCTCGATGCCGTGTCATTTAAAAAAACAAAAAAGGATACCAATCTTCCTTTCCGGCCGTGACCATCGTAATCCTTGTGGTCCCAATCCCCATTGGGCATTATCCTCGCCATGAAAGCGCTTCTTCAGGCCGGTCCCCATGGGCGTGTGTCCGTACGGCCTGAAAAGCGATTTCTTATCAGATTCAGACAATCCGTCTGCCTTGCTGCGGGTCTGCTCGCCTGCGGTGCCGCCTCCCACGCCGAACTCACGATCGACTCCTTTCAGCCCGGCCGCCTGGTCTGGAGCGGCGCCACGCCCGGTACCACCAACTGGATCGAGTGGGCCGCCGCCCTTACCAACGGAGCTTCCTGGCGGCCCTTCACGAACGTGCTGGCCGACTCCAGCGTGATGGCCGCGGACGTCCCGTTCACCTACCGCGTCTGCGAGACGCCGCCGACCAATCCTCTTCCGTCGAGCTACGACCTGCGCGATCACGGGTGGGTCACTCCCGTGAAAAGCCAGATCGGAAACCGGCTGACCGGCGAGCCCGACCCGGGCAACTCCGTCGGCATCTGCTGGGCGATGTCGGCCATGGCTGCGTTCGAGAGCAGTCTTCTCAAGCAGGGCATCACAACGAACCCCGACGCGCCGGAGTCATCGTTCTCTCCGTGGCACCTCGGAAACGCGGTTGGTCAACCGCCGCTGCACTACAACGAGCCCTGCTACGTCTACTACGGGGACCTCCTCGAGGACTTTCCCCTCTTCGTGACCGATCCGCCAACGGTTTACGGATACCTTTCCCCCGACGGCACAAACGGTTGGGGCGGCGGCCACGTGTTCTGGATGTTGGATTACCTGCTCTCATGGACCGGCCCGGTGTACGAAGCCGTTGCGCCCGTGCCGGTGGCCGCGATGACCGCGCAGGAGACGCTGGAGTGGACCAACCGGAACCCGCCGGCCGCGAATTTCATCGTACGCGGCGTGTACAGGTTCTTCCCGGAGGACTACGCGAACCTCACCGAGTTCCGCGCGGCCGCGAAACAGGCCATCCTCGACTACGGCGCGATCCAGAGCTACATGCTCGTGCTGCCGGCGGATTTCCCCGACGTGACGGGCCTTACCTTCTATGACACCAATTCCTTCTGCCTCTACTGCCCGCGGGCCAACCTGGAGCCGAACTTGAACCACGCGATTGCCATCATCGGTTGGGATGATGAATACCTGGTCCCCGCGGCGCCCGCATCCGGCGCGTGGCTGATCAAGGAAAGCCTCGGAACCAACGTGTACGACAAGGGCTTCCACTGGATCGCGTACGAAGATCAGACCTTCTTAAGGGGCGACGACATGTTCTACGCCGTGGTGGCCGCGTCCGGCGAAGGCTGCCAATGGCCCGGCCTGCTGACCCACCCGGGCGCCTCGACCCGGATAAAGCATGCGCTAACGGATTTCCTCGGCACGGGCTCCTCCATGTGGGGCGAGGATTCGCAGGGATACGCGCGATTCCACACGGATGCCGGGGGGCAGTTGAAGGCCATCGGACTGGTCACCGTGAATCGTGGCGAAGAGGTGACGATTGGCGTCTACAGCAACGCCGACGCGCAGCTCAATCCCGTCGGTCTACTCGGCAGCAAGCAGGTGACGCTGGACGAGCGCGGCTATCATCTCGTGGACCTGGATGCCCCGATCGCGCTGGACGCCGGCAGCGATTTTCTCGTGTCCCTGACCTTCGCGTATCACGACCAGGCCGAACCCCTGGTGTACTGCCTGGACGAGGACCTCCCGCCCGCCGACACCTACATGCTGAACTACTGTGCCACCAGTCCCGTCCCCGCGTGGACGGCCGTGACGAATATCGTGGGCCTCGACAACAGCAGTTTGTTCCTGCAGGCCGTTTTCGAGAATCCATAAGGGGCCCACGCACAGTCCCTAACCAACGGCCACGACAAAGAGGAGCCCAGTCCATGACACGTCGCGTAGGATCTCTCGCTCCCTGCCTGTTGTTCGCCGTTCTCGCCGCTTCCGCGCAGGCGGATCTCCCATCCGACCTGCAGGCCATTACGGATGGCCTCGCCGAAGAGACCGGCGTCGGCGCATTACTCTGCGTGGAGGACGCGCAGGGCAGCTTCGTCCTCGCCGCAGGCTCCGCGGACTCGGAAACCCCGACGGCCGCGAAGCCCACAGACCGGTTCCGCATCGCGAGCAATGGCAAGTCCTTCACCGCCGCCGCGATCCTGCTCCTGCGCGACGAGGGCAATCTCTCGCTGGACGACACCGTCGCTGACCTGCTGCCGGACCACGACATCCCGAGCAATGACGTCATCACCGTGCGGCACCTGCTCACGCACACCAGCGGCCTGCCGGACCACAACAACGACACCGACTACTTCGAGTCGCGCGCCCTCAGCAATCCCGCGACCAACTTCAGCCCTGACGAAGTGTTCGAGGTGGTCCGGTCTCTTCCCTCCCACTTCGCGCCGGGCGAGGACTGGCTCTACTGCGACACGGGCTACTACATTCTCCACCTGATCATCGAGGGCGAAAACACGAACGGGTGGAGCTACGCGGAGTTCATCCGGCACCGGTTGATCGAGCCGCTCGGCCTGACCAACACCTTCGTCCCCGACGACGGCAACGGCTTCCTGCGCGTGATCCCGGGCGAGCACTTGGACGGCTACCTGCTTGACGAAGAGACGGGGGAAATCACCAACGTCACCGAGGTCGGGCAGTCCAACGACCTCGGGTGCGGCGGCATGGCGTCGTCCACCGAGGACCTGGCGAAATGGATCAGGGCCCTCCACGACGGCGCCGTGCTCAGCGCGGCGTCGCAGGCCGAGATGGAAACCGTCACCGAGCAGTCGCGGCGGACGGGCCATCAGTACGGCATGGCCACGGTGTATTCCCCCCTTCTCGGCTTCGGCCACAGCGGTGTGACCCTGGGCTATGTCTCGTGGATGTTCTACGATCCGGTCCGGCAGACCGCCTACGCCGACGTGGTCAACCTCGAAAGCGAGGATCTTCTCTACACGCCCATGATGGCCCTCATCGAGGTCAAACGGGCCTTGGGCTATGACGACATCGCGGACCCGCGCTACTCGAACACCATCGCGCAGGTTTCCGCGTACGTCACCAACGCGATGGAGGAGGCGGGCGTGCCGTCGCTTTCCATCGCGCTCGTGGACAGCAACCGCATCGTCTGGGCGCGCGGGTTCGGGCTGGCGGATCGCGAGGCCGGCATCGAGGCGCATTCGGACACCACATACCTCCTCTGCTCCATCTCCAAGACGTTCACCGCTGCCGCAATCCTGAAGCTGCAGGAGGACGGACGGGTGGACCTCGACGACCCGGTGACAAACCACATTCCGGACTTCGCCCTCCTGCCGCGGTTCGGTGGCCCACCCGTCACGATCAGGCAACTGCTGAATCACTCTTCTGGAATGCCCGGCACGTACTGGAACCGTGCCGCGACTCTTTCCCCGGACACAAACTACCACACGTTTGTGCTTCAACAGCTGGCAAAGGATTACCCGAATTTCCCTCCGGACTTCGTAAACGCTTACAACAACAACGGATTCACCTTGGTCGAAGATGTCGTCGCGTCGGCATCCGGGACAAATTTCGCGGCGTTTGTGTCTGGAAATCTTTTCGCCCCCATGGGCATGTTCGGCTCGACCTACTTTGGGGCGGAACCTGTCGCGCGCTCGTATGTGAACGGCGTTCGCTACCCCGACGAAATCATCAACGTCGCAGGTGGCGGCGGCATCTACTCGTCGGCCCTGGACATGGGGCAGTACATCCAGACCCTGCTGGCATGGGGCAGAAGCCCGATGGATATCGCCGTTCTCAAATCCAATTCCGTCTCGGCGCTGTGGGCGAACGAGACGACGAATGTGAGCGTCCCCGTCACGGAGAAGACCTTCAAATTCGGGCTCGGCTGGGACTGCATCGCCGATCCGGAATTCGACTACGCCGGAACCGCCCCCTGGAAAAGCGGCGGCTCGGTAACATTCGGCGGCCTGCTCGAGATCATTCCGAGCCGTGGGCTCGGCGTCATCGTCTTCAACAATTACCCCGGCGGCGAACGCGTCGCACACCCCGTCGCACGGGCCGCTCTGCGTTGGGCACTGAAGGACAAATTCAATCTCGACTGGCCAACCAACCGCTTCGTGCCGCTGGTCTCGCCGGTGACAAACCTGCCGATCGCAGAGCTCGATGCCGTGACGGGCTGCTACGCCATCGCCGGAGGCTACGACCTGGTGCAGAGAGACGGCACCAACCTGACGTGGATCGGCAACGCGCAAAGCGAATCGCCGTTTATCATTACCAACCTCGTTGCCCGCGAAAACGGCTGGTTTTCAACCCCGGCTTCGCAGGACATCGAGATCTGCTTCTCGAACGTTGCCGGCCACGTCGTGATGTCCTTGCGCCAGGTAATCGGCACATATGGAGTCTACCAGGATACTTCCGCGCGAGGCGAACGGATCGCTCCCGTCGCACTGTCCGCCGCGTGGAGCAACCGGCTGGACCGGCTCTATTTCATGTCGGACCTCGTGCCGGATTCCTACTTCTGGTTACCGGCCTTCGACATCTCCCTGCGTATCCTGCCGCGCGAAGACGCACTGTTCGTGGAGGGCGACGTGGTCAGCTCATCCCTGCTCGTGCCTGATTCCGACACCCTCGCCTTCCCGCGCGGCCTTGGACTGGAGGCCGCCGACGCTACGGCGCTGCAGGCGTTCACCACCAACGGCATTGAATACCTGCGCTACGGCGGATTCACGTATCAGCCGGCGGACAGTTACCCGGAATTCGAGCCGGAAACCGTGACCAACCTCTCGTTGGATGCGGGCGAGGTTATGTGGTTCAGCATGCCGATCACCTCGGGGACGGTCTACACGCTGGACCTGACTTCCACCAACCTGGTTGCCGCGTACATTATCGATACGGACGGCAATCGCGCTGGCAAAATCCTCACAGCGTACGGCATGACGTTCACGCCGTTGACGGACGGCGATTACCGGATTGCGGTGTTTAGCGACGGGGCTGACCCGACTTCCTGTCAATTGGCTTCCTACACCAACGGCCTGCCGTTCTACCGCCAGGTCGACGCGGCAGAATGGCCGGCGGCCTTGACCAACTACCTTGAGTGGTACGGCGGGGCGGAGTTCGGATACGTTTACGTTCCTGCCAGCCGCGCGACCAACGACATGCACAGCTACCGCCTGCCGGTGGTCACGCTGGCGGGCGGGTCCGCCGCCACGAACGGGCCCCTGATCTATCTCAGCGGCGGTCCGGGCTTTCCCGCCATCGAACAGATCTACCTGGTCAGGCCATTCACAAACATCTGCGACGTCATCCTCCTGAACCAGCGGGGAACGTACATGTCGCAACCGGACCTTTTCCCGGTTTCGACCAACGAGACCACTGCGGAACTCCAGGCGCGGCTCGGTGGGCCGGACGGCATGGATTTCAACACCGTTAACACGCGCGAGAACGCCGCCGATGTGCACGACGTGCTGACGGCGCTGGGCCACGGCCAGTTCAACGTCTGGGCCCTGAGCTACGGCACGATGCTCGCGCAGGAGGTCCTTCGCCAGCATCCGGAGCGGATTCGCTGCGTTGTCCTGGAGGGGGTGGTGGCCACGGACCTGCCTCAGCCGACCACGCAGGGACAAGCTTTCTACGACGCCGTGCAGGCGCTGACCAATGATGTCGGCCGGTCTGCCGACGCCAATCGCCTGTATCCCGACTTCGGAACGGACCTGATGGATTTCGCGGCCGACCTATACCCGGATGGCCACGAAGAGTTGTTTCACCGGATCTTCGGCCAGATGAACGCGTCGCGCTGGGGTTACGTGGAGGATGTGCCCGCGATCGTCTGGCGCGCGGCACAGGGTGAAGACGCGGCTTGGGCAGGTTTCTTCGCGGTCCGGCCGCCGTTCACCAACGTGCCGCCAGGGCCGTTGTCCGCCCACATGTACGGCATCATAAACCGCCACGACATGCTGCCGTTCGAATCCATGACGAACGCCGCGGCCTTGACCAACAGCATTCCCTTCCCGTTGAACGAATACGGCTACGACTATTCCCAGAACGAGTACGATTCCTCCGAGGACTGGGCTTTCATCACGCCGGCCGACGCGAGTTTCAGAGAGCCCGTCACCAACGACGTGCCCGTCCTGGTGATGAACGGGCAATACGACACCCAGACGTCTCCCGCCCACGCGCGCCACGTGGCCACGAACCTGCCGCACGCCTACTACGTCGAATTCCCCTACATCGGGCACTCGACGCTCCAGGGCGGCGACGTGCCGGCGCAGATCGGGCGCGACTTTATCGTGAACCCGGACGTCTTCCCGGACACGAACGGCATCACCGGACTGTCGCTGGCGTTCAGCGCGCCGTGGGGAACGAATGCGATTCCGCTGGCGGCGGACGGCGCGCCGCGGACCAACGACTGGGAATGGAACGGCTTCGGCGCCGTCGGCGCCTGGTATCGCTTTGCCGCGGCGGCGGGCGAACGCTGTGCGTTCGAGGTCGGCAGTCCGGCCGTGCCGTTCACCTTGAGCGTCGTGACCACAAATGCCGAGGTGATCGCCGCCGGCGAGGAGCCGGCGCTCGCGTGGACTTGCCCGGAGGCTGGCGACTACTACGCGTGGCTGGTCGCCGCCACGTCGGGCACGTTCACCGTGACCCTCACCGGCATCACCAACGACCTGGCCGAGGGGGATTCCGTCACCGGCGAGCTGGCAGCGACGCGCACCACCTGGTTTCATTGCTCCACGGTGTCGGGCCGGTACTACGGGGTCTGGGTCACCGGCGTTACGGCCGAGGTGTCGCTCCAGCTCGTGAGCGAGTCACTCGGGTTCGTCACCAACCGCAACGGCGGGTGGCTGGGCTGGACGAGCCTCGACGACGGCGGGTACGACGTCGGCCTTTTGTCCACCGGCGACACGCCCTTCGTTCTGCGCTTCTACTCCCTCACCAACACCATCGCCGTCACGCGCGCGGCGGTCACGGGATACATGGACCGGTTCGACATTCCCGGCGTGTCGGTCGCGCTCGTGGATGGCGACGCCATCGCGTGGATCGAGCACTTCGGCTTTGCGAACGCGGAAGAAGCCAGGCCCGTGGACTCCAATACCGTGTTCATGATCGGCTCGCTTTCCAAGACGCTCACGACATTGACCGCGCTGACGCTCGTCGACGAGAGCGCGCTTGACCTCGACGCGAGCGTGACGAACTACATCCCGGAGTTCAGCCTGCTCCCGCGCTTCGCAGGATTCCCGACCAACATCACGCCGCGGAACATGCTCGATCATCACTCCGGCCTGCCCGGCGACATCTACAACGGCGCCGTCTCGCTCCTGGACCGCTACTGGCCGGGCTACACGGCATGGCTGCTGGGCTACTTCGCGGAGGACTACGCCCTGTATCCGCCGGACACGATCGCCAGCTACTGCAACAGCGGCTTCAACATCGTCGCCGAGATCGTCGCGCGGCTGGACGGCACGAACTTCCCGGCCTCGGCCGAGGCCCGCGTGTTCGGCCCGCTGGAGATGGCGTACTCGTCGTACCTGCCCGACAAAACCACGATCACGGAAAACCTGGCGACGGGCTATGACGACGACGAACCCTCGCCCGACCTCGTGATGAATATGCCCGCCACCGGCGGCGCGTACAGCCGCGCCGAGGACATCGCGCATGTCATGATCATGCTGCTCAACGAGGGGCGCTACCTCGGCCAGTTCCTTTGGACCACCAACGCCCTCGCGCAGATGGGCCGTACAGCCGACGCGCCCCTCGACGTGGGCAGTTACTCCCAGTGCGGCCTCGGCCTCGACTCCGCGCGGGACCCCGCGCTCAGCTACGGCGGGCGGACCTGGGCCAAGAATGGCTCGACGGGATTCTTCGAGTCTTTCATGGAAGTCCTGCCGGACCAGGGGCTGGGCTGCATCGCGCTCATGAACACGTCGCCGGAGGCCACGTACGGCATCGTGCGCACTGCGCTCAAGGCGGCGCTGGAAGAAAAGGCCGGGCTGGTCAAGCCGCCGATCCCGCCGATGGACTTCACGCCCACGAACCGGCCCTACGCGGAGCTCCAGCCCATGGAGGGCCTCTACGTCACCCGGTCCGGCCCCGAGCAGTTCGTGGCCGAAACGAACGGGACGCTCACGAGCATCCTGATCGGACTGTCCGGGAACACCGTGTCCACCGGCTACCAGGCCCTCGTTAACGGCCGGTTCGCCGTCCCCGGCCACACCAATCTCCAGTGCGCTTTCACGAACATCGCGGGAGAGGACCTTATCGTCCGCTGCGGCGATGACGGAAGCCTCGTGTTCGAGATGATCCTGGACCACAATGGAACGATGATCCACGGCAGCCGTTTTGTCCCGCCGCCGGTATCCGCCGCATGGAGCAACCGCCTGGGCGCGACGTGGCTGGCCTGCAACCAGCTTGCCGACGACGCCATGGCGCTGTACGACGAGCCGCCAAAGTTCCGCCTGCACCTCACCAACGGCATCCTGCGCGTCGGGACCACCGTGCTGGAGCCGGCCGACGACGACACGGCCTACGTGGCCGGCCTCGTGACGCGCGCGGACGGCGCGGTCCGGATCCTGCACACCAACGGCGCCGAGCGGCTGCAATTCAACGGCTACCGCTGCATGCGGTTGGAGGATATCCCGGAGCTGACGCCCGGCACGCCGGTCGACGGCACGAACCTTTTCCACGAGGGGAACTGGTATGTCATGAATCTGCCGGCCGGCACGTACACGCTGACGTGCAGCGACACAAACATCACCCTGCTGTTCTACGCCGACCTGGATAACGACCCCGCCGTGGCGATCGGCACGCACACGTTCGCGCTGACGACGCCGGGCACCGCCTACGTCGCGCTCGTCACGATGTCGGCGAGCCTGCCGTACGAACTCGATGCGGGACGGGCGACGCTTCTCATCGAGCAAGTCCAAGCGGGCCCGTCCGGCATGGTGCTGACGTGGATCAGCCAGCCGGGCACCAACTACGCCATCGAGCTGGCCACGAACCTGGCCGCCGACCCCGCCTTCGCCCCGGGCCCCGGCGGCATTCCGTCCGTCGCGGGCATCCGGACCTCATGGACCGCGGCGCCGTCATCCGGCGCCGCCTATTACCGGGTGGCCGAAGAGCCGTAGTCCGGAGGCTGCACCGGGTTCCTGTCGGCCGTGCTGTTCAGCCAATTCCTCTTGGGCATGTCACGTGGGGACGGCGATCACCGCGCGCATGCCCGTGTGCAGGGGCGTGGCCTCGTTGTGGCTTGCTGAAAACAGAGTATATTGTTCGAAGGACAAATTGGTGAAACAGGTCAAAATATTTCTGTTGGTTCTGTGGGCAGGGGTGGCGCTGGGGTCGGTCGCGGCGGCCCAGTCGGTTGCGCAACCCTATCCCTTTGTCGAGGGGGAGGTCCTGGTCAGGTTCGAACGGACTGCGCCGCCCGGCGCGGTCATCCGTGCGGCGCGCTCGGAGGGTCTCTCGGTCGGAAGGAGCTACGAGGCCATCTCCGCGAGACGAGGACAATCCTACGTCTTGCTGAAATCGCCGGGCCTGACCACGGCGCAGCTCATGGCTCGACTCGGCCGCAATCCGAATGTGGATGTCGTGGTTCCCAACTACGTGAAAACGGTGCGCGGGCCGGTGTTTCCAGCGGACTTGTCCTTCGATTTCCTGTGGGGCCTTCACAACACGGGGCAGGTGGTGAACGCGACGGCGGGAACCGCGGATGCGGACATCGATTATCCTGAAGCGCTCGGTCTTTCGCG
Source organism: Verrucomicrobiota bacterium (assembly GCA_018823105.1). Lineage (GTDB taxonomy): Bacteria > Verrucomicrobiota > Kiritimatiellia > CAIQIC01 > JAGNIJ01 > JAGNIJ01. The sequence goes on along the minus strand of JAHJJH010000045.1, from coordinate 3,976 downwards.
GCAGAGCGGGGGCGAAGTGATCGTCGGGATCGTCGATACGGGAGTGGATTACACGCATCCGGACCTTGCCGCGAACATGTGGGTGAACCCCCTCGAGAATCCCACCAACGGAATCGACGATGACGGCAACGGCTACAGGTGAATAGGGTCAGTCCGTGCATATGTGCAGAATGGAATTGACGGGCGGCGATGGGTGGTGAGAGTATCCGGGCAGCATGCCGCGAACCGTGAGAATCGAATATCCCGGGGCCTTTTATCACGTCATGTGTCGCGGGGACCGGGGAGAGGCCGTTTTTCGAGACGATGGCGACCGCCTGACGTTTCTGAAGACGTTATCGGAGACCTGCAGCCGTACGGGCTGGCGAGTTCATGCGTACGTTCTGATGAGCAATCACTACCACCTGCTGATCGAAACGCCGGAGGCCAATCTGGTGGCGGGCATGAAATGGATGCAGGGCACGTATACCCAGCGGTTCAATACACGCCATCGCGTGCGCGGGCATTTATTCCAGGGGCGGTACCGAGCGATTCCTGTGCAGTCGGACGAACCGGAGTATTTACGGTTGGTCAGTGCGTACATCCACGCGAATCCGGTCCGCGCGGGACTGCTGAAGGAGGCGAAGGAGTTTTTCGGATACCGCTGGAGCAGCCTGCCGGCGTTTACGGGTCAGGCGCGGCTTGCGGATTGGCTGGTACGGCGGCAAGTATTTGAGGCTTGTGGAATAGTCAGGGAGGGTCGGAAATCGCGGCAGGCTTATCGGAGTCTGATGGTGGAGCGGATGCGGGACATTCTCAACGAGCAAGGCCGGAAGGAAAGCGAAGCAACTTGGAATGACCTGCGGCGCGGTTGGTGTGTCGGAGGCGCGGAGTTCCGGGACTGGTTATTGGACAGGGTGGGCGAGCGGCTGAAGGGGCGGCGTCGGGAATCGTACCGAGGGGAGAACTTGTTTCGGCACGATGATCGGACTGCAGAGTCGCTGCTGTTGGCGGGACTGAAAGCCTTGGGGTTGGCGTTGGGGGCGGTTCAGGCGATGAAGAAGAGTGCGCCGGAGAAACAGGCGTTGCTGTGGCTGGTAAAGACGAAGACGGTGGTGGGAGATGAGTGGGTTGTGGCGAGACTGAATGGAGGGCATCGCAGCAATGTGAGCCGGGCGGTGAGGGCCTTCAGCCCGCCGGCCGACCGGAAACGGAAGGTGCTGGCGCGAAAGTTGCACATATGCACGGACTGACCCTATTTGCCTTCGCCGGCACGCTTCAGTATCCAAGTAGATGGATGCCGGTCGTTGCCGTTTCCAAGAACAGCGGAGTGGCCCTCCTGGCTCGTACGGGCACGACGGTGACGGTCGTGAACCGGCTGGATCCGGCCAAGGCGTGGCAGTACCTGAACGGGACGTCGATGGCCACGCCTCACGTTACGGGCGCTACCGCGCTGATGGCCCTGAACTACCCGGCCGACAATGTCACGCAACGGATCGCGCGGCTGCGGTCCGGCGTCGACGCCGTGAGTGCGTTCCAGACCCGGGCGATCACGGGAGGCCGCCTCAATGTCGCCAGGCCCCTGGACATGGACTCGGACCAGTTGCCGGACTGGTGGGAGCTGGAGGCCGTGACCAATCTTGCTGCGATGAATGGTGCGACGGATACGGACGGCGACGGGGCGAGTGACCCCGATGAGTTCGCGGCGGGCACCGATGCCGCGAGCGATGGGGATTTCTTCCAGGCCCTCGCGGACAAGGAAACGGCGGATATTTCGGGTCGCGTGATTCGCTGGCGGAGCGCGGAGGGGAGGAACTACACGCTGCTCCGATCGGGCAGCCTGTTCGAGCCGTTCACCCCCGTGGCTTCCGGCCTGGCGGCGACCCCGCCGATGAACACCTATACGGACCTGGCCGTAGGTGTGCAGAACCCGTTGTTCTACCGGCTTCGCCTCGACTAGAGTTCCTGTCCGTTAGGGCGCACCGGAGGAGGATCGTCCAGGCGTCCGGCGCCGATTGGATCCTGATGCTTCTTGTTCACGGTTTACTCGGGTTTTGCATATTTCGTCGGTCCATTCGGCCAGCTGGTCGTCATCAGCCAATCCTTCGGGTAACCCTTCTTTTCATTGAGTTTCCCCGGATAATTCATGGCGCCGTCGGCATATTCAGCGACCAGCCGGTCGCTGAAATCCTGCCAGGTTAGAAACGTGTGGCTGGCCATATTCATGCAGAACTCCGTCAGCCATGCCCGCGCTTTGTCGGGGTCTTCCTGATAGAGTTTCAGCGCTTCCGCGTCGGCGGCGACGATGGCCTCGAAGGCTTCCTTTTCAAGCGTTTCGCGTTTGGACACGATGTCCGCGTGAATGGCCACGTAATTGAGCGCCGCCCAGTTTTCCACGAAGTTAAAAACCCAGAACGCCGAATCGCGCGTGAACATGCGCGGATCGCAGGTCTTGTAGGGTTGAGCGATTGCGGTGATCCCCGCATAAAACGGCGTGAAGCAGGTCTCCAAGGGTTTGCCATTGCCGAACCAGAGAATCCCCCCAATCGGATCCGGCAGGTTCTGGCGGCCTTCGCACACAAAAACGTATGTGCAGTAGTAGACGGACAGCGCGCGCTCCCAGGCCCCATCGCGTTTCTTGGTCGGATCGGCCACGTCGCCGCCTGCGTCATAGTCGCCCAGATAACGATATGGACAGCTAAACGGTCCTGCCGCCCCGCCTTTCGTTAAGTCAAATTCCGTCCCCTCGTAGTGGTCGCGGTGCAGGGCCATCACCTCTTCGCGTGTCAGTTTCTTGTCCGGCTTAATCGTGAACGGATAGGCGCGCGTATAGCCGTCCTCCACCCAGGGACTGAAAAGGTGAGACGGGGCCAGCCTGGTCATCAGGCGCCACACGCGGCGCAGCGAGTAATATGGATGGTTGTATTCGCCCAGGCTGACGGTTTCGAGCCAATCGAGCTTGCCGTCTTCCGGTTTCCACCAGCCCTGCGCGGTGGCGGTTGAAAAGAGATGGGTGCTGAACATCTGATCCGGATTCTCCGGATCAATGTCCCGGATGCGCAACTCATTGGCCGCGACGAATACTTCGCCGTCCGGCACCTTCTGGGCGACCCAAAGCCCGGGCACATCACCGGGCCCCGGCACCATTTCGATGACCCAGGCCTCTTTCGGGTCGGCCACCGGCAGTGTTTCGCCCGTGCCGTAATATCCGTAGGTATCAATAAGTTCGCCGATCAACTTGACCGCGTCCACAGCCTTCGTGCAGCGTTCCAGGGCCACGCGCGCCAGTTCCGCGCTGTAGAAAAGACGGTTCGGTCCGGGCAGGGTGCCGTCGGTTTTGCTGCCGTCGGTGCATTCCCCGAACATGAGCTGATGTTCGTTCATGATTCCATAATTGCCGTCAAAGTACGCGTACGTGTGCTCCACCTGGGGGATGAAACCGATCGGCTCCGTCTGTGGAAGACCCGGCGCTTCGTAATCGGGGCCGCGGGATTTTCCCGTGTAGCGGCTGTACATAAAACTGGCGTACTGCTCGAGCTCGCCGATGGAACAGGCATCGTAGTAGACCGGACGTTCGCTGCCCGCCGGGTGATCCGCGGCCGGCACATACATCAATCGGGCGTCGGAAAGATGTCCGTCATCCGAATGGGTCACAAACATCGAGCCGCTTTCGGATGCCCCCGGCGTGACAATGGTGGTGGTGCAGGCCATGGCCATACCGCAAGACATCAGAACAAACCAACCAACCGTGTATCGCCGCATTCTTTTCATCAGACTTCTCCTGTGTGTTCGATTTCAGTTTAACAAAAAATCGACATCGTGCATACAAAGAAAAACGGGATCAATTATGTCCGCGCCGTGGTGCGGCCTCCATGACAGCTTGGCGCCAAACCGGCCGGCCGGGCGCGCGGGTCTCGTACCGGGAGGGACACGTTTTGACCGACGAGAACAACAACACCGGGTTTCGTTGTGCCCGGAGGCTTTAGCTTTGCTCGTTTAC
>JAHJJH010000044.1 GCA_018823105.1 Verrucomicrobiota bacterium | reverse complement strand
GAACCGCACGAACTGGTCACCCCCACCGGCGCGGCGTTGCTGACCACCTGGCGTTCCCTGGAAACGCCGCCGGCCGGCAGTCGGATTCTGCGGGTCGGCTATGGTTTCGGACAGCGGAAGCTCGACCGCCGGCCGAACCTGATCCGGGGCACGCTCCTGGAAGCCCCGGCCGCCGGCACGGTCGGCGACACGTGCCTCGTCCTCGAGTGCAACGTGGACGATACCACGCCGGAACTGCTCGGGGCGTTATCCAGCCGCCTCCTGGAGGCCGGCGCCCTTGATGTGTTCATGCTTTCCGCCCAGATGAAAAAACAGCGGCCGGGCGTCCTGCTGACCGTCCTCTGCCGGCCGGCCGACCGCGACAGGCTGCTGGACCTGGTGTTCCGCGGCTGCACGACGTTCGGCGTGCGCGAGCACCTGACCGCCCGCACGATGCTGGAGCGCCGCTTCGCGGAAGTACAGACGGCATACGGCCCGGTGAAGATCAAGATCGGCCGCTGGCGGGACGAGGACATCACCTTCGCGCCCGAAATGGAGGATTGCCTGCGGCTCGCTCGCGAGCAGAACGTCTCCGCCCGCGCCATTTACGAAGCCGCCGGCCGCGCCCGCCCGCCCGCTGACTCATAATCTCCTGCCGGGGAACCAGTCACAACGCGCGGAAACGGGGTCGGGAGTCTTATTGACTCTCCTCCGAATAAAAGACTCCCGACCCCTTTTCCCGCCGCAAGAAAGAAGTGACGGAGGGGCGTGGCGTCAAACGCTGGACCCGCGCCAGTTCAGTTTCTGGCGGAGCACGGAGAAGTAGCTGTACTCCGGCAGCAGCACCAGCCGAACACTGTGCGGACTGCGGCGGATCTCCACGCGGTCGCCGAGCTCCACCGACGGCTCCTCCTGGCCATCCACGGACAGGAGGAGATGGCTCGCCGTACGCGTCACTTCAACGGTCACTTGTTTCTGGTCCGACAGCACCAGGGGCCGGTTGCTCAAGGTGTGCGGGCAGATCGCGCAAACCACGAAACAGGGGCAATCCGGGTGCAGGATCGGCCCGCCGGCGGACAGGGCGTGCGCCGTGCTGCCCGTCGGCGTCGCCACGATCAGGCCGTCGCAGTGGTACGAGGCCACTTGCTCGCCGTCGATCAGCAGGTTCAACGTCATCAGGCGCGAAGAGGCGCCCCAGCCGATGACGATATCGTTGAGCGCGCGATAGCGGCCGAGGACTTTTTTCCGACGGATCAGCCGGCATTCCGCCACGGCACGCACGGAGGTCGTGTACCGGTCTTGAATCAGGCTCTGCAAGGCCCGCTCCAGATCGTCCTCCCTCACGCTGGTCAGGAAACCCAGTTGCCCGAGATTGACGCCGAGCACGGGGACCTCGCTGCCCGCGAGCAGACGCGCGCCGTGCAACAACGTCCCGTCGCCGCCCAGGGCCAGCAGGGCGTCAATCCGGCCGGCCAATTTACCCGGGGCGACCTTGTGGCTGCCGGGCAGCGCCCGCGCGGTTTCATCGCAGACGAGCAGTTCCAATCCCAGTTTGTCGGCATAACCCGTCAGACGCTTCAATGCAGCGGCGGCCTCCGGCTTGCGGCAGTTCGCCAATACGCCAAGTCTTTTCATGGGCTTCCCTTCTCCCAGAGCGCCAGGAACTCCACGTTGCCCGCCGGTCCCCTCAACGGCGACGGAATAAATCCTTTCCATAGTAAACCCACTTCCCCCTCACCGAAAGTCCGAATCCGCCGAAGGACTTCCTCGTGAATCGCCGGGTCGCGCACCACGCCCCCCCGCCCCACCTGTTCGCGGCCGGCCTCGAACTGGGGCTTGATGAGGGTGACGATCCGGCCCCCGGGGACCAGCACCCGGGCCAGGGCGGGGAGGACGAGCGTCAGCGAAATAAAAGAAACGTCCGCCGTGGCCATGTCGGGCGGCTCGGGGAAGTTCTCCGGGTACAGGTATCGCGCGTTGATCCCCTCCATCACCGCGACCCGCGCATCCTGCCGGAGCCGCCAGTGCAACTGGCCGCGCCCGACGTCCACGGCATAGACCCGCGCGGCCCCGTGCTGGAGCAGGCAGTCCGTGAAACCGCCCGTCGAGGCGCCGACGTCGAGGCATATACGCCCCGTCACATCCAGCTTGAAATGTTCGAAGGCGGCCTCGAGCTTGTCGCCGCCGCGGCTGACGAAACGCGCCGGCGCCTTTACCACGATAACGGCTTCCTCGGTCGTGGGAAAGGCGGGCTTGTCCCGGAGTTGCCCGTCCACCGTGACCTCCCCCGCGAGGATCAGGCGCTGCGCCTTCTCCCGGCTCTCGGCCAGGTCCAGATCCACCAACCGCTGGTCCAGGCGAACGCGTTTCATTCGTACGGGTCTTTCCAACCATCTGCTCCTGTAGCGGCTTTTCTACGAAACGCCGGGAGGGCGGCCCCGCGGAACGCGGGGCAAGCTCACAGCATGCCCCGCCCCTGGCGGGGAGCCGCCGCTACAACGCCAACCACGGGCGAGACGCCCGCGTCACATTTCACCCCGCGCTAAAACATGAACACCGGGCCCGCGAGGAACGACAGGTCCTTCGAGGTGGAATGCTCCATGACATCCACCCTGGCACCGAGGCCCCATTGCCGGCTGATCATGCCGATCAACCGGGCGCGCAGCACGTTGAAATCCTCATCCGGCTTCAGGCCCTGGCTGTCCTGGTAGTAGTAATTGATCCCCGCCTCCAGCATGCGCCAGCGCCAGCCGACGGTTAATCCGTAAAGGAAGGAGTCGTTGTCCTGCTCGCCGCCGGGCGTCTCGACCCGCTCCCAGCCGTATCCGAGATAGGGATTCAGTGAAAGGTGCAGCGCCTTGAGGCGAAACACGGGCCCGGCCTTGACCATGGGCACTTTCACCGTGATCTTGCTGCCCTTGGGTTTGATCTCGTGGTAGAGATAGCCCGCCCCCGCATTCCACGTCAGCGCCGCCTTGGCATTCGCGTAGTAATTCACGAAAAGCAGGTCGCCCCACACGTCGCAGTCGTTGACGTTTGCATAGAACAGGAAATTGTTGATCACCACGTTGGGATGCAGGGCCATGACGAACAGGCCGTACTCGGGGCCCGTGTCGGTCTCCAGGGATCGCCACTCGCCCCGGCGGACATCCATTTCATTGCGGTCCGCGCCAACGAGGGGGCTGACGACAAGCCTCCAGCCGGCCGGCGTCTCCATCGGCGCCTCCTCCGCCAGTACGGACACCGCGACCATCACGAACACCGCCCCTGCCAGCATCCACCGTTTTTTCACCCGGTCTTCTCCTTCTCGTCCTCGTTCTCGTCGTCGTCCTCGATTATCACATCGCATAACCATGCAGCCCCGCGAACAACCGCGAGAGATTCATCCACGTGACGGTCAAGATAATGACCGCAAAGCCGGCGAGGAGCAAGCCGGCATACCGTCGCGAAGGCCCGCTTGCTGGCCGCCAAAGGCTTCGGCACCGAGCCGCGCTACCCGGACATTTCGAGCCGGGCGAAGGCTGGAAGTGATGCAGGCCCCTGGTAGCGGTCAGCGACAATCCCGGTGGCCTGTTTTTTGTTTGGGATTGCCGCCGGGCGCCGCCATGTGCTATGAGAACGCGACTTTTTTATCCAGCCGTGGCTCCATCATGCACGACCGAATCGTCATATTGGACTTCGGGTCGCAGTATACCCAATTGATAGCTCGCCGCGTCCGCGAGCAACAGGTGTACTGCGAGATCCTGCGTTTCGACACGCCGGCCGGCGATCTCGCGGCCCGGAAGCCCCTTGGTATCATACTCTCCGGCGGACCCGCCAGCGTCCTGGCCCCGGGCGCGCCGGCCGGCGATCCGGCGCTTTTCACGCTCGGGATCCCCGTCCTGGGCATCTGCTACGGCATGCAACTCATGGGCCGCGACCTGGGCGGGCGCGTCCAGCCCGGCCGGGCCAGGGAATACGGCAGTGCGGTCATCTCCATCCGGCAGGCGGACGCCCTCTTCCGCAATCTGCCGCCCACGCTGGATGTCTGGATGAGCCACGGCGACCAGGTGGAGGAGCCTCCTCCCGGCTTCGTCGTCCTGGCCGGCACGGAATCCTGCCCGGTGGCCGCCATGGCTGACCCGGCGCGCGAACTGTATGCCCTCCAGTTCCACCCCGAGGTCGCCCACACCCCGCGCGGGGCCGAGATCCTGCATCGGTTTCTCTTCAATGTCTGCGGCTGCCGAGGCGACTGGAAGATGGCAGATTTCGTAAAGGAAAGCGTGGCCCGCCTCCAGGAACAGGTCGGCGATGAGCAGGTCCTCTGCGGATTGAGCGGCGGCGTGGATTCGTCCGTGGTCGCGGCCCTGCTCCACCGGGCCATCGGCCAGCAACTGCACTGCGTCTTCGTGGACAACGGGCTGCTCCGGTCGGGCGAGGCCGAACAGGTGGAAGGAACCTTCGGACGGACCTTCGGTATGGACCTGCGCGTGGCCCGAGCCGGCGGGCTGTTTATGGAACGGCTGGCCGGCGTCACCGACCCGGAACACAAGCGAAAGGTCATCGGGGCCACGTTCATCGACGTCTTTGCCCAGGAGGCGCGCAAGCTGGGACGCCTCCGGTTTTTGGCGCAGGGCACGCTCTACCCGGACGTGATCGAGAGTGTCTCCGCCTCCGGCGGACCCTCGGTCACGATCAAGAGCCACCATAACGTCGGCGGGCTGCCGGCGGATCTCCAGTTCGAGCTCATCGAGCCGCTTCGCGACCTCTTCAAGGACGAGGTCCGGCAGCTCGGTCGCGAGCTGGGTCTTCCGGATACCGTGGTGGATCGCCAGCCGTTTCCGGGGCCGGGACTGGCGGTACGCATTCTGGGCGAGGTCTCCGCGGACCGCGTCGCCCTGCTCCAGCAGGCCGAGGTTCGCCTCCAGGAGGAACTCCGCCGCCTGCCGAATCACAAGGACATCTGGCAGTCTTTCTGCGTGCTGCTGCCCGTGCAGACGGTCGGCGTGATGGGCGACGAGCGGACCTACGAGAACGTCGTGGCCGTGCGGGCCGTCTCGAGCCGGGACGGTATGACGGCCGACTGGTTCCGGTTGCCGCATGAGACGCTCGACCGCATCGCCTCCCGCATCATCAACGAAGTCCGCGGCGTGAATCGGGTGGTGTATGATATCAGCTCCAAGCCGCCGGCGACGATTGAGTGGGAGTGAATAGTGAATGGTGAGTAGTGAATAGTGGGGAGATAATGAGCATAGCCAGATCATTCAGGGACCTGAAAACCTATGAAAAGGCGCGGGCAGGTGCAAAGGAGATTTACGAGGTCTCCAAGCGTTTCCCCCCGGAAGAACGCTACTCGTTGACGAGCCAGATTCGCCGTTCGTCAAGGGCCACCACCGCCCTGCTCGCCGAAGCCTGGGCTCGCCGCCGCTATAAGGCCGCTTTTGTTAACAAGATCGACGAGGCCCTCGGAGAGGCAATGGAAACACAGGCATGGCTCGATCATGCTCTGGATATGAACTACATTACTTCTGAGGTGCATGACCGACTTGACGAGCTATGGCAGGAAGTGGGAGCTATGCTCATGGCTATGATCAATCGGGCCGATGACTTCTGCAAGAATGCGCCAGATCATCAATATCTTCGTGAGGAGCCTGAAACTTATGACCTCTAGCGCCCCCCGACCATTCACTATTCACCATTCACCATTCACTCTCTGATCCGCCATGCCCAAACGCACCGACATTTCGAAAATCATGCTGATCGGGTCCGGGCCGATCGTCATCGGCCAGGCCTGCGAGTTCGACTATTCCGGCACGCAGGCCTGCAAGGCCCTGCGCGAGGAGGGCTACCGGATCGTCTTGGTCAACAGCAACCCGGCGACGATCATGACCGACCCGGCGACGGCGGACCGCACCTACGTGGAACCCATCACGCCGGAAGCGATCGAGAAGATCATGGCCAAGGAGCGGCCGGACGCCCTGCTGCCCACGCTCGGGGGCCAGACGGGCCTGAACGTCTCCATCGAGGTGGCCGAGCGGGGCATCCTGGACAAGTACGGCGTCGAGATGATCGGCGCCAACCTGGAGGTCATCAAGCGGGCGGAGGATCGCCAACTTTTCAAAGCCGCCATGGCCGGGGCCGGCCTGGAATGTTTGGAGAGCCAAATGGTCACCAGCCTGGAGGAAGCCGAGGCCGCCGCCCGGGAGATCGGCTTCCCCGTCATCATCCGGCCCAGCTTCACGCTGGGCGGGACCGGCGGGGGCACGGCCCGGAACATGGACGAACTGCAGCGCATCGCCGCGGGCGGGCTGAAGGCCAGCCTCAAGCACACGGTCCTGATCGAGGAATCCGTCTGGGGCTGGAAGGAATACGAGCTGGAGGTGATGCGGGACCGCAAGGACAACGTGGTCATCATCTGCTCCATCGAAAACCTCGACCCGATGGGCATCCACACCGGCGACAGCATTACCGTGGCGCCGGCCCAGACGCTGACGGACGCCGAGTACCAGGAGATGCGCGACGCGACGATCAAGGTCATGCGCGCCATCGGCGTGGAGACCGGCGGCTCCAACGTCCAGTTCGCCGTGAACCCGAAGACCGGGCGCATGGCGGTGATCGAGATGAACCCGCGCGTGTCGCGCAGCTCGGCGCTGGCCAGCAAGGCCACCGGCTTCCCCATCGCCAAGATCGCCGCCAAGCTGGCCGTGGGCTACACGCTGGACGAGTTGCCCAACGACATCACGCGCGAGACCCCCGCCAGTTTCGAGCCGACGCTGGACTATTGCGTGGTCAAGGTGCCTCGCTTTGCCTTCGAAAAATTCGCCGGCGCCGATCCGCGGCTCGGCGTCAGCATGAAATCCGTCGGCGAGACCATGGCCATCGGCCGGAACTTCAAGGAGGCGCTGCAGAAGGCGTTCCGCGGCCTGGAGATCGGCGTGGACGGGCTGGGCCGCCGGGAGGTGGAGCGCATAGACCCCGACCGGCTGGAGGAGGGCCTTTCGACGCCCCACAACGAGCGCCATTTCTACATCAAGTACGCGCTCGATCACGGCATGTCCGTCGAACGGATCGCCGCGGTCACGCATATCGATCCCTGGTTCATCGACCAGATGCAGCAGATCGTGGAGATCGAGCACCGGATCGTGGCCAGCCCGGCGGGCCGCCCGCTTCCGCTGGATGTACATCGGGAGGCCAAGGAGAACGGTTTTTCCGATCTCCAGATCGCCGCCTTGCGCGGGGACAGCCCGACCCAACTTGAGGCCCGCCAGGCGCGCATGGACGCCGGGCT
>JAHJJH010000043.1 GCA_018823105.1 Verrucomicrobiota bacterium | reverse complement strand
GGTCCGGAACAGGTTGCAGCCCGCGACGGAGAAGTTGTAGATGGTGTTGTCCTGCGTGGTCCAGATGTTCAGGATCAGCATCAGGAGGCCCCAGCCCAGCAGGCCCTGCAGCCGGAGCACCTCGACGATATCCGGTTGCTGGTAGACCAGCGCCCCGTACGCCCCGGAGAAAATCATCAGCCCGTTGCCGATGAAGAATGCCATCAGGCTGGCCCCGAGCGCAATTTTCCCGGTCCGGGCAAAACGCGTCCAGTTCGTGGCCTGGGTCCCTCCGCTGACGAAGGTGCCGAACACGATCGTGATCGCCTCGCGGATGGAGATCGGTTGCGACGGGGTCACCCCCCAAAGTTTGGCCCACCCGCCGATATCGCTGGTCGCCCGGCCGATGCTCCAAAAGATCAGGATCGTCATCATCGGCACGGCCACAATCGAGAGCGCCTCCAGCCCGCGGTAGCCGAAATAGGCGGTCCAGCAGAACAACAGGCCGAAGACCACCATCAGGGGCTTTTCGAAGCCCGCCGGCAGGCCCAGCAACTTCACAAACATGATGGCGATCGTGGCGGTGCCCCAGGCATACCAGCCGATCTGGGTGACGCCGAGCAGCAGGTCGGTCAGCTTGCTGCCCCAGTCGCCGAAGCTGTAGCGGGCCATCAGGACGCTATTCAGCCCGCTGCGCTGGGCGGCCAGGCCCAGGACGGCAACGTACAGGCCCAGGAGCAGGTTCCCGGCACCGACCGTCCAGAGCATGGAACGAAAGGGCAAGCCGGTCCCCAGCTTGCCCCCGCCCCACATGGTGGCCGTGAAAAAGGTAAAGCCCAGCAGGACGACGGCATTGGACCAGAAATCCCGCCGGAGAGCCGGCGGGATTTCCGAGAGGGGAAAATCCTCTCCCGTTTTCCGTTCCGGCATCGCCGCGCCCCTTCGTCAGGCCGGCAGGTCCTTCAGGTTCACCAGCTTGCCGTGGCTGATCACGTGCCGCGGCGCGCGGTGATACCAGAGCGCCTCGTATACGCTCGGGGCGTCCAGCACGACCAGGTGCGCCGGCGCGCCGACCTTGACCTGGAAGTTCTTCACGTTGATCGCCTTCGCCGGGAGCGTCGTGATCATGTCGTAGATCGTTTCCATCTCGGGGAACGTGGTCATCCACAGCAGGTGCACGTTCAGGAACGCGACCTCCAGCATGCTGTTCTGCCCGAAGGGGTAATAGGCGTCCGCGATGTCGTCCTGCCCCAGGCATACCAAGTTGCCCTCCGCGAGCAGGTCCTTGACCCGCGCGTGCAGCGGGCCGGTGTGCGGATCGCTGACTACGCCCATGCCGGCCTTGCGCAGCAGCGCGGCGACCTTGCGAAAGTACGGCTCGGGATACATGCACATCGCCCGCGCGTGGTGCGCCAGCGAGCGCCCGATGCGGCCGGTCTCGATCGTCTTGAGCGCCAGCATTTCCAGCGTCCGCAGGCCGGGATCGCCCGCGTCGTCCACCAGCATGGAGAGGTCCGTGTCGTACGCCTGCGCGATCTTGGCCATCTCATCCACGTGCTTCTGCGAATCGGCGTCGGTGTACTCGATCCACGGGATGCCGCCGACCACGTCGGCGCCGAGGTCCATCGCCTGCCGGATCAGGTCGGTCGTGCCCGGCTCGCGGACCACGCCGTCCTGCGGGAACGCGACGACCTGGACGTCCACGATGCCGCGGAACTCCTCGCGGGCCTTGATCAGCGCCTTCACGCCGATCAGCTTGGCCTTCGAGTCCACGTCCGCGAACGCGCGAATATGCGTGTTGCCGTTGCGCGCGGCATGGGTCAGGGCCCTGCGCACGTTTTTGATGATCCACGATTCTTTGTATTTTTCCTTCACGTGCGCGGCCAGCTCGATGGCCGTCATCGCCGCGCCCATGCTCTCGCCGTGGTAGGCGGACAGCGCCTTGGTGTCCTGCATCGCGAGCGTGTAGACCTTGCAGAGGTGCAGGTGGGTGTTCACGAACGATTCGGTCACCAGCCGCCCGCCGGCGTCGATCACCTTGCCGGCCCGGCCCGCGATCTTCGGCGCGATCTTTCCGATCACGCCCTTCTCGATCGCGATGTCCACCAACCCCTTGTGACGACGCAACTGCGCCTTACGGATGATCAGATCGTATGCCATGACTGTGAGCCTCCCGCTTGTTTCAGATTCCCGACTGTTTAGTAATTATGAATGATCCCCGGGAAAAAGGCACGCACAACTTGCTTTCCCGTCTCCGCGGGGGTCCCAGCCGGAGAAGGTATCCCACGGGTTCCCGACAGCGCCCGGTGAGGGCACCGGGCCTACAACATTCGCAGGATTGGGGTGCTGTAGGCCGCGTGCCCCCACGCGGCGACCGCCCGGCGGATCAGGAGCCGACCAACTCCGCCAGCGCAGAGGAATACACCTCGTAATCCTCCGGCGAGAAACAGACGTGCACGACTTTCTCGATTTTCGCGTGGTCCTGCAGGAACGCTGCGACGGTCGAGAGGGCGATCCGCGCGGCCTGTCGAATGGGATAGCCGTAGACGCTCGTGCTTATGGACGGGAAGGCGATGGTGCGCACGCCGTGCTGCGCGGCCAGTTCAAGGGCGTGGCGATAGCAGGAGGCGAGCAGGTCCGGCTCCCCGCGCCGGCCGCCGGACCAGACGGGGCCGGGGGTATGAATGACGTAGCGGGCCGGCAGGCGATAGCCCCGCGTCAGGCGGGCCTCCCCGGTCGGGCAGCCGCCGAGTTTCCGGCACTCCTCGAGGAGTTCAGGCCCGGCCGCCCGGTGAATCGCCCCGTCCACGCCGCCCCCACCCAGCAGCGAGGTATTGGCCGCGTTCACAATGACGTCCACTGCCTGCCGGGTGATGTCGCCCTGCACGATTTGAATCCGGTCCCACAGGCTGGATTTAGAAGGGATTTGAGTATGGTTCATGCCGAAATGCCTTTTCTGCGGTCTTGGATCACGGACCCGCCGGGTAGACCACCAACCGATACACGGCGCGTTCGCTGATCCCCGGGATGTTGGTGACGAACAGCGACGTGTCCGGAAGCACTATGTTGCTGAACAGGTTAATGAAGGACCAAGCATCCTCGACGAGACCGGTTGAAAAATCCACGCCGTAGCTCACGTTGCTCTGCGCCCACCAACTGATCCTCACGCCGCCTTCGGATTCGGACACCGGCAGACCTTCAACACGGAGAAATGAGTTGGAATCATTCGGATCGGTGCACGCAGCCTGTTCGGAAAAATTGGGGGCCGTGTCGCCATCCGGATCGTCGCCGGGCAGGGCGTTCGTCGGGTTATTGAAATTCCACCACTCCCACCGATCCGTAAGCCCGTCCCCATCGGAATCCTGCTGCGGATCGAGGGCGATGAATAACCAGTTAGTGGCATCAATGTGGAATTTGAATTCAAACACATCGGGGTCATACATCCCCGTCTGGGCTATCCAAAGGCCATTGGAGACGGTGGGATTGGGTATGGAATAGCCATCGCCCATATACGGGCCGGACGGGAGGAGAACGCGCACCACGCACCTCTTGACCGCGTTGGTGATGTTCGGATCATATCCGATAATGAATCCGGGCTTTGGTACGCGGGCCGTATCTTCAACGGACCAATTAGTTTCTACTCCTTGCAGATACCCGAAATTCAAGTCTGGCCCCATGGCCGGGGCACCTCGAGATCCAAGGAGTTGCACCACCGCATTCGTGGGCAGGAAGCTGCCATCCGGCGCCTTGGCCTTATTCGTATAGCTGCTTTCAGCCCAAATAACTAGCACGCCCGGACATTCAACGGCGCCAATCCACGTCATTACCAAGGCGTGGAGTAAGAAGACTGCTTTCAGACGCAGCCGGGTTCTTCGCACCGGTCGAGCAGATGTCATGGCGCAGGGGCCTTCCAGGTGATGGTGGCGCCACTTATTTTGTTGAACCAAAAGCCTTCTATAGGTTGAAGAATATAGTCGGTCGGGTGGCCGGGATCGTCCGCATCCTGCCAGCCACCGCCCAACTCTCCTCCGCCGTCATAGAAAAAGAGGCGGTACACCTGGCCGGTGAAATCCCACGTGTAGATTCGATCGCCCCAGATATAAGGCGTCAGGATGTTGGTGAAGTTCATCCCGTTCATGGCCACGGGAGCCAGGTAGGGATAGCCGGCCAGGGACAGTCCATTAGTAAAGGAATTTGTGACCACCGACGCCGTGGTCAACGCCCCGGTAATGATCACCGTTCGTTCAAACGAGCCTATAGTCTCCAACCAAAATCCTTCGCCGCGGGCAATCCGATTAGAGCCAACCGATCCCCATGTAAGATTAGCGCCTACGGTTGCCGAAATATAGCCATCTCCTTTCCACTTATGTATTCTTACACCGGCTGCCGAAGGGACCACTAGGTTGCTGATAACTCTAGAGGTAGCTTCAGGCGTGTCGCCAAAGGGAGAAGCGAATAAAAAAAACTTGTTGGTGATAACGACCACGACCTGTTCGGCCGATGTCCAGACGGCCAAGCAAGCCAGGCAGGCAAACGCCCACTCTATCAGCCGGCGACCTTTATTCTGCATGAGCACCCCTACAGGCCCCCAATATCAAAGCGTACTCAAACAGTCAACCTTGATGAATGCGGCCGGCAATTCCGCATAGGCAAAGCAGTTTGAGCAGTACCGGCGCGCTATGCCTTACATCCAGCCAAAAGACAGTTGTTAACACGACAGTGTCATCCCGAGCGCAACGAGGGATCTCCTTCGCGCTAGTGGAATTGGAGATCCCTCACTTCGTTCGGGATGACAACATCGCGCATCAGACGTCAGGCTATGCCTTCTTCAAGTACGCGCGCGCCAGCTTGGCGCCCTCGAAGATGGCCTCGTAGCCGGTGCAGCGGCACAGGTGGATCTCCAGCGCGTCGAGGATCTCCTCGTCCGTCGCGTCGGGCTTCTTGTTGAACAGCGCGTAGAGCCGCATGACGATACCGGGCGTGCAGTAACCGCACTGCACCGCGCCGGCGTCCACCAGCGCCTGCTGGATCGGATGCAGCTTCCCGACGCCGCTCGAAAGGCCCTCGATGGTGATGACGTTACCATCCTTGCACTTGGCCGCGGACGTGATGCAGCCCTGCACGGCCTCGCCGTTGAGCACGACGGTGCACGCGCCGCAGCTCGCGTCGTCGCAGCCGCGCTTCGCGCCGGTTAGGTCGAGATTCTCGCGCAGGATGTCGAGCAGCTTCTCCCAGCCCTCCAGCTCGACGGTTCGTGGCACGCCGTTGACGGTCAGATTGATTTTTTCAGCCATGGTCGTGTCCTCGTTTTATCCGCTATCCGATATATCTGTTGTAGGGCCGCCGCTTGCGGCGCGCCG
>JAHJJH010000042.1 GCA_018823105.1 Verrucomicrobiota bacterium | reverse complement strand
CCTGGTATGCGCGCGTAGCGGGAACCTTTTGCGTGCCGACGAACTTTTGGCCCGCGGGCTGGAATTGGATCCCGGGCGCCCGGACCTGCTGGGCACGCGGGCGATGGTGCTCTGGCAATTGGGCCGCGCGCGCGAGGCGCAGGCCCTGGGCCGGCGGGCCGCCGACCTGGCGCCGGGTAACGCGGACGTGCTGAACCAGTTGGCTTGGATGCTGGCCGTCGCGCCCGATCCGGCCAACCGGGATCCGGAAGAAGCGATTCGCCTGGCGACGGAGGCGGACCGATTGGCCTCTCAATCAAATCCGCAGTATCTGGATACGCTCGCCGCGGCGCTGGCGGCGGCCGGCCATTACGAGGATGCCGAACAGACCGCGCAACGCGCGCTGGAAATGAGCGCTGCCGCTCCGGACTCATTCAAACGGGGTATCAGGGAACGCTTGGCGCTGTATCGCACAGGCCGAGCCTATGTCGAGCCGTGACCGTGATCTAAGGTGGGGCGCGTTGGCTCAACGCGCCGAAAAGCGGCGGCTTGAGCCAAGCCGCCCTACCTATCCCGATCAATCGGTTGGCTGGATGGGTCGGTTGCGTTTAAGTGCCTCGGCCAGCGCCTTGGCTTTTTCCGGCTGTCCGGTCAACCGGTACGCCTGCTCCAGGTTTTGCCGGGCATCCGCGTGGCCGGGTTGCTCTTTCAATACCCATTCGAAATGGGGGATGGCCTCCGCGACGCGATTCTCCAGCGCGAGGGCCAGTCCGAGATTGAACCGGGCCTCTGTCAATCGCGGGTCAATGGCCACGGCGGCCTCGAAACAGCGCAAAGCCTCCCCGGTGCGTTCCTGGCGCGCCAGCACGACACCCAGGCGGTTGTGCGCCAGTGCCAGTTCCGGGTTCGCGCGCAGCACTTCGCGGTATTCCTTTTCCGCCGCCGTCAGGTCGCCTCCACGTTCCAGGCCGATGGCTCGGGCCAAATGCCAGCGCGCATCGTTCAGCCGATAGCCGGTATAATTAATCCCTACCAGCCACCAAAGAGCCAGCCCCGCCGCGATCCAGATCGCGGCTTCCCGCGTCCGCTGTTGAAACACCAGTCGGCCGGTCTCGACCAACCCGAAGGCCGCGAAGACCATCAGCAGTGGCGTCAGCGGGGCGCGGTACTGTCCGGCCGCGATGAACGGGAGAAACGAAACGAAGTAGGACGCAATGAAAAGAAGCAGCAGCACGGCGACGGGAGCCGTCTCGCGTCGTTTCTTCCACAGGAGCACACTGCCGACCAGGCTCCACGCCAGTACGAAAGAAAAGGAAACGGGGAGCCGGCGCAGGATGGGCGAAGCCGCCCGTTCCAGTTCCTCGATCTTGTTGTTCGCCACTTCGCGCGGACCCCAGAAAAGCAGCGACTTGAGCACGAGCAGCTTCAGGGTGGCGCGGGGTCGACCGAAGATCCGTTCCCGCGCTTTTCGGCCAAACCATCTCGAAGCCTCTGAAGCTTTCAACGGCCGCCCGGCCTCGGCGGAAGCCCGCGAGAGGATCGCGGGATAGTCGAAGCAACTCCAGTTGCCCGTTTCATTTGAAGCATGGTTCGCGACCGCTTCCGGGTCCTGGCCCAACAGCAAGTTGATGCCGCCGTTGGAAGAGATGAGCACGAAATCGCGGGCCACGACATAATTCCGGGCCGTCACGGGCAGAACAACGAGCGCGGTCCCCACCAGCAGCAGCAACGTCGCCCGCGCGCTTTGCTTGAGCCAGGCCGGCTCTGCGCGAAGACTCCAGGCCGCCCAGCCCACGCCGACGGGCAGCCATACCAGCGCGTTCGGCCGCGCCAGGGCGGACAAACCCAGCATCAGACCGGCCCCGAACAGCCAGGCCGCCTTCCGGCTTTCCATCCATCGCCCCAGGGCCAGCAGCAGGAGCCATGTCAGTGTAATCAACAACGCCGGCTCCAGGAGTTCTCCCTCGTAGTAAAGGAAAACCCAATAGGTGGCCGCCAAGGCGGCCGCCACCCAGCCGGTGGCCTCCCCGAACCATCGTCGCGAAAACCAGAAAGCCAGGAAAACGTTAAGAACGCCCAGGACAAATTGCGCCAGCCGGGCCAGTGAGGGATTTCCCCCGGTGAGGCGATAGACCAGCGCAAGGAAGTAGGGATAGCCGGGCGGCCGAAAGTAGGGTTGCGTGCGAATCAGCGGATCGGGCTGGTCGGGCGGAGGCGTCCACTGCCCGAAGGCCAGCCCGCGCGCCCAGTAGTCGTGGTAGCCCGCGTCCAGGCCCGGGTGGATGAAGTCCGGGCGGGTCCGGATTTCCTGGAAATAGAGCAGTCGCAAGGCCGCGGTCGCGACCAGTACGGCCGCCAGAATGTGTCCCCGGGAGAAACGCAGGGTCATGCGGACAGCGTAGAGGGCGCACGGCTTTTGACAAAGAAAAAATTGACGCGGACGGTTGAATAACCAAGCATACCGGCCCATGAGAGGTCGATCATGACAAACGGCGGTCAGCCGGTATTGGTAACGGGCGCCGGGGGCTTTGTGGGTAGTCGGTTGGTTCGGGAACTGGTGTCCCGCGGAATTCCGGTCCGAGCCATGGTGAGGGATTTGCGGAAAACCGGGGAATTGCAGGGCTTGGATATCGAGATGGTTCAGGCCGACATGAAGGACGCGGCCAGCCTGGCTCGCGCCGTTGAGGGGGTGGGGGGCGTCTACCACATCGCGGCGTTGTTTCGTCAGGCGGGGCTGCCGGATGCGGAATTTTTCGATGTCAACGTTGAAGGCACGCGACGCCTGTTGGACGCCTCGATCGCCGCCGGCGTCCGGCGCTTCGTCCATTGCTCCACGGTCGGCGTCCTCGGCCACGTGGAGAATCCGCCGGCCGACGAGCAGACGCCGTACAATCCCGGCGATGTCTACCAGCGCAGCAAGATGGAAGGCGAGAAGATCGCGCTGGACTATTTCCGCTCCGGGCGCCTCCCCGGCGTAGTGATTCGCCCGGCCATGATCTGGGGGCCGGGCGACACGCGGACGCTCAAGATGTTCCACATGATCGCACGGGGTAGGTTCTTCTACGTGGGGCGGGGCATGGCGCTGGTGCATTTCATTGACGTTCGGGACCTCGCGCGCGCCTTCGTCCTCGCCATGGAGAAGACCGAACGAAGCGGAGAGGTCTACATCATCGCCGGGCGCCAGTCGCTGCCCCTGCGCTCCCTGGCGGAGGCCATCGCGGGCCGGCTGGCCGTTCTGCCACCGCGGCTCTGCCTGCCGGTCAAGCCGATGCAGTGGCTCGGGTCCCTGTGCGAGGCCGTGTGCACGCCGTTCGGCATCCAGCCGCCGTTGTATCGGCGGCGCGTGGATTTTTACACCAAGAGCCGGAGTTTCAACGGCGCCAAGGCGGACCGCGAACTGGGTTTCCGTCCGGCGAAAAGTCTGGTGGAGGAAGTGGACGACATCATCGCGGATTACAAGGCCCGCGGCTGGTTGTAGCCGCGGCGCTCTGCGCCGCGGCGGCTTGAGCCAAGCCGCCCTACCCGCATCTAAACAATTATGGATGAGTTTATGATGAGGGGGGTAAGGGTGAAGAATCCCGGAGGAGGCATGGGGATCCCAAGGAGATGGGGCCGGATAGGCCTGGTTTTGCTGGTGGCCGCCTTGCTGGTCCACGCCGCCGTGGTGCTCTTCGGCCACCTTCGTGCGGATAATCCGGGCGACCTGGACGATTCCGCGGGCCTGGTGTTCGATGGCCCCTCGAAGTGTCATAGCGCGCGGACCCGCGTGCTGTTCGGGCAGTGGCGGACGGACGAGTGGACGCCCTACCTGCACAGTCCTTTGCACACCCTGCTGATGACGGGGGTGTTCAAGCTTCTGGGGGTCGGGTTTGTCCAGATGCGATTGCCGGGTGCGCTGGCGTCCTTCCTGTCGCTCGGCCTTCTTTTCCTGATTCTCCGCCCGTATCATCGCGGCGCGGCATGGTTGGCCGTGATCATTGGTGCAGTGAACCACGTTTTCCTGATGTACGGACGTTCCGGCCTGCTCGAGCCGCTCCTGATCTTCTTCATGCTGGCCGCCATCTGGATGCTGGGCTGTGGATACCGCGCCGAGTTGGATCCCCGGACCGTGCGGCGCGCCCCGTGGTGTTTTGCGCTGGCGGCCCTGGCGGC
The DNA here is from genome assembly GCA_018823105.1 of Verrucomicrobiota bacterium. Lineage (GTDB taxonomy): Bacteria > Verrucomicrobiota > Kiritimatiellia > CAIQIC01 > JAGNIJ01 > JAGNIJ01. Next base: position 3,659 of record JAHJJH010000042.1, on the reverse strand, counting down.
GAGCGCGGCTTTCCTGACCAAGGCCATTAGTTCCTACTTCGTGATCGTCGTGGCGGCCTACCTGTGGCTGCAGCCGCCGGCCCGCAAAAGAAACACGTGGATTTTCATGGCTGTCCTGGCGCTGGTCGCCGCCGCCTATCTCGGCTTGTTCGTCCCGGCCAACCGCCAGTTCCTCGCCCGCGAAAGTTCGCATTGGATCGGGCGCGCCCTCGAACCGGATCTTTGGAGAACCTGGGCCCGGCAGCCTTTTTTTGCCGATATGCGGCACGCGCACGGAATGCTGATCCTGGCTTTTCTGTCTGTGCCGTTCTGTGTGCGGAGGACGACTTCGGCCGAGGAGCGCGCCCGCCTTGCGCCCGTAACCCTGCTGGCCCTGGCGCTCCTCGTGGGCAGCCAGTTCCTGGCCGTGGTGCACTATCGTCCGCTGCGGTACTACCTTCCGCTGGTGCCCTGCGCGATGGCGCTGGCGGCCGTCGCGGTCGCGCGCCTGGCGGCATGGGGAGTGAATCCTTCGCCTCTCGACCGTTTCAAGTGGCCACGGTGGCTGCTGGGCTGGTGCATGGGGGCCTATGCGTTCATGTTCGGCGTGATGCAGCCCATCCAGGCCGGATTGGCCCAGGAAAAAAGACTGCCGCATGGATGGCGTCTGGCCCTGGGCGCCGTCGTCGTGCTGGCCATTATGGTGTTCTGGCGTCTGGCGGGTGCGCGGATCCGGGAAGGATGGGCGACGCGAACACCACGCCTTCGCCTGGCCACGGTGCTCGTGGTGTTCGGCGGCCTGCTCCTGGTCTATGTCCGGGAAAACATGGACGCGAACCTGTTCTGGACGCATCGCGCCGTGAACGCGATGTGCGACATCAGCCGGATGCTGGGGCGGGACTACCGTGATGCCGTCTTTGCCGGCACCAGCCCGAATTTCCTGGTGATGGAAAACCGGCATCGCGCCCTGAAAGTAACGCCTTACGGCACGAACGCTCGGAATATGCGCCGGGGCTTGGTTACCCACCTCATGCTCGCGCCCGGCGCCGCGGGTATTGAGGAGGTGTCCGGCAATTTCACGGGAATGAAACCCAATGCCCCGGCATTGGAACGCATGGAGACCAGCGGTTACGTCCACGACCTGTGTGCCGTTGATCTCCGTCCGTTGGAGTCCGGAAGTCTTCAGCAGGAGCCGGGCGGCGGCTGGTCGCTGGACGTCCGCAATCCCGACCCGCATAGTCCGCAGTCGGCCTGCCTGGTCGCGATCGCGGAGGCCGGGGGCAGGCGCCGATGCCTGGGCGCGGACGACCAGAAACTCCGTCCTCTTTCCAGCCGGCGGTTTCAGATGGCCGCGCCGGAGAAACCCGCCGACCGGATTGAATTCTATCTGGTGCCCCGGCACGTCTGGGCTTCGGAGCCGGAAAACGCTGACGGCCGGAATGCAAAGCGCCTGCACGACGCCGGGGCCTGGAATATGCAGGCCTGGCGATTGAAGCGTTCGTCACGGGCCCCGGCGTCCGAGGAAAGCTTTCTTGAGACGGCGATGGGGGAAAAAGAGCCTTTCCTGATCGGGGTGCGTGTGAGCGGCGTCGTGGATCCGGCGGACGAAATCCGCCTGGAAGAGATACAAGACGGCCGGGTCGTTGGCCGGCATATTCTTCCTGCCGCTCGAGTGCAACCGGACGTCTACTTGACGTTTACAGCGGTCGCCGAGGGCGCGCCCGACCGGCTCCGGCTGGCCTGGCGCGGCCGTGCCGAGTTGCGCGTGAATGGGTTCCTGGCCCTTTCACGGGACAAGCTCAAACGCGCGGCGTTGTGGCGCGGAACCTGGCCGGAAAATGCTCCGCTTTAGATATGCTTCTGTAGTTCCGCCGCTCTGCCGGCGGAAATGACAATCTCCGGCGGCGGAGCGCCGGAGCTACAGTTGTTGCACCCTTCCTCCTCTGCCGTACAATACCCCCGATGAAGAAGAACCTGGCCTACGTCCTTTTCAGTGTAGCCGTCACCGTCGGCATCTTCGCCTGGCTCTTCAGCCATGTTTCGGTTCGCGACGTGGCGGACCTGCTCCGGAACGTGGATCCGCGCGGTGTGGCGTTGTTTCTGCTGGCCTCTCTGGCCATGAGCCTTTTTCGCGCCTGGCGGTATCTGGTCGTGCTGCGGGCCTCCGGCTATGTACCGGGAAGGATCGCCCTTTATCTCGTGGTGCTGGTGCGCAACACGTTCTCCGATCTGCTGCCCGCCCGGATCGGGACGTTGGTGTATATTTATATCATCACCACGCGGCTCGGCATTCCCTTCGGCGCGGCGTCGTCAAGCTTTGCGCTGGCGTTCATTTTTGACATGATCGCCCTGGCGCCGCTGATCGCCTGGGCGGCGCTCGGTCTCGGCGGAGGCTCGCTGTGGATGCTGATCGGGTTTGGCGTGCTGCTGGCCGGCCTCATGATCGCGATCCTGCGCTGGTTGCCCCGACTGTTGGAGTACGCAGGCGAACGGGTGGCGCGAGTGCGGCTGTTGGGCGCCGAGCGCGGCCGGCGATGGAAGCAGGCGCTGGATGAAGTGGTGAACGACTTGCGCAAGGCTCGGGAGGCGGGCATCTACGGGAGGGTTTTCGTGCTGTCGCTGATGGTGCGCTTTTTCAAATACGCGTCGCTGTACCTGTTCCTCTTCGCACTGGTCGCGCCGCTGGGGTACGGGTGGCGGGCTTTGCCCGTGCCGCGCGTGTTCACCGGCCTTTGCGCGGCGGAGGCCGCGGCCAGCCTGCCAATCTCCGGCTTTGCCGGCTTCGGCGCCTACGAGGGCGCCTGGGCCATGGTGTTCCGGATGTTGCTCTTCCCGGCGCCCCTGGCCAAGATGACCAGCATCGCCCATCATCTCTTCACGCAGGTCTACGGCTATTCCCTCGGCGCCCTCGCGCTGCTGGTCCTTTTGCTGCCTTTCTGGCGGCGCGTACACACGCCTCGCCCGCAGGGTACTGAACCGGCGTTTCGGTTCGGGGCCAAGCTGGTGGCCCTGCTGCTGGGCGTGGCCGGGTTGGCCGGCTTGCTTTACCATTTTTCTCCGGCCGCCCAAGGCGGCACAATTCCTGTGGAGAGCCGGCCCTCGGACCAGGAGACCGCCGCTCTGAACCGCTTGGCCGGGAGGATCGATGGATGGGTGGTGTTTCAGCGGCCCGACGGCGTCTACAGGGTGCGCGTTGGAGAAACAGAGCCCGTGTGCCTGGCTTCTCCCGGTGAATTCCCCCGTTGGTCGCCGGATGGGCAGCGTATCGCTTTTCTCCAGAGTAACCGGGTCGTGCAAGTAAGCCGCGGCGGCGGCGAACCCGAAGTCCTCACGCAGGTCCTGGCCCCCCGGGCCCTCGCGTATCATCCGTCCGGCGAAGAAATCTACTTCACGGACGGGCGACTCATCCGGGCGGTGAACCTCAAGACCCGCGCCGTGCGCGACGTACTTTCCGGTTTCCAGTTCCGCGAGCTGGATATTGCGCCCGACGGCCGGATTGTCGCCACCCTCCGCGCCCGCGGGGTCTCGATGATCGGCTTCGATCCGGGATCCGGAAAACAGTGGCGCATCGCCGGCGGCTGCTCCGCCAGCCTCGCGCCGGATGGCCGCCGGGTGACGAATAACGAAGGCGATCACCGGAAGCTGGCCATCCGCGACTTCGAATCCGGCGCCCGGTTGGG
>JAHJJH010000041.1 GCA_018823105.1 Verrucomicrobiota bacterium | reverse complement strand
GCGCCGGGGACGGCGGGGCCGCCGTCCCTCCATGAATTCTCCCATCCTCCGATCGCCATCCGTGGCATCCGTGTAATCCGCGGTTCCTTTCCTCTCCGCTGTCCTTTTCGTGTCTTTCGTGTATTCCGTGGTTCTCTTCCCCTCCGCGAACTCTGTGCCCTCTGCGGTTCAATTATTTCTAAAGGGCTCGCGGGCCCGCGAGGCGCGGACGGCGTAAAAATGATCTTTGCCGGATACAGGACTAATGGGTATATTCCATTTGGAGTTTGCAGCCATGCGAATAGAACTGGAACAGGAGCAAGACGGTCGTTGGATGGCGGAAGTGCCTTCTCTCCCTGGTGTTATGACATACGGCGACAGCCGGGAAGATGCCCTGGCAAAGGTAGAGGCTCTCGCTTTGCGAGTCCTCGCGGATCGTCTCGAGCATGGCGAACGAATTCCGGAACTCACCGATCTTTTTGCCGTTCCCGCATGAGTCAATGGCGGTCAGCAAAAGCCCGCCAGGTTCTCGCTGCGCTCATTCGGGTGGGTTGGCTGATCAAGCGGCAGTCCGGATCTCACAAGGTGCTTTCCCGCCACGGGTGGCCTGACTTCGTCTTCGCTTTTCATGATCGAGACGAGATAGGTCCGCACATGCTTGGCCGGATCGCCAAACATACCGGACTTACTCCCGACAATTTGTAGAAGATTTGCCTGTAATGGCAAGTCCTTCGGCTTTCTCTGCAGCTTGCCGTTTCCTTCCGCGCCATTGCGTTAAGCTCATTCTGTTGGGATCAGCGACGGCGGGGCCGCCGTCCCTCCATGAATCCGTCTCCATCCGTGGCATCCGTGTAATCCGCGGTTACTTTCCTCTCCGCTGTCCTTTTCGTGTCTTTCGTGTATTCCGTGGTTCTCTTCCCCTCCGCGACGACGCGGAGTCGAATATCGGGTCGTGTCGCCGATGCGGGCGATCCTCGACCTGCTGCGGGAAGGCGCCGAAGACCGCGGCCAGCTTCGAAAGGCGCTTCGCGAAGCCCTTGATCGCGGCCTGATCACGCGCCGCCAAATGGACAGGAGCGCTGATCGGACAGTTCTATTCTCGCTTCTCGGCAGGGAACGCCGATGAAGAAGCCCTCTCCTTACGCGGGCGCCCCGTCTTTCCGGTAGGCGTCCCGCCGCTGGATCATGGCCAAAGGGCCGCGTGGCCCTCTGGACGCCCGCTACTTGTCTCTGTCTTTCCAGTAGCCCGGATCGCGGTGCAGATGCATGACCGCCATTATAATGATCCGATCTGGCTGCCCCCTGAAAAGGATGCCGAAAGGAAACGTCCTGGTGAGGCACCGGCGGATATCGGCCTCAACAACCGGGTAGAGCTTGGGATTAACCAGGATGCGATTAATGGCGTCTTGCACCGATGCGAGGAATCGTTTGCCAAGGCCGGCCTGTTGCGTCTCGTAATACCCCGCCGCCCTGATCATCTCGGATTCGGCGTCGGGATGGAATTGGACTGCGATCATGTGAGCGATGCGTAGGCTTTGGCAAAGACAGCCTCGGCATCGCGAAGCTTCACCGCGCCGCGATCCACCTGCGCGCAACGACGGAGGACTTCCTTCTTCCATTTCGCCGACAGGGGGGGGGCGTCCGGCGCATCAAGACTCTCGATCAGCTTCTCGGCTACGAAGGCCCGCAGCGCAGGAGGAAGACTCAAGGCTTCCGACACAACTTTTTCCGCTGTAGCACTCATGCCTGCAATTATAGTCCTTACCGCCCCCTCATCAACCGGTCTTTCAGCCAATATAATCCTTGACAATTATATGATGATGTGTTAGTCTGTCACTAAGAATTTAATCACCGGCAGTGTCAGGGAATAGCTACCCCCGGAGTCCGGACCATGCAGGGCTGCATACCCGAGAGGGCTGAGCCTCGGTATTATTTCCGCTGAAAAAGCGGTGTGGTGGGACGTATCCACTTTGTCTGAATCGTCCTCCTCCTCGTTCTCGTACTCGGATATTGCCAGGATATTCGACGAGGACGAAGGCGGCTCGTGCCGCGCACTGCGGACGGTGGGGCCGCCGTCTCTCCCTGAACCCTGAACCCTGAAACCCATTCACCGCCGAGGGCGCCGAGGACGCAGAGAGGAAAGCGGGACGCGAGCCGTCGCGTCCGCGAACTGTTTGGGCGCGCGGCAAATCCGGGGCCGGGACCTGTCTCAACATCGGTTTCCGGGCCGCCGCGTGAGGGCACGCGGCCTACACCAATGTCTTTCTGCAGGCCCGGTCACCCGACCGGGCGGGAGAACTTGTTTTGAGACGGGTTAAAACAGCGCAATCCCGGCCGTGAGGACGAGCCCGCTCCAGAGCAGCGTGATGACGCCGTACCCCATGATATATCGCTCCCTTCACCTTGACGTCCCCGCCGCGGTCGGGCAAAATACGGTGTGGAACGCAAGGAGGAAGCACATGGCATCGTCGCAGTTCCGTCGCGCACTTCTCACCCTCCTCGGCCTGCTCGCGGCGGGCTTCCGGCCTTCCGCGGCGGGCGCCGACAACAACTACACCGGCACGATCGCCGAGGCCACGGCGTGGATCGAAGCGCAGATGGCGGCTCAACAGGTCACCGGCTTTTCCCTGGCCCTGGTGGATGACCAGGACGTGGTCTGGGCACGGGGATTCGGCTTCGCGGATGCCGCGCTGTCCGTACCCGTCACGACCGACACGGTGTTCCGCATCGGCTCGGTGTCGAAGGTCTTCACCACCACGGCGGCCCTTCAGCTCCAGGACGCGGGGCGGCTGGATCTCGACGATCCCGTCACCAACACCGTGCCGGGATTCCGCTTCAAAAGCCGTTATCCGGCCGCGGAGGCCATCACCGTGCGCCACTTGCTGGACTATCACAGCGGGCTGCCCGGCGACCTGTTCAACGGCAATTTCACCACCCAGCCCATCTCGGACCGTTACGCCTGGATCACCAACTACATGGCCTCGACCTATCCCATCTTTCCGCCCGCCTTCATCCGAAGCTACTGCAATGCGGGCTTTGTCCTGGCCGAGGGCGTTATCGAGAACGCGCACACGTCCGGCCTGCCATTCACGGCGGTCGTGGACCAGGACCTGTTCCAGCCCCTCGGCATGGACGGAACATCGTATCTCAAGGACAAGGTTCCCATCGTGAACAACCTGGCCCTGCCCTTCGTGTTCGGCCAGCCGCTGCCCGAGGAATTCGTCGGCATGTACGGCACCGGCGGCATGTATAGCCGGCCGGTAGACATGGCCCGGTTTATCCGCATGATCTTCGCCGACGGGCTGGCGCCGGGCGGGGCCCGCCTCCTGGCCACCAACAGTCTGGCGGAGATGCTCACGGCCCAGGCCACCAACGTGCCGCTGGACGAGTACATCTGGATGAAACCGGGGCTGGGCTGGGACACGGTGCGCTATCCCAAGCTCGACTACGCCGGCCGCGTCGCGGGCAAGGGCGGGGCCACGATCGGGTACTCCGCGGTACTGATCGTGCTGCCGGACCAGAAACTGGGCGTGGCCGTGGTGATGAACATGAGTTCCATGTTCAGCAGCCTGGTGAACGACACGGCCGACAAGGTGCTCCAGTGGGCCGTGCGGGAGAAGAGCGGCCTGCCGTGGCCGACAAACGAGGTGACCTTCCCGACCGCCACCCAGGCCGTGTCCCAGGCGGAACTGGACGGCCTGGTGGGCCTCTACGTGAAGAGCGAAGGGTATGACCGCCTCGAGTCCGCGCCGGGATCGCTGACCTGGGTGGAGAACGCCCACGGCGACTCGCCGACGATCACCAGCAACCTGCTGCTCCGCACCAACGGGTGGTTCTCCGCGGGCGGGGCGCCCGTGCGGGAACTGTTGTTCACGAACATCTCGGGCCGTTCCGCGCTGGTGCGCCGCACGGCCGATGGGCCTTACGTCACGGACTGGGTGCTCGGCGAGCGCTACGAGCCGGCGCCGGTGCCCGCGGCGTGGAGTAACCGCCTGGACCGGACGTGGTTCATCACGGACCGTCACCCGGCCAGCTATTACTACATCACCCCCTTGGGCCAGCGTTTGACGCTGACCAACCGCGAGGGTGTGTTGATGGCCGTCCATGATGCCTCCGGGGCGCGCGTGCTCTCCCCGAGCAACGACAACGTGGCGTTCATCGTCGGGCTCGACAACCGCGGGGGTTCGGCGGTGCAGGTCTATGACCTGGACGGCAAAGAGCACGTCCAGTACTACGGCTACCAGCACGCCCCCGCGCCGGACGAGGTGGAGGCCAACACCACGGTAACATCCGCCGTCACCACCGCCCACTGGTCCGCCTGGCATGCCATCCAGCCCGCCGTCGAGGCCGGCGGACTCCTCTACGAACTGCGGCTGGAGAACGCCCCGAGTAACTTTTTGCTGCGCCTGTTCCAGTCGGACTCCGGGACGCTCCTGGTCACGGCCGGGGTGGGGGAGACCCTGCGTTTCACCGCGCCGCAAAGCCCGCTCTACCCGCACGTCCAGCCGATGCTGGGCGGGGCGCAAACCGGCGCCTTCGAGTTGGTATACAACTACCCTCTCCTCGTGCGGCGTGTGCGCGCATCGGACACGGGTGATGTCGTCGTGACGTGGCAGGGCCTCTCGAACACCGAGTACCGGCTCTGCGCCGCCGATGCCCTCGACGGGGAGGCCTCCTTTCAGCCTGTCCAGACCCAGCCGCCATGTCCCGCGATGCTGATGTCATTGACCAACACCCCGGCCCCGGCCGGGCGCCCGGAGTTCTATCGGATCGAAGTCGCCCCGTAGCCGGCTCGGTGAGTGAGCCAATCCGCGGTCCGGGGCCCGTCGTCCAAGCCGAAGGCGGTTGAAATCAGGTTGCCGGACTATTGTGAAGTCTTACGAACCCGACACACGTATACGTAGTAAATGGCGGGGGTCATGAAAACGTGGGTGCCTTGTGGCTGCGGGATGGGTTGGCTCGGTGGTCTGTCGCTACGCGCGGCCCTGCCGTGATGCCGCGTCGGTCGATCCGCCCTTTCTTGCCCCGCGGGGATCAGCCCCTTCCAGGTCGAGTCCGCCGCGGGAGTGCCGACGGGCTCAATTGCAGCCGCCGCCCCCGACCCCGCGGCCGCCGGCGGCGGCCTCCCGGGTGAAGAAGACATGTTCCCGCAACATGTCTTCCTGCGGATTGCGCTCCGGACGCATGGTGTAATCCGCCAAATGACCCCGCTGCCAGGGCTTGACGACCTGGCAGCCGGACATCAGGCTGACGAAGCCCGCGGCATATACGGCCAGGAGCAGTTTCCTCATGGCCCGGCCTCCCTTAGCAGGAGTTCAATCTCCCGGGCCTGCTCCGCCGGCGTGGATTCCGTTTTGAAGCCGACGTGGGCAAAACGAATGACCCCCTTCCGGTCCACCAGGAGCGACGACGGCACCGACGACGCATTCACCCGGGCGTTTCCCTCGGCCTGATCCGCGTGATCCGCGGCCAGTGAAGAAAAAATGTAAACGGGGTGAACGCGGACGGCCTGCAGAGGTACGATGAAAACAGGGGAAGGACCGCGACGATAGGAGAATGCAATGAGCGCGCCGGGGAGCCGGAAGTTATGGCTGATCGCGTGTTGGCTGGGATTGGCGGCGGCGGTGATGGGCGCCGACTACATGTCAGGCCCCCGAATTCGCTTTCCGATAGCGTTTCTACTGCCCGTAGTGCTCGGGGCGTGGTACAGCGGGCGAGCCTGGGGCCTGGCTTTCGCCGCAGGCCTTCCGATTCTTCGCCTGTTGTTCGTGATGTCCTGGAATGGGTCTTCGGCTCCGGTGTTCGCAGGGATCAACTCGGCCATACAATTTCTGGTTCTCATGGTCCTGGCGATCTTCGTTGACCGGACCGCTACCCTGTTGAAGGAAGTGAAGGTGTTACGGGGAATTTTACCGATGTGCAGCTTCTGCCGGAAAATCCGGGACGGAAAGGATCATTGGGTTCCCCTGGAGAACTATATCAGCGATCACTCGGAGGCTGAAGTCAGCCACGGCCTCTGCCCCGGTTGCTACAAAAAATACTACGGCCAGGTGGACGGGGTCTGAACGGCGAATCCTGTCTGCATCGTATTTGGCGAACAAGCGTCCGTGAAGGGCTGATGGAATGACCTCATGGAAGGCAGAAGTCTCTTTTATGGGGAAAGGTGCAATGCCGGCGGTTTGCCCTTCGAAGCAGGCCTGCCCTTTTTAATCTGCGCGGCTCCGACTGGAGCTTCGCAGGGCACCCTTCGCCGTGCGGGTTCTCCGTCTGGCCTGCCATCCGACAAAGTCCGCCATAGTCGTTGACGAAGGCGGAAGCACAAGGCCCAGCCGGTCTCCTGGCTGGGCCGCAGTGCGAAGGATGGTAGCGGGGGCTGGATTGGATTCGCTGCGCTGTCCGCGCGCCGCTCACCCTCCGGGCCTCACGCCGCAGCGGCTCGAGGTCCTCTCGGACCGGTCCCCCGGTCCTTGAGTGAACCAGCGATCCCGCGCGTGCGGCTACAGTTTTATTGGACAGTGTGTCGGGATCGCGTCGTCACCGCGGCAGGGGCCTGTGATGTGCGGTCTGAATGCGCTCGTCTATTACATGAACCGCTTGTGCCAGAAGGCGTGACCGGATCCAGATTTGAAGTACTTTTCCAAAGCAAGGGCCCGTGCTCTATCCTTTACGGCGATATAGCCGATTAATTCCCATGGCGCATGGCGTGAAGTGTGCGGAACTTTGCCGGCGTTATGAATGGCCAGGCGCGTTTCGATGGCCTTGGTGAATCCGACGTAAGTTTTCTTGGGATTTCGAAGGCTTCGCAGGAAGTAAACAAAGTACATTGTGGTTGTACCCTTCTTCGCTCTGCGGCTCCGCCTTGAGCTTCGCAGGGCATCCTTCGCCGTGCGGGCTCTCCGTCTGGCCTGCCATCCGAAGCACAAGGCCCAGCCGGTCTCCTGGCTGGGCCGCAGTGCGAAGGATGGTAGCGGGGGTTGGATTTGAACCAACGACCTTCAGGTTATGAGCCTGACGAGCTACCGGGCTGCTCCACCCCGCAGTCTGTTTTCACAACGCAGGGTGTACTTTTAAGGTGAACGGACAGATATCGCAAGTTTATTTTACGAGGTATGCGAGATAAGGTTCAGGGAGCCAGCGAGACGCCGATGCGATAGAAGATGGCTGTAACGGCGGTGTGGACGGTGTCCGTGTAACTGTTGAGCGACGGCGTGGCCGGTAGGCCGGTGACCAGCGAGCCGAACGTGTTGGTCAGGCTCGCCGTCCACGAGATGCTGTATTGGCGCCCGGCCACGCTGCCCCACTGAATCAGGTTGCCACCGCCCGCGGCCCGCGCGCCGGTCGCGGTGAAGACAGAATCCTCGTCGTCCCGATCGGTGCCGGCGATGGACTCCTCGTAGTTGCTCATGCCGTCCCCGTCGTCATCACCGTCCGGATCCGGGCTGACGTTATTGGTGAAATAAATACTGATGTCATCCCATCGGAGGAGACCCGCATAGGACGAGGTGCACTGGAACAACAATCCGAAATACGACGTAACGGTGTAGGTGGTATCAGTCCCCATGCCGGCCGATACCAGGGCGTCAAACCCGCCATTGGCGTCATACTTGAGTTCCCACAGGCCGTTTGTCGAACGGGTGACTTCTATGCCGACGGTGAAAGAAGAGCCCCAGTCCAGCGTGGAGGCCGCAACCACGGAGGCCGCGGCCCCGTCTGTCACCCGCCAGAGTTTCAAGAGGTCATCCGAACCCGTCAGGTTGACCCCGACGGCGTATCCGTCCACCGTGGAGCTTCGCAGGTTCCCTTCATTGGCGATCAGGTAGACCCAGAACTTATTGTTGGCGGAAGGATCGAAAGAACCGTTCTTCAGGTTAAAACGCCACACGGTCTGGCTCGTGGCCAGGCTGTACACCGGCTGGGCATAAATGTAGTTGGTCGTCGCCGTGCTGGAGAGGTTGTGCTTGAGCGAACGGCTGCCGGTGATCGGGGTGGACGTGGAGTTGGTCCAGTTCCCCACGCTGTCCTGGGTCCATCCGACGAGATCGCCGTCCTCAAAATCATCCTCGAAGATCGCCCCGCTGCCGGCTTCCGGCTGGCGAACGATAGAGACGGAATCGGAACTCGACTGGGCGTAGGTGTTGGTCCCGCGCACGGTGATGACGTTGGTCCCGACGTCCAGGGCGATGCCGGAGATCGTCCACGACGCCGCGGCGGCGTGCGTGCCGGCGCCGCCGGTGAGGGCGTTGGTCCAGGCCAGGGCGCCGACCACCGCCGCGTTATTGGTGCCGTCGATGTCCGCCGTGGCGGTGGCAAAAGCCACGGTGGCGTTGCCGCTGGTGATGTCCAG
>JAHJJH010000040.1 GCA_018823105.1 Verrucomicrobiota bacterium | reverse complement strand
GTTTCGTCTCGATCCCGATTTGGCCGCCGAGCCGGAAATAGGTTGTGTTATCCACGGCTTCCCGCGCCGTCGGCACGCGCAGCGCCCCGTCCCCGTCCCAGGCCGGCGGATTCATGTCCCGCGTCGTGACCAGGCCGGCCACCCGTTCCGGACTTTCCCCGCGCTCCACGCAGCGGTAGAGGTCCGGCAGGGCGACCTCGCCGTCGCCGCGGATTCCGTAGTCCGCCCCTGTGAACTCCACAATCTTCCGCGGGAAAATGGAGAACCCGGAGCCGCCGAGGACGATCGGCGCATCGGTCAGCCCCCGGACGGTCCGCACGTGGTCCCGTAGATTTTCCACGAACGACGCGCAACTTGGCCAGAAGGAATCATCCGCGTTGCGCAGGGTCAGGCCGACGAGGGCCGGCCGGTGGTCCCGGAAGAAGTCCTCCATCGCCGCCCGGGGATCGGGGGCGAGACCCAGGTCGAGAAGCCGGGTCTCGATGCCCGTCGCGCGCGCGGCGCCGGCGAGGTAGTCCAGGCCGATTGGCGCGATGGGCGGTCGCATGCGGTTCGTGTTGATGAGCGCCAGCACAGCCCTAGGATAGCGAAACGACGGGCAACCGGAAGACGTTTCAGCGCGGTCCCTCGCGCCCCGGCTCGCGCCACTGCCGGCGGAGCCGCTCGAAGCGCGGCCGGTAGATCAGGTCGAAGACGTGCTCGCGGAGGGGAAAAAGGCGCTCCGCTTCCCGCCGCAGCGCCTCGATACGGATCTCGATGTCCACCCACGGCAGGTCGCTGGAGATGATCAGGCGCGCCAGGTCGTCGGTTCGCCGCTGGAAGGCCCGCAGGCGGACCTCCTCGCGCCGGATCTGGTCGGCCCGGGTTTCCATCCTTCCATGATACCGCATTTCCTGGCCGCGCGCATGCTTGACGAACGCGCGCTGCGGGAAGTAGGGTTCTGATTCCATGAACGAGCACGCAGAACGGCCGGCGGCTCGGCCAGGACAGCGGCCGTTTCCCGTCCTTCCCTTGCCCCGAGGTGTCCCATGCGCTTGAGCCTGACCGCCAAAATCACGATCCTGGTGTTGCTGGCCTCCGTCGTCCCGGCCGTCGTCATGCTGGGTTTGACCTTCCTGGAAAAGGGCCACGTGGAGCAGGAGGTCAGCGAGGAACTCTACCTGCTGGCGCGCCGCAACATCTCGCAGATCGTCACGGACGTGCACGGCATGTGCGAGGTCTCGGTCGAGCTCATGAACCGCCGGCTGGACGGGGGCTTGCAGGCCATCTTGAAATTCGCGGAGGCCCACGGCGGACTCCGGCTGACCGAGGCCCGACGGGCTTGGGACTTGCATTACCCGGATGGGACCGTCCGCAAGGACGTGGAACTCCCGATCATGGCCCTGGGGGATACGACCTTCGAGGGGGAGACCGATTTCAACGTCGCCGTGCCGCCGTTGGATGAACTCGCGGCCATGGCGGGGTTGTTTAGCTCCTTCTTTCAGCGTCTCAATCCGGAGGGTGAGATGCTCCGCGTGGCCAGCACGGTGCAAACCGCGGAAGGCCGACGCGCGGCCGGCACGGTGCAGCCCGTAAAACAGTCGGACGGCCGCGACTGGCCCGTCATGCGGGCCATATTGGACGGCCAGCCATTCCGCGGCATGAACCTGGCCCTCGGAGATATCTACCTGACGTCGTATGCCGCGCTCCGCGACAAGGCGGGAGAAATCATCGGCATGACAGGGGTCGGGTTGAAGTTGGACGCCATCGTGAGCCTGCGCCGAGCCATCGTGAACACGCGCGTGGGCAAGACGGGCCGCGTGTGGGTCATGGGCGGCCAGGGCTCGCAGAAGGGCCTGTACATCATCTCGCCCGGCGGGCAGAAGGACGGCCAGGCCGTGGCGGAGGAATCGGTGCTGGCCATGGCCGCACGGGCGATACGCCGGCCCTGCGGCGAAATCCAGGAAGAGCGGTACGCGGGAGAAGAGCGCGACGGGGCGCCGCCCCGCATGAAAGTGGCGGCGGTCACCTATTTCGAGCCGTGGGACTGGGTGATCGGGGCGGAGATGTTCGAGGACGATTATTTCGACGCCCGCGATACAACGGCCGCCATCCTGAAACG
>JAHJJH010000039.1 GCA_018823105.1 Verrucomicrobiota bacterium | reverse complement strand
GCTCAAGCTCGTGCCCTGGATGATTTCGTCGCGCAGTTCAGCGACGAGCTGGTCCTGGGCCTTCCCGGTCTTGCGGCGCGAGAGGGTGTGCAACCCGTCGCCCAGCGTCATGCCGCTGGCCAGCAGGTCGCTCATCTCCCGGGTCAGGAGCAGCACTTCCTTGAGCTTCATCCGGGGGGCCCGCGAGGACCGGCGCTCCAACTTGAACCACTTGCGGCCGGGCGACGGGGCCGGCGCTTCGGAGGCAAGCCCGGCCTCCGCCACGGAAACCGGGACCTGCCCCAGCCGCTCGATCTGGAGCAGCGCGGCCCGCCGGTCCGGGGCTCCGATGGCCCCTTCCACCTTTTCGCCGGTCTGCGACCGGGCTATGTATTTAAAGAGGGGCATTTTTTATTCGAGTCCAAAGTCCCAGGTCCCAGGTCCAAGGTCCAAGGTCCAAAGTCATGTAAAATTATGATTTTTAACTTGGGACCTTGGACTCGGGACTTTGGACTTATTCACGTCTCCGACAACGCCTCGTCCTCCTCCGATACGCGCAGGACTTCCTCCAGCGTCGTGATGCCCTCGAGCACTTTCGTCCAGCCGTCCGTGCGCAGCGTGCGCATGCCGTGCCGGATAGCCGCGGCCTTGATCTCGTTGCTGGAGGCGCGTGAAACCACGAGCGGCCGAATGGCATCGGTGACGACGAGGATTTCATAGATGCCGGTCCGTCCGCGGAAGCCCGTCATCCGGCATTCTTCGCAGCCGATCGACTCGTAGATGCCCCCCTCGGAGAGTCGTTCTTTCGGGAACCCCGCGGCTTCGAGGATCTTCGGGTCCACGGACCAGGGGCGCCGGCACGAGGAACAGAGACGGCGCACGAGGCGCTGGGCGATCAGCGCCTCGATGGAAGACGCCACGAGGAAAGGCTCGATACCCATGTCCACCAGCCGCGTCACGGCGCCGGCGGCGTCGTTGGTGTGCAGGGTGCTGAAGACCAGGTGCCCGGTCAGCGCGGCGCGGATGGCGATCTCGGCGGTCTCCTTGTCGCGGATTTCGCCGACCATGATGACGTCCGGGTCCTGGCGCAGGATATGGCGCAGGCCGACGGCGAAGGTCAGGCCGATCTCGGGGCGGACCTGGATCTGGTTGATGCCGGCCATCTCGTATTCGATGGGCTCCTCGATGGTGAGGATGCGCTTGTCGATCGAGTTGATCGTGTGCAGCCAGGCGTAGAGAGAGGTGGACTTGCCCGAGCCGGTGGGCCCGGTGACCAGCAGGATGCCGTGGGGCTTGTGAATAAGCTTCTTGAGGACGGCCTCGTCCCGGGGGTTCAGGCCCAGCTTGTCCATGCCCAGCATGCCGCTGGACCGCATCAGGAGGCGAAGGCTGACGCTCTCCCCGTACACGGTGGGCATGGTGGAGACGCGCACGTCAATTTCCTCGCCGCGGATGCGCAGGCTGATGCGGCCGTCCTGCGGCAGGCGCTTCTCGGCGATATCCATACCCGCCATCACCTTGATACGGGAGATGATCGCCGGCTGGAAACGCTTCAACTGCGGCGGGACGGGCGTCTGGTGCAGCACGCCGTCGATCCGGTAGCGGATCCGCAGGTCCGTCTCCATCGGCTCCAGGTGAATATCCGTACCGCGGTCCTGGTGGGCCTCCCAGATGACCTGGTTGACGAACTTGACGACCGAGGCTTCCTGGTCGAGTTCGCCAAGGTCCTGCTTGCCGAGCGCCTCCTCCTCGGGCGCAACCTCGATGCGGTTGTCCTGGATCATCTGCTCCATCGTTTCCGCGCCGACGCCGTAGAACTTCTTCGCCGCCTTGGCCAGGTCGCCCGCGGGGCTCAAGGCCAGGCGGACGCGCAGGCCGGAGGCCAGGCGCAGGCTGTCCACCAGGCCGGGATAGAAGGGATCGGACGTGGCCACGCGCAGGACGTTGTTCTCCATGGCCACGGGCACGACGTTGTACTGGAACACCGCCTTGGGCGGCAGGCGGGCCAGCACGTCCGCCGGGATGGACTGCTCGCCCACGCGCAGGTAGGGCAAGCCGAGCACCTCGGCCATTTTTTCGAGGAATATCTCTTCGCGCGCATAGCCCTTGCCCGCCGCCAGGACGGCCAGCGACGGCCCGCCCGGCTGGTACTGCGCCAGCACCTCTTCGATCTGCGCGGGGGTGAACAGGCCCATGCGTTCCAGCAGGACGGCCAGCTTGGATGGAGAGGCGGTGGTCATGTTTTCATCATGCCTCGTCGGGCGCCCGGATTCAAGGGTCATTCGATAAGACCTTCGACAGGACGGCGTCTGGAAAGTTCAGAAAGACGGCAAAAAAACGGCTTTCTTTATTTTTGCAACTCCGGGGCGGTTCGGGCAACATGATTTCATACAAGGGAGGCTCTCATGAAACGGCGGATGCGAATCCTGATCGGCGGCGGACTGATTTCCTGTCTTCTCTTCCAGGCGGGCGCGGCGCGGGCCGCCGAGGCCAATTACCAGCAGTACCTGCTCGGCGACCGCGGCGCCGGCATGGGCGGCGGCGTCTGCGCCATCGCGGAGGGCGTGGAGGCCTGCTACTACAATCCCGCGGGCCTGGCCCGCACGCCGAACAACACCCTCTCGCTCTCGGCGAACCTCTACGGCTTTCAGCGCTATACAGTGGAGAATGCCCTTTTCCCGGGGGAGAACTTCGACGCCAATTCCTTCCACAGCGTGCCTTCTTCCGCCGGCGGCACCTACCGGATGGACACCAATCTGGTCCTGGGCTTCGCGGTGTTTGCCCCCAGAAAGATAGCGTTTTTCGAGACCATTGCCTTCCCCGAATCCCAGCACTACTACACGTTGAGCCAGGATCACCAAACCCTCTGGCTGGGTCCGTCGGCCGGGTACCAGGCCACCCCTGCACTGGCCCTGGGCGGTTCCATTTACGGGGTCTACGACACGGTGAATTCCCAGCAGGCGCTGTACTGGGGCGATTT
>JAHJJH010000038.1 GCA_018823105.1 Verrucomicrobiota bacterium | reverse complement strand
TGGGCATTCCATTGGAGGACATGCGGCAGCGGATCAACTCTTGGAGCCTCACCCATTGAGTCATGATCCTCCAGTCGTCCTGATCAGCGACGCGGATGTTCTTATTGACTACGCGACCGTGGACATGGAGGTCTTGGAGATCATCGCTAGGTCGCTTTGGCAATTGCACGTTGCCATGCCGATCTTAAGGGAGGTCAAGGCTCTTTCCGTCGAAAGGGCCATGCAGATTGGCATCATTATCTGTGAACCGACCATAGAGGAACTCACAGAAGCCGCGGCACGCGGCGGCTCGCTATCCGAGCCGGACCGATTGTGCCTTGTCATTGCCCGAAAACGAGGGTGGCCGTGTCTTACAAACGATCTGTTGCTACGCCAGAGCTGCAGGAAAGCCGGCGTACGGCTTGTGTGGGGACTGGAGGCCATGGTCCTTCTATACAAAGCCGGCCGCTTGAGTCGCGCAAAAGCCGTCAGAACGGCCGAAGCCATTCATAAAACTAATCCGCACCATATCCACCAAGTTATTCTTGATCGCTTTCTGAAACACCTCGACGCATAGCCTTTAAGTCCATGGCCGAGGCTCCTTGGTGTCCGGCCGGCGGAGGGCCTTCATCACGGCGAGGTGCTGCATGTCTTCCGCCGTTGAATCATTCGGCTGGATTGGCGGGCCGGGATTGCCCGGTTCTTGTAGGGTGTCACCCTGACCGGCATGAAGGGGTGATTGGCCGAAACAGCCAAACGTCCAACAACCAACTTCCAACCCGCCTTCGCCAAGGCTACGGCGGGCAGGCGCCCAACGTTCAACGTGTTGGAAGTTGGGGATTGCCGCCGCCGTGCTATTCGCCCACAACGCGGTATTTTTTTTACTGGCCCTGCAGGTAGGAGGCCAGCAGGCGCCGGTAGTAGAATCCGCGAAGGCCCGGCGCCACCACGCACGGAACGCCGGCTTTGGCGCAGGCCTTCCGTACGGCCGCGGCCAGCTCCGGCTCGTGGCAGTAGATTTCGATATACGGGCCCGCGCGGTCGCGGAAGACCAGGTCCGGCAGGAACGGCGAGTAGACCGACTCGGGCGAGAGCGGTACCTGCGCCTTCGGCGCATTGAACGGGGTGATCTCGATGACGATGAGCCCCTCCACCGCCCCCGGGTGTCTCCCCCGGGTCCGACGGAGCAGCCGGTCGTGGGAGAAACTGTCCAGGATCATCAGGTCCGGCTGGGCGCGGCGGACATAGTGGATGGGATCGTTGGCGCTGCGCAGGGAGTAGGTGCTGAAGCGATACTCGGCCGGCTGGATGCCGCTGCGGTCCACGCTGCGCTTGAGGTAGCGGCCGGTGTACAGAGTCAACTCGTTCCAACTCACCTTCATCCCGCGCAGAATGGTCTCCATCTCCCGCCGGGTGTCGCATTTCCCCAGCAGGGCGTTGTGGCGCAGGGAAAGAAGCGCATTGGGCAGCGGGCAGGCGATCAACAGCGCCGCCGTGATCCCGCGCAGGAGCCGGGTCGAGGTGGCGCGGCAAACCTGTTCCCAGATCCAGCGGAAGCCCAGCGCCGAGAAAACGCCGAGGAACGGAACCACCGGAAGGATATGCCGGACGAACGCCGCCTTGGACCGGCCCATTACGAGGTAGAAAACAAGGGGGAAGAGCAGCAAGACCAGCTTCTCTGCGGCGGCCACGCGTTTCGTGCACGCCAGCCAGGCCGCCCCGATCGCCGCAAGGCACAACGGCGCCATGCCGTACCCCTGCCATAACGAGTGAGACAGATGAAACAGCCAGCCATTGGACATGAAGAAGCCGGGCCGGCCCTCGTGCATCTCCTCCACCCGCGACGCGAAATGCTCGAGAAAGAGCCGGAAATCCACGAAAATAAACGGATTGGTTGCGGAAAAAATGAGAAGGGCCGCCGCGCCGCATATCGCGAGGCGGGCAAGCAGTATTCCGGGCTTTCGCCATCCGAGCACAAGCATTGGGAAAACGATCGAAACGCCAACCAGTGCCCCGTTGTATTTCGCAGACGCCGCCAGCCCGATCATGACCCCGAGCGCCGCGGCCTGACGCCCGTCGGGACCGCCGGGATTCCGGAAGAAGCGGAGGGCGAGCAGCGCCGTCCCCATGCACAGGGCGGCGAGCGGGATGTCCACCGTGAGATAGTGATTATTGCGGACCCAGATCAACGACGTGGCGACCAGCACGCCGGCCATAAGCGAAAGGGCGCGTTTTCCCGTGAGCCGGCGGACGGCCAGGTAGGCGGCCGCCACCCCGAGGAACGAAAAAAGGACCGTCAGCAGATGGCCCGGCGACTGGAAGGTCAGCACGGGGCAGCCGGTAGCCGGGGTTCTGCCGAAGAGGCCTGCCAATTGGTCCAGGCTGCGCGCCAGGCCGAAGGCGCGCGCCAAGAGCAGGAGGGTTCCGTAGAGCGCCGCGTAAGCGTAGATCACCAGCCCCGGGTAGTGGAAGTACTCGGGATCGCCGTGGTTCGTGAGCGCCGTCATCGCCTCGTCGAGCACTTCGTCCGGATGGAAGTACGGCGTTCCACCCGCCAGCCCGAACAGGAGCGTGACGGCGAGCAGCAAGGCCAGGTCGAGGGCCGGCCCCGGCCTCCTCTCCGCAGGCGGTAGTCCCCTCATGGCAAAGTATTTTACAATCCAGCGACCGCCGAGGTCACGAGTTTTTAACACAAGCTGTCATACGGACATCTCGTTACGTACTCACCATGCCCGGAGACGGTTTGATGGAGGATGGCGGCTGGGCAACTTGGGGCCGGCTCGCGACGCGATGGTTTTTGGATCCGGCGATTTGAAGCCGAATATGGCCGATTGACGCCTCCCCCCGGCGGATGGCACCATGACCCTGAACTGCAGGGCCGTCAAAAGAGGAGCGTGGCATGCCCGGACGCCGGCTGGAAGGATTGGAGAGCTACCTGCTGACGGTCATCGAAGATCGGCGGCCGGGCCGCGTTGCCTCCTTCCTGCGGTTCCTGTTGAAACAACTCTCGTTGCTGTTCGCCGCCATTGTGCAGATCCGGCTCTGGCTTTATACCTACGGCCTGTTTCGGCATCACACGCTGGGCTGCCAGGTTATCAGTGTGGGCAACCTGACGGTGGGCGGTACAGGCAAAACCCCGGTGGTGGAAATCTTCGCGCGCTCCCTCCAGCGCCAGGGCCGCAACGTGGCTATCTTGAGCCGGGGCTACAAGCGCGATACCCCCCCCTTCCTCACCCAGCTGGCCCGCCGCTTCAGCCTGCGCCCGGATTCCGATCCGCCGCTCGTCGTCTCCGACGGCCAGCGCCTGCTGCTCGACTCCACGACCGGCGGCGACGAGCCTTACCTGCTGGCCTCGAACCTCCCGAACGTCAAGGTGCTGGTGGACAAGGACCGCGTCAAGGCCGGCCGGTATGCCATCGACAAGATGGGCTGCGACACGCTGCTGCTGGACGACGGCTTCCAGTACCTGCGCCTGAAACACTGGGCGGATATCGTGCTGGTGGACCGGACCAATCCGTTCGGCAACAAGCGACTCCTGCCCCGCGGCATCCTGCGCGAACCGATTCGCAACATCCGGCGCGCGTCGTTCATCTTCATCACCAAATCGAACGGCGATGGCGCGGTGGAATTGCGCAAGACCTTGCGCGAACTCAATCCCAAGGCCGAGATCATCGAGTGCCGGCACTGCGCCCGGTACCTGCGGGACGTCTTCACGGGCAAGAAGAAAGACCTGGATTTCATGCGCGGCCTGGAGATCGGCGCGGTGTCCGGCATCGCCGCGCCGAAAGGCTTCGAGGACGAATTGGTGCGGCTGGGCGCCAAGGTGCTTTACCACAAGCGCTACGCCGACCATCACCGCTATACCCAGCAGGAAATCCTCGACGCCATCAACCGGAGCCTGCAGCGCGGCGCCCGCGCGATCGTGACGACGGAGAAGGACGCGGTCCGGTTCCCCATGATCGAGCGGCGCGACCTGCCGATCTTTTTCCTGCGGGTGGAGATCGAGTTGTTGAGCGGCGAGGAGGATTTCAATGCCTGCATCTCCCGCATCTGCTTCAAGTAACGGCGCCGCGGTGCTCGTGTGCGTCCCTGGCTGGGTGGGTGACGGCATCATGGCCATGCCGGCCTTGCAGGCGTACCGGCAGCTCAATCCGGCCCCGCGCATCACACTGCTGGTCAAGCCCGCCATGCGCCCGCTCTGGGCGATGCACGAGTCGGCCGACGGTATCGTTGAGATTCGGGCGGGACTGCGGCCGACGGTCAACGCCGTCATGGCGGGGAGCTATGGGCGGGCCGTGATTCTCCCCAACTCGTTCCGCTCGGCCCTGATCCCGTGCCTGGCCGGCATTCCGGACCGGCGGGGGATGCCGGGGCATTGGCGGCGCTGGCTGCTGACCGATGTCGTCCGGCCTTCCGGTGATCCGGCGCGCGCACACCAAGTATACGAATATCTGGATCTCCTGGCGCCGGGTACGCCCACGGGGAGTTTCGAGCGGCCGCGCTTGCGGGTGCCGGAGTCGGCGCGGACGGCGGCGGGGGAGCGGCTGGCGGCGTTGCCTTCTCCGCGAATTGCCTTGCTGCCCGGCGCGGCGCGGGGTCCGTCGAAGCAGTGGCCGGCGGAACATTTCATCGAACTGGGACGGCGGCTGGCCACGAACCCCGGGGCGGGGTTCGTGGTTTTGGGGGGCGCCCGCGAGGCGGAATTATGCGCCCGGGTGACGGAAGGGATCGGCGCGACGGCGCGCAGCCTGGCCGGGGAGACCACGCTGGCCGAGTGGGCGGCGCTGCTGCAAACCGGCGACCTGGTGGTCTGCAACGACAGCGGCGGGGCGCACGTCGCGGCCGCCGTGGGGGCCCCCACCCTCGTGATTTTCGGCATGACGGATCCCGCCCGGACCGCCCCCTTGGGCGGTCGCTGTCGCATCATCCGATCCGAGGGCCCATGTGCCCGCGATATCCCCCGCAACGACCCCGAGGCGATAAAAAAACTGGCCTCGATCACGCCGGAACGGGTATATCAGGCCGCGCTGGAGTGCCTGGCGGGCCGATGACCATGCCCCGCTCCGGGACGGGAAAACCACACATGCGCGAACAGATTTCCGCCTGTATCACGGCCTGCGACGAGGAGCAGAACATCCGCCGCTGCCTGGAAAGCGTGAAGTGGTGCGACGAGATTGTCGTCGTGGACAGCCTCAGCGCCGACCGGACGGTGGAGATCTGCCGCGAGTACACCGACCGGGTCTATCAGCACGAATGGCGGGGGTATATCGGCCAGAAAAACCTGATCCGCAGCCTGGCGCGATATCCCTGGGTGCTGTTTGTGGACGCCGATGAGGAGGTGTCGCCGGAACTGCGCGATGAAATCCTGGCGCAGTTCGCGGCCGGGACGGGGCCGTATGTGGGCTTCCAATTCCCCCGGATGGTCTATTACCTCGGGCGTTGGATCCGGCACGGCGAGTGGTACCCGGACATCAAGCTGCGGCTGTTCAGGAAAGAACTGGGACACAGCGAAGGCCAGGAACCACACGACCGGGTGGCCGTAAAGGGACCGGTGAAAACCCTCAAGGCGCCGCTCCACCACTTCACGTATGGCGGGATATGGGAACACCTGGAAACCATGAACCGCTATTCCACCATCACGGCCCGGGAAAAACACCGGCTGGGAGAACCCTTTCGTTGGCGCGACCTCTTCTTCCGTCCGGCCTGGCGTTTCCTGAAATCCTATTTTCTCAAGGGCGGGATGCTGGACGGCCCTCCGGGTCTGGTCATCGCCCTGATCACCACGTTCGGGGTGTATATGAAATACTCCAAGCTCTGGGAGTTGCAGCACAAGAATGGCGCCTCCACCATTCGGAAAGATGGGCCGGCATGACGGATTCCGTTCGATCGCGGATCCGGGCAGCGCTGGCGCTGGTGGCCTATCTGGCCGGGGCCGCGGTTCTGGCGGCGGTTGTAGCCGTGGCCGTGGTCCGCCTGATGCCGCACGTTCCTGAAAGCGTGGCCCGGGCGATCCTGCGCAAGGGACCGGACAAGGTGATGGCCCGATGCCTGCAGGGAGGCCTGGTCCTTCTTCTGCCGTGGCTCCTGAAGCGCCTGGGTTGGCGCGGCTGGCGCGACCTGGGCTTTTCCCGGGAAGGCAACATCCACGCGCGGCCCGGCTGGAATCAGTTGGGACGCGGGCTCGTGTTCGGCCTCTTTACCATGGGCGCCGTGGCGGTGGCCATGTCCGCCATGGGCGCGCGCGGCCCGGTGACCGCCCGGCTCTGGGAGCTTACTCCTTTGAGCCTGGTGTTTTATGCCCTTGCCGCGCTGGTGGTCGGCTTTTTCGAAGAAACGCTGACCCGGGGTATTCTTTTCCGGGTACCCGCCCGCCTCTGGGGCGCGGTGCCCGCGGCCCTCGTCGGGAGCGCGCTTTTTTCGCTCGCCCATTTCGTGAAAACCGACCCGGCAGCCTTCGACCGGGTCTCCTACTGGGGGGCCGTCGGCTCGGTGTTGAACTCCACCTTTGCCCGGCTCGACATGTCCCCGGATTTTGCCCTGCGCGCCTTGAACCTGGCGTTGATGGGCGGCGTGCTGTGTACTTTCGTGGCACGGACGGGGACGACCTGGTTTGCCATCGGCGCGCACAGCGGCTGGGTTTTCTGCATCCGTCTCAACGGCTTGCTCACCTCCAGCGTGAAGACCACCGGCGGCGGCTGGTGGGGCGGGCTGCGCGCCGACGGAACGGACTCGCCCTGGACCCTCATTCTCATGACCTTTTTTCTGGCGGCGGCGATATGGTGGCCGCGCCGCACAGGGCCGCGCGTGTCGCTTCCAGCCCGTCCGCCGGGACGCTTCGAACCGCCCTGGGAGCGATGGGCCTGGGGCCTGCTGCTGGCGACCATGTTCAGCATCCCCTTCTCCATCGCCCTGGGACAGACCTGCGGCGGGCTGTGCCTGATCGCCACGCTGATGGCTGTCGCCCGCCGCCGGATTCGCCTCGAGGTGCCGGCGGTTTTCTGGCCGGCCCTGGCCTTCGCCGTGATCGCCATCCTCTCCGTTGTGCTGGGGCCCGAGCCTTTCCCCCTGGTCAAGAAAACGGGGCGCCTGATCTGGTTCCTTTTCATCCCCGTCACCGCCACGCTGGCCCGGATGGCCCCACGCCGCACGGCATTGCTCAAAGCGTTCGCCGCGGGCAGCGGCGTGCTGGGGTTAAAGGTGGTCCTGCTCAACAGTTGGAAGGCCTGGCAGGCCCGCTCGGACATGCTCGCCGGCATCCCGGATTTCTTCGAACGACTCGTGGCCCTGGGCTCGATGACCGACGGCCAGATGCTGATGCTCGGCCTTCTGGCCACGGCGGCGCTGCTGCTATGGTGGCGGCGTCAGGGCCGAACCATGCCGGGTTGGTGGGGGCTGGTCGCGACGCAGGCCGCCGGCCTGCTCCTGAATTTCAAGCGCGGCTCATGGATCACGGCCGTCGGGCTGGGCGCCGTGAGCCTGGCGGCGCGACGCCGATGGGTCTGGTTGGGCGCGTTGCTGGCGCTGGTCGCGGCCGGTCTGTGCTTTCATCCGGTCCGCGGCCGCGTGGAGCAACTGCAAAGCGAGTGGGACGTGGAAGGCGGCGGCCGCCTGACGATGTGGACGCGCATCGCGCCCGCCCTGGTGAAACAGTACCCCCTCGGTGTGGGCTACCGCTCCGTCACGTCCGACATGCTCCGGCGGATCGCACCCAACGTGGAACGACAGCGCAATCATCTCCATTCCAACCCGGTCCAGGTGCTGGTCGAAACCGGCTGGATCGGGCTGCTGGTATATCTCTTCTGGATGGGACGCGGCGTGTTCGACGCCGCGCGGCGGCGGATGGCGCGCGGGGATGATGAGCGACAAATGCAGGCCCTGGCGTTTTCCTGGATGCTCGCGGGCCTCCTGCTCAACGGCCTGGTGGAATACAATTTTGGCGACACGGAACTGATGCTGGTGCTGGCGATGGTCCTGGGCGCCCTCGGCGGCGAAGGGGAGGCGCGCCGGCCATGAAGATCATGGCTTCGCCGCGCGTGGTGCCCGGTCGCTACTTCGGACAGCTCGACCCGGCGTACTGGGAGCCCACCCTGCCGGAAAAAATAGAAACGCTGCCCGCCCTCATGAAACAGGGCCAGCCGGTTCATGCCGGCGGACGCAGTCAGGTGGTCCGCCTTTCCTTTTCCAGGGAAGGCCGGCCGATCGAGGTGGCCGTCAAATCCTTCGGCCGCCAGTCGCTGTTCAAAAACCTCTGGGACCGCGCGTTCGGCACCAAGGCCCGCCGCTCCTGGTGCGCCGCCGATCGGCTGCGCGAGCGGGGCGTCGGCACGCCCGCCCCCATCGGCTACCTGGAACGCTGGCGCGGCCCACGCCTGCGGGAATGCTACTACCTTTCGGAGTTTGTTCCCGACCTGACCAGCTTCCGCAATGAGCTGGTCCGGTTGTACCGGACGGACCCCGACTGCGCGAAGCTCATGCGCCTGCTCGAGACCGTCGCGCGCGGCGTGCGGGCCCTCCACGAGGCCGGCGTGGTCCACGGCGACCTCGGCAATCAGAACATCCTGCTGCGGAAGACGGCGGACGGCGAGTGGTCCGACATCCAGTTCGTGGACCTCAACCGGGCCCGCCTCCGGCGTTCGCTTTCCCCCCGGGACCGCGCGCGCGACATCTCCCGGATCACCTTGCCTTCCGACTTCCTGCGCGTGTTTATCGAAATATACTTCGGGGTTCCGCCCCCCGCGGCTTTCCTGCGATGGGAACGTTGTTATCGGCGGGCCTACGCGTGGCACACGTGGAGCCGGAAATTCCGCCACCCCTTCCGCACCCGCAAGAAACGCGGGACGATCCGGCCGCTCGAAACCACCTATCCGCCCGAGCCGGAGATCTGGATCTGGGACGAACGTTCCGGGCAGGCGATCAGCACCCTGCGCCCGCGCGACCGGCGGCGGTATTATCCCGCGGCCGACGCCCGGCTCACCGTCGCGGCCGTCGCCCGCGCTGCCCTTCCCGTGCGCCGCGCCTATCGGCGGTTGATGGCGCAGTGCTACCGCGCGCCCGTCGCGCTGGAGCAGCGGTTCGGGATCGCCCTGCACCCGGAGGAAGCGACCGCCGAGCGCGAATTGGCGCTGCTCGACGGCCTCGGGCGAATCCCGGTGATGCTGCGCTTCTATCATCATCGCGGCCCGGCGCACTGGGCGCTGGTGACCCGCGTCGCCGGCGAAGTCAGGAAACGCGGCTGCCCCGTGGCGGCGGCGCTGGTCCAGGACCGCGCCGCCGTGCGCGAGCCGGGGCGCTGGAACGACTTCGCGGCGCAGGTCCTGGCCCAGGTGGACGGCGTCGCCGACTGGGTAGAGGTGGGCCACGCCGTCAACCGCGTGAAGTGGGGCGTCTGGAATCTCCGGGAGTACGGGCGGATGGCGCAGGGAGTGGCCGAACTTGCGCCGCGCTTTCCCCGGTTGAAGTTCATGGGCCCGGCGGGGATTGATTTTGAATACCCGGCGGTGCTGGCGTTGCTCGATCAACGGCCTCCCGGATTCCGGTTCCAGGCGCTTTCCCATCACCTCTACGTGGATCGGCGCGGCGCGCCCGAGACTCCGCAGGCCGGCTTTGCCCTGGAAGAAAAGTGCGCCCTGGCGCGCGCCATCGCCGCAGCGTCCCCGGCCTGCGAGGACCGGCTGATCCTCTCCGAGGTCAACTGGCCGCTGCAAGGCCAGGGCGTGTATTCGCCGGTCGGCTCGCCCTACACGTCGCCGGGCCCGCGGTTTGACGACCCGAGCGTGTCCGAGCAGGACTACGCCGACTTCATGATCCGCTACCTCGCCGCCACGATCTGTTCCGGCATGGTGGAACGAGTCTACTGGTGGCGGCTCGTGGCGCGGGGCTACGGCCTGGTGGACGACACCGATCCCGCGAATTGGCGCGTCCGCCCGGCCTACGAGCAGTTCAGGTTTTTCCTCCAGCAGCTCGGCGGCGGACGGTTCCTCCGGCGGCTCGAGGCGTCCAACGGCGAGCGGTGGCTGGCCTTCGAAACGGCCGAGGGCCGCCCTGTCGTTTTGGCCTGGTCGTTCCGCGGCCCGCGCGAGGCGCCTCGCCCGGACGGCTGCACGGCTGTGCTCGACACGCTGGGGCGGGAGCGGTCCGGCACTGGCGGTACTTTCCCGCTGAACGGATCGCCGGTTTATCTGATGGGTTGCGCTTTGTAGGGCTCGCGCTTGCGCGATGCCGATAAAACTGGCGCGCCGACAAGCGGCGGCCCTACAATGATCCGTGACGAGCGAAGGATAATGAATCCATGAATGAGATGGCCGGTCAGATCGATGTCTCCGTCGTGATGCCCGCCTACAACGAGGAGGCGTGCGTCGAGGGCACGGTGCGCGAGTTGTTTGAAGTGCTGGGCAAAACGGGGCGATCTTTTGAAGTCCTCGCGGTGGACGACGGCTCGACGGACGCCACGCCGGCGCGGCTCAAAGCGCTCGCGGGTGAGTTGCCCGGCCTGCGCGTGATCCGCCTGACGCCGAACTCCGGCCAGAGTGCCGCCCTGAAGGCGGGCTTTCGCGCCGCCCACGGGAACATCCTCGTGACACTGGACGCCGATGGGCAGAACGATCCCGCCGAGATCCCGCGACTGCTGGAGCAACTTGATCGCTGCGACGTTTGCTGCGGATATCGTGAGAACCGGCAGGACACGTTCGCCAAGCGCGCGGGCAGCCGGCTGGCCAACGCGGTACGGAACCTAGCCCTGGGAGAAAAAGTCCGGGATACCGGCTGCACGCTCAAGGCGTTCCGGGCGGAGTGGGCGCGCGACCTGCCCCTGGAATGGCGCGGCATGCACCGGTTCCTGCCGGCGCTGATGGCCATGCGGGGCGCCCGCGTCGCGGAGATTCCCGTCCGCCACCGGCCCCGCGCGGGCGGGCGCAGCAAGTACACCAACTGGGGGCGCCTGAAGGAAACGGTCTGGGACCTCTGGGCCGTGCGCTGGATGCAGAAACGCTTCCGACGGTTCACCGTGGAGGAACAAGCATGAACGCCACAAAGCCTTTTCTCGATGTGCTCATGACTCCCATGGGCCTGATCGGCCTGCTCGGGCAGGTCTGCTTCTTCTCCCGGTTCCTCGTCCAATGGGTGGCCTCGGAGCGGAAGCGCCAGTCCACGGTCCCCCTTTCCTTCTGGTACCTCTCGATCGGCGGCGGGGCCATGCTGCTGTGGTATGCGCTGTGGCGGAAGGACCCCGTGATCAGCCTCGGGCAGGCGGTAGGCCTGTTCGTGTATGTCCGGAACCTTATGCTGATCCACCGGCACAAACCCGCGTCGGCTCCCGCGGCAACTCCTTAACCACAAAAGGGATATGCGCCGGCCCCTGCTATGGCAGTTGCTGCTCCTGTCCGCCTTTCTCTGGGGCGGCGAGATGGTGCGTCGCGACCTGTGGGAACCGGACGAGGTGCGGTATGCCTATGTCGCCCGCGAGATGCACGACGGCGGGCACTGGCTGGTGCCGCACCGCCACGGGGTGTTCTATGCGCACAAGCCCCCGCTCCTGTTCTGGCTGATCAACGCCGCCTCTTTCCTGACCGGCCTGCCCATCGGCCGCGTTACGGCGCGCCTGCCCGGATTTCTCGCCGGCGTGCTGGCGCTGTGGGCCACCGCGCGGCTGGCCGAGCGCTGGCGCGGCGTCGCCGCCGCCTGGCCGACCGTGCTGGTCCTCTGCACGAATTATCTTTTCTGGCATGAAATCGGCTTCGCGCGGATTGACGGCACGCTGGTGGGGCTGACGACGGCCGCGCTCTATCTGCTCGTGCGAAACGACGACGAGCCGGGCGTCTGGCGGCCCGCGCTGGCCTGGGCATGCATGGGCCTGGCGATCCTGGCCAAGGGGCCGGTCGGGTTCATCATCCCCGCGGGCGCCTACCTGACCGCGCGCCTGGCGGCCGGCGAGGGGCGGATGCTGAAAAAGACGCAT
>JAHJJH010000037.1 GCA_018823105.1 Verrucomicrobiota bacterium | reverse complement strand
CGCATAATGAAAATGACGTCCTTGTAGGGCCGCCGCTTGCGGCGCGCCAGACCGGCGGCCTTCGCAAGCGAAGGCCCTACGGAAGTCGGTACTGATTATTTTGAGAGGCTTACTATGTCGGGAAAGCTCATGAAGATCGCCTTGGCCGTATCCCTCATCCTTCTGATCGTCGCCCTATCCGTGGCCGCCCTCTATAAAATCCGTGCCGATCGTTTGCATGGGCAATGGATGGCCACCCGGGCGGAAGCCGACGAACTGCGCCGCAGACCACTGCCGCCACCCATGGAGCCGTCGCCGCCCGAACCGGTAGTGGAGGTCAAAGCGGCGTACGTCTCCCCGGTCGCAGATCCGGAAGACCCGGCACTGCGGGACCGGGTCCGTGAACTCGAAGCCGCCCTTGCGGAAAAAGACCGGGTCATCTGGGATTTGCAAGTGAAGGCCACCAACCGGCCGCCCGATGAAGCCCGCCGGCCGCGCGATCAGCGGAATTGGATGGAGGAACTCCGGCAAAGCGATCCCGCCCGGTACGAGGAAATCCAGAAGCGACGCGAGGAACGGCAGCAGCAGATTTCGGATCAGTTTGCCCAGAAGGCCGCGTATTTCCTGAAACGCGATACCTCCAAAATGGCCGAGGCGGAACGCGAATCCTATAGCCAGATGCTCCAGCTGTTGGACGAAACCTGGCGGATGGCCGAGCAGCTCCGCGTGGAGATGCCCCGCGAGGAGCGAAGGGCGCTGAGCGAGTCGCTGCACGAAAAGATGGATGTTCTCAATCCGCTGCTTCAGCAGGAGCGGACCCGGACGTTCATGGAAGCGGGGCTGGAAGTCGGATACTCCGACGAGGAGGCGGCCCAGTTCGCCGAGTACCTCAATACCGTGATCGACCTGACGTCCCCGCGCGGTATGTTCCGCGGTGGGCCGCCCGGCCGCGAAGGCTCGCGCCGCGGAGGGTCCGGAGCGCCGGCCGCGCCAGCCCCCCGGCCGTAAAAAACGCCTGGCGCCTCCCCGCGTCTTTCCTTATCAGGCGCTGCTGCGCACAAAAGTTTTGGTGGTTGATTTCTCGTTGAGTCAGGCATATTTTTCTCTTCCCGACGAAGCGAGGCCCTGAAAGTGTTGATAATAAGCATTGGGCAAAACCACCCGAAAATCAAGCCAATCACATTATCAATCAGGGCAAAAGCGCAAGTTAATCAATTGATTGAGAACATCGTCATATCCGCTCTTGTAACAATCGGCATCGGTTTCCCATTGTCGTTCTATGCGGGTGTCATCGTTGCTCGCTATATGTCCTTTGACGCAGCCCTAAACGCTGCGCGCTCGTTGATACTGAACCTCGAACAAGAATGGCGGTTCCGATATCTCAATGGGAAGATACCTGACCCAGACAGTCCGACAGGGAAGAGATCAGTCTTCATGTCTAAAGTCCTATCAGGGAATCACCTTTCTTGGCAACTCATGCAGATTGGTCTCCAGATGAAGGAGCTTGGCCATTGGAAGGCCGCACAGGAACTGGACAGAATCAGCTTCGAGATCGACGATCTTCGAGACGAGTTCTTGGAGAAAGCTCAATTGAAGGCCGAAGGCGAGACAGTCGGCGTCGTTGAGTACATCGCCGATTGGCATCGCAGGATCAGCGGAGCCAAACCCAGCACATGGAGAATCCTGAAGCCTTGGCCGAATAAACGGTACACGAGCCTCTCTTGTGTGTCTATCAACGAAGCCACAGGCGAGTGGCATGAGGTTGGACCGCCAAAGCGGAAGACAGTAATGGACGACCCAACAGGACCGAGCGTATCTTAAACCCGCGGCGGGTTCACGTCCACTCACCCCGGACGTTCGCCCCGGAGAGATGAAGAATGAGTGCCTTTGCTGACTACATCAGAGAGATCCGGAAGAACCTCGACAAAGGCGACTCCACCGAACACACCCACCGCCCCGCTCTGGAAACGCTTCTTGAAGCGTGCGGCAAGGATATTGACGTCACGAACGAACCCCGCCGCATCGCCTGCGGCGCTCCCGACTTCAACATCAGTCGGAAGGGTGTTCCCCTCGGGCATGTGGAGACGAAAGACGTGGGCATCAACCTCGACGAGATGGAGCGCGGCAAGGGACCGAACGGGGACCAGTTCAAACGGTACTCCACGCTACCCAACTGGATTCTCACGGACTATCTGGAGTTCCACTGGTACGCGGCAGGCGAAAAACGCCTGACCGTTCGCGTGGCCGACTTGGACGGCAAGGGTAAACTCAAACCCGCCGCGGATGGCGAGGAGCGTCTGACCGCACTCCTGACCGCCTTCTACGCTCAACCCGCGTTGACCGTCGGCACCGCCAAGGAACTCGCCAACCGCATGGCCGGCATGACGCGCATGATCAGGGACCTCATCCTTGCCGCTCTGCAACAGGAAGAGGAAAAGGCGGAGCAGGGCAAGAGCGGCGTCGTTCGCGAGACCATGCCGGGCTACGGTTCACAGACCAACTGGCTGCACGAGTGGCTGCATGCCTTCCGGGACACGCTCATCCCCGATTTGAACGAACATCAGTTCGCCGACATGTTTGCCCAAACCTTGGCCTACGGCCTCTTCGCGGCCCGCGTGCATGAGCCCAACAAGCCCTTCTCGCGTGAGTCCGCGGCCGTCAATCTGCCCCGCACCAATCCCTTCCTGCGCGAACTTTTCGAGCAGATTGCAGGCGTGAAAATGCCGGACACGATTGCCTGGGCCGTGGACGACATGGTCGAACTCCTCAAGCACGCCGACATGTTGGAGATTCTCCGGGACTTCGGCAAATGCAAAGGCCGGGAAGACCCCGTGGTCCACTTCTACGAGACCTTCCTGGCCGCCTACGATCCGGCCATGCGGGAAGTCCGGGGCGTCTTTTACACCCCGGAACCCGTTGTCAGCTACATCGTCAACTCGCTTGACTGGCTGCTCAAGACCCGGCTCGGCCGCCCCAAGGGACTGGCCGACGAGGACACCCTCATTCTCGACGCCGCCACCGGCACCGCCACCTTTCTCTATTTCGTCATCGAACACATCCACCAGGGCTTCCGCAAACAACTCGGCGCGTGGGACGGTTACGTCGCCCGCCACCTGCTGCCCCGAATCTTCGGCTTCGAACTGCTCATGGCGCCCTATGCCGTGGCCCACCTCAAAATCAGCATGCTTCTTGAGCAGTCCGGTTACACGTTCGGCACCGACCAGCGCCTTGGGATTTATCTGACCAACACGCTGGAAGAAGCCGCGAAAAAATCCGAAATGCTCCTCGGCCAATTCGTATCTCGCGAAGCCAACGCCGCCGCGGAGATCAAACGCGACCGCCCTATCATGGTGGTCCTCGGCAATCCCCCGTACTCCGGTATCTCAGCAAACCGTGGATTGTGGATCACGAACCTGATCGCCGACTATCGTTTCGTGGACGGCAAACCGCTTGGCGAGAAAAAGGTGTGGTTGGCTGACGACTATGTGAAGTTCATCCGCTTCGCTGAATGGCGGATTGACAAGACCGGCGAGGGCGTCCTTGGCTACATCACGAACCACGGCTATCTTGACAACCCTACTTTCCGAGGGATGCGCCAACACCTCATGCAGACCTTCGACGAGATTTATGTCCTCAACCTGCACGGGAACACCAAGAAGAAGGAGAAGGCGCCGGACGGCGGCAAGGACGAGAACGTGTTCGACATCCAACAGGGCGTGGCGATTCTGCTGGCGGTGAAAGTGAAGTCGGGAACCGACGAGGCGAAGAAAGCCCCGGCCCGTGTGTTCCATGCCGACTTATGGGGGCGGCGCGAAATCTACGATAGCGCCCAACTCACAGGCGGCAAGTACGAATGGCTCTGGCAGAACAGCGCCGAAACAACGGCGTGGAAGGAAGTCATCCCGAACACTCCTTTCTACTTCTTCTCACCTCGCGACGAACACAACCGCACTGAGTATGAGAAAGGTTGGGTTATCAGCGAGGTTATGCCGCTGAATGTCAGTGGCGTTGTCACCGCGAGGGATGCGTTTGCACTCGATTTTGACAAAGAGGCCCTTCGCGTTCGAATACAGGCTTTTCGGAACCAGGAAACTGATGACGCTACCATCAAACAACAGTACCAACTCTCGGAGAACTACGCATGGCGCGTTGCGCAGGCTCGCAAAGAACTGATGGCAGTGAAGGATTGGGAGTCGCATTTCACGCAGTTGCTCTACCGCCCCTTCAACTCGCGATACATCTACTTTCATCAATCGGTGGTTTGGAGACCACGTTTCGACGTTATGCGCCAGATTCTGAGAGGCAACTTAGCCCTCATAACAACGCGACAGACTCGCGATTCGTTTGGAGCACTCGTCGCAAACATGGTCGTTGGACACAAATCAGTCGCAGCCTATGACATTAACTCGGTTTTCCCCCTCTATCTCTATCCCTCCGCGGGCGAACTGGATGCTTCAGCCGGACGCCGTCCAAACATCAGTCCTGCATTCCTGAACGCGTTGGCGGCGAAGCTCAAGGCACCGCAGGCAGGGCCACACGGACTGCCCAAGGGCGTGACCCCAGAAGACATTTTCCATTACGCCTATGCCGTCTTCCACTCGCCAACGTACCGCACGCGTTACGCTGAGTTCCTGAAGAGCGACTTCCCGCGTCTTCCGCTCACGGGCAACCGGGACCTGTTCTTTAGTCTGGCCGCCTTGGGCGGCGAGCTTGTCGGTTTGCACCTCATGGAATCGCCGAAACTCAATGACCTCATCACAGAATTCTCCGAGAAGGGGACCGATGTAGTGGAGAAAGTGAGTTTCACGCCAGAAGGTAGGGCGCTTTCGCCAAAAGCGCCGCAGAAAGACGGCGGCTTGGGCCAAGCCGCCCTACCTTGCGGTCGCGTATGGATCAACCCGACCCAATACTTCGGCGGCGTACCGGCAGCGGTTTGGAACTTCCACATCGGCGGCTACCAGGTATGCGAGAAGTGGCTC
The DNA here is from genome assembly GCA_018823105.1 of Verrucomicrobiota bacterium. GTDB lineage: Bacteria > Verrucomicrobiota > Kiritimatiellia > CAIQIC01 > JAGNIJ01 > JAGNIJ01. The sequence continues at coordinate 12,729 of JAHJJH010000037.1, read as the reverse complement.
AAGGACCGCAAAGGCCGCACCCTGACCTACGAAGACATCCAGCACTATCAGGAGATCGTCGTTGCTCTGCACGAAACGATCCGCCTCATGGCCGAGATTGACAAGGTGATCGAAGCAGAAGGCGGTTGGCCGATCCAATGACGGCAAAGAAGGAGGACGGACATGGCAAATCTCTTTTGGAAAACGAAGAAGGGGACAGCGGCGCTGGTGGATACTCCCTTCAAGACCGAGGAGGAGTTCGAGAAGGTTGTCTTTGATACGACCGGCCTGCTGGAAGACATGTTCTTGTTGAAGCGTCAGGTCCGGGGCGGGAACAAGGAGGGAATCCCGGACATTATCGGGATAGATTCTGACGGGAGCGTCTGCATCATCGAGATGAAAAACCGTGACGTTGACGCTTCGATCATTCCGCAAGTGTTGAAGTATGCATTTTGGGCCGAGACAAACCCGGATTCGATCAAATCACTCTGGCTGGAATGCGAGACCAAGCCGGAAGAAGTGCACATAGAATGGGACAGCCTTCAAGTACGCATCCTTATCATCGCGCCAACGATCCTTCGATCCACCCTGGACCTGGTGAATAAGATCAACTATCCGGTCGAATTGATCGAAGTGAAGCGCTGGGTGGAAGGCGGCAACGAGTTTCTTCTGGTCAATCGCCTGGAGCAAGAGGCCAAGCCCGCACGTCAACGCCGTCCGGTGACAGGGCTGCGCGTGTACGATGTGGAGTTCTATAAGTCGGAACGGAACAGCAAGAGCGTGGACGATTTCCTGCGCTATGCCCGGGAGATCGAGGAGCTTGTTGCCAAGAAAGGCTGGCAACTGGAGAAGAAGTTCAACCGGGGCTATTGCGGGTTCAAGGCGGGATTCTTCAACGCCTTCGGGGTCTCTTGGTGGGGGACCAAGAGCTTCGGCTTCTTTGTGAAAATCTCCGAGGCAGAGGCGAAGCGGTTAACGCCTTCTCCCGACGACTACTCGGACCGGTGGAAAGAGGCGTATTACCGGATTGTGCCCGGCAAGACGCGAACGGCGGCCATGCTGTCGGTCTTCAGTTTCGCGTACCGGAAACGGGCGGGGAGTGCGTGAGAGACTTTCGGGGGTCATGGGTCGGACCACAAATTTTCCCAGGGCAGCAACGAGTTGCGGAGACGATTTGTCGAAAATCGGCCGTTGGCGCCGTTTTCCGGGGCCGGTTTTGGCTTTGAAGAACTCGGGCCGCGAAGAAGATGCCCGTGGGCACGTCGGCATGCTGCAAAACATTGTCGCCATCGCCATCGCTTTGTTAGAAAATCGAGTAAAATAACACAATTGACGTGAGGGGCGCGTGTGTGCGATAAACACATCGTTCTCCAAGCCGGAGACCACGCAATGAACACCGGTTTCCACTTCGCCTACAAGAAGGCGGCCCAGGCGCTCAATTTCTTCGCGATCCAGAACGGCGGAGAGATCGAGAAACTGCATGCTCTGAAGCTGGTCTTCTTCGCGGACCGCTACCACGTGCGCAAGTACGGACGCCCAATCACCAACGACCAGTATTGGGCCATGCCGCTCGGACCGGTGCCTTCGGCGGTGAAGGACCTCTTTGAACTCGATTCCGCCAGTAGTCTCGAACGCCACTACGCCGAGCAATACTTCAAACTCGGAACTCGCGCTCACTGCATTTGCTCCTGCGTCGCGGTTGACTTCCGCGTTTTATCCGAAAGCGACAAAGAGGCGCTGGAGTTCACGTGGCACACGTTCGGTCGCAGGTCCGGGATCGTGGAGAAGACCCACGAGTATCCCGAGTGGAAGCGGCACGAAGCCGCCCTGAAAGGCGGAAACTCGCGCGTGCCCATGGACTATCTCGACTTCCTGGACGACCCCCCCGCACAAGTAAATCCCTGCCACGCACTCACGCCAGAGGAACGGCAGAACCGCCAGGAGCAGCTAAAGGAAATGGCCGACGCCGTCGCACTGTGGAGATAAGGCATGTCTCCCCAGTGGACCGACGCCATGCTTCGCCTCACTCTCCGCGGAGGCACAGTCTACTATCTCCAGCACCGGGACCTTTCCTCCGCCGAGCCACACTACTTCGTGGTCCTCAATCTGGACCCACTTGGCGATGACGTACTCGTCCTCGCCATGGCCTCCTCGAAGGTGACCAGCGTGCGCAACCGCAGCCGGAACCTGCCACCGGAGACGCTGGTCGAGATATCCCCCACCGAGTATGCCGACTTTACACTCCAGTCTATCGTGGACTGTAATCACCGGTTCCGCGTCACGAGGCAGGAACTCCTACAGAAACTCCAGGCCGGCTTGGCCTGGGAGAAGATACCGCTGTCTGCGGAGATCCTCGCCAAACTTCGCCGGGGTATGCTGGCCAGTTCCCTCATCGAAGAAGATATCAAGGACCTCCTTCGTTAGGAACAGGGCGGTCAGGGGTCGGACCACAGGTTTTTCCAGGGCAGCAACGAATTGCGACGACGATTTGTCGGGAATCGGCCGTTGGCGCTGTTTTTCAGGGCCGGTTTTGGCTTTTAAGAGCTCGGGCCGCTGCGCCCCTTTTCAATCACCGGGGCCTGTGCTATCCTTCCAGGTTCACCATTTTCTGGAAAAGCGGAATCCATGAGCAGGGACTTCATCATTGTCGCCGGGGCGCGGGAGCACAACCTGAAGAATATCACGGTGCGCATCCCGCGGAACCGGCTGACGGTGATCACGGGGTTGAGCGGCTCGGGGAAATCGTCGCTGGCCTTCGACACGCTCTATGCGGAGGGGCAGCGGAAATACGTGGAAAGCCTATCCGCCTACGCCCGGCAGTTCCTTGAGCAGCTGCAGAAGCCGGAAGTGGATCATATCGAGGGGCTTTCCCCGGCCATCGCCATCGAACAGCGGACGGCCGGGTCGAACCCGCGTTCGATTGTGGCCACGACCACGGAGATCCATGACTACTTGCGGCTGCTCTATGCCAGCGTCGGCCATGTACACTGCTGGAAATGCGGGCGACCAATCAGCCGGCAGAGCGCGGAGGAGATCGTCGAGCAACTGCTTCGCCTGCCGCCCAACACCCGCCTGACCCTGCTCGCCCTGCTGGTGCGCGGGCGCAAGGGCCAGCACGAGGATATTCTGCAGGCCGCGCGCAAGCAGGGGTTTGTCCGCGCCCGGGTGGATGGCGAAATGGTGGAGCTCGACCAGGTCCCGGCCCTGGACAAGAGAAAGAAACACACGATCGAAATCGTGGTGGATCGGCTGGTGCTTAACGACAAGATCCGCGCGCGCCTGACGGACTCCGTGGAACTCGCGCTCAAGCAGGGGGAGGGCCTGCTGCAGGCGCTGTACCCGGGGGCCAACGGAAAATGGGTGGAACAACTTTACTCCGAAAAGCACGCCTGCCCGCACTGCGAGTTGAGCTTCGACACGCTGACGGCGCGCCATTTCTCCTTCAACAGCCCCTATGGCGCATGCCCGACCTGCCTCGGGCTGGGCACGATGCTGGTCTTCGACGAGGACCTGGTCGTGCCGGACCCGGACCTGACCCTGGACGAAGGGGCGGTGCGCGCCTGGAAAGGGGGCGGACGCCGTATGGCGATCTACTTCAAGGGACTCCTGCGGGCCGTCACGCGGCACTACAAGATTGACATGGAAACACCATACCGCGACCTGCCGGAGTCGTTCCGCGAAATCCTGCTGCACGGGTCGGGAGAGGAAGAGGTGGACTTCGGCTTCTGGCGGGGCGGGGCCTATCACAAGTACCGCAAGCCGTTCGAGGGCGTCGTCCCCAACCTGCGGCGCCGTTACGAGCAGACGGACAGCGATTACATGCGCCAGAAGCTGGCCGGGTTCATGAGCCGCCAGCCGTGCACGGCCTGCCGCGGCGCGCGGTTGCGCCCGGAGGCCCTGGCGTGCCGGGTGGGGGACCAGTCCATCGTGGACGTGACCCGGATGTCCATCACGCGCGCCCTGGATTTCTTCAAGGGACTGCCCTTGACGGAGCACGAGCGGCAGATCGCGCGCGAGGTGATCAAGGAAATCCGGGAGCGCCTGACCTTCCTGGTGGACGTGGGCCTGGACTACCTCACGCTGGACCGGGAGAGCGGGAGCCTTTCCGGCGGCGAGGCGCAACGCATCCGGCTGGCCACCCAGGTCGGGGCCGGGCTGGTGGGCGTGCTGTACGTGCTGGACGAGCCCAGCATCGGCCTGCACCAGCGGGACAACCGCAAATTGATTGACACATTGCTGGGCCTGCGGAATCTGGGCAACACGGTGGTCGTGGTGGAGCATGACGAACAGACCATCCTTTCCGCCGACCACGTGATCGACCTGGGGCCGGGCGCCGGCCGCCACGGGGGCGAGGTGGTGTTCTCCGGGCCGGTGCCGGAGTTGATGAAGTCGGCCCAGTCGCTGACCGCGAAGTACCTGCGCAAGGAAGTAGAGATCGCTGTGCCGGAAACCCGGCACGCCCCGCAGGAGGCATGGCTGGAGATCCTCGGCGCGGCGGAGAACAACCTGAAAAACATCCACGTCCGCATCCCCCTCGGCCTGCTGGTCTGCGTCACCGGCGTGTCGGGCAGCGGCAAGAGCACGCTGGTGGACGAGATCCTGCGGCGCGCGCTCTTCCGCCGGTTCTATGGCTCCCGCGAGCGCCCCGGCAAGCACAGGAAAATCACGGGCATAGAGCACCTGGACAAGGTGATCGTGATTGACCAGTCGCCGATCGGCCGGACGCCGCGCAGCAACCCGGCGACCTACACCGGCGCGTTCTCGCTGATTCGCGACCTGTTTGCAAAATTGCCCGCCTCGCGCGTGCGCGGCTACGGGCCGGGCCGCTACAGCTTCAACGTCAAGGGCGGGCGCTGTGAACGGTGCAAGGGCGACGGCATTCTGCGCATCGAGATGCATTTCCTGCCCGACGTCTATGTCACCTGCGAGCAATGCCGGGGCCAGCGCTACAACCGGGAAACCCTCGAGGTCCGTTACCGCGACAGAAACATCGCCGAGGTGCTGGCGTTGACCATTGATGAGGCCGTGGATTTCTTCCGGCCGATCCCGCGCCTGGCGCGCAAACTGACCACGCTGTCCGAGGTCGGCCTGGGCTATCTTCAGCTCGGCCAGCCCGCCACGACGCTCTCGGGGGGGGAGGCCCAGCGCGTGAAGCTCTCGGCCGAGTTGAGCCGGCAGGACACGGGCCGCACGCTCTATCTCCTGGACGAGCCCACCACCGGCCTGCATTTCGCGGATGTGCACCGGCTGCTGAAGGTGCTGGAACGCCTGCGCGACGCGGGGAACACGCTGATCGTGATCGAGCACAACCTCGACGTGATCAAGACGGCGGATTACGTGATTGATTTGGGGCCGGAAGGTGGGGATGCTGGCGGAGAGGTCGTGGCGTGCGGGACGCCGGAGGCATTAGCGGCCTCGCCCGCGTCGTACACGGGACGCTACCTGGCCAAAGCCATGGGGATGCGGAAATGAAGTGGAGAGCCGGAAGAGGATTCCTGTGGGCTCTGGCGGCGGCGACCCTTGCCCTGCCGGCCCACGGCGACCTGTGGCCGCGGCACGCGCAGGATCGTGATCGCGCGTTGCAGGCGGGCCGCGCGGCCCTGGAGGACGGACTCTACGAGGTGGCCGAGAAGTATATCGAGCAATACGTCCGCCTGGCCTCCAGCCGCAAGGACAGAGCCGAGGGCACGCTGTTGCTGGCGCGAGCCTTGTTCGGGCAGCAGCGCTATGACGACGTGGTCCAGCTCCTCTCCCGCCGGATTTCCTGGGCGCGGCGCATGCCGAGCGAGGCGGGCTTTGTCCTGTGGCAGGCGCTGGCCTGGTACGAGTTGGGCAAGTACGAGGATGCGCTGCGCAGCCTGGCGGACTTCAAACTCCGTTACCCGGAAAGCCCTTACCGACCCCAGGCGGCGCGGCTGCAGACCAAGTGCCTGGTCAAAATGCAGGAAATCACGGAGGCGCTCCAGGCCTTCGCCCGGTTCCAGGAGACGTATCCCGAGTCGCCCGAAATTCCCGTTAACCTGCTGGACTGGGCGGGCACGTTGATCCGGCTGGGACGCAAGGATGAAGCGCGGCAGGTTTTTGACCAGTTGTTGAGCAAGTACCCGGATAGCGACGCCGCGGCCCGCGGCCAGCTCTGGCTGGGCGGCGTCTATGCCACCATGGGCGAGTTAAACCTGGCAATCGAGGTCCTGACCGCGTTGATCGGCCAGCCGCTGGCCCAGCCCGAGTACCGCGCCTCCGCCTGGTTCGCCCTGGCCGACATCCAGGAGTCCCGGACAAATTTTCCGACCGCCCTGGAGGCGCTCGACCAGATCCTGGCCCTGGGTCGCGATCCGGCCACCTCGGCCCGGGCCGAGAGTTCAAAGGGGCGGGTGCTGATCAGGTTGGGCCGATTGGAGGAAGGCACGGCGGCCGTCAAGGCTGTGATCACGCGAGGGCTGTCGGATCCCGCGCCGGCGGAGCTGCAGCTCGACCTGGCCGAGGCGCTGCTGGCCGGCGGTCATTTCGAGCGGGCGGAACGCGAGTTCCAGTATTACCTGGAGGCGTTTTCCGACCGGGCCGGAACCGTCGCGGCCTGGATGGGGAAGGGGTGGAGCCTGTGGGGAATGAAGCAATACTCCGAGGCGGCCGCCGCCTTTGAACAAGCCTACGGGCATTCGACGGATGCTTCCCAGCGGGCGCGCGCTCTTTTCAAGATCGGGGACTGCAATTTCGCCAATCGCCAGTACCAACTGGCCCTCGAGCACTACAGGCGGGTGGCCGAGGAATTCCCGGACGAGTCGTTGGCGGCGGAGGCGAAGTACCAGGCCGCGGAATCGCTCGACAAGCTGGACAAGATGGACGAAGCGGAGAGCCTTTTCCACCAACTCGCGAAGGAGACGACTGACCTCGACCTAGCCCAACGGGCCCAACTGCGCATTGCCCAGGTCCGCGAGCGCGCAGGCCAGTGGGAGAAGGCCGTGGAGGCCTACGATCAACTCCTGAAGGACGGCGTCCGTTCAACCCTTTGCGAACAGGCCCTGCACAGCCGGGGCCTGATCCGGTACCGCCTGGGTCAGTTCAAGGAGGCGATGAGCGACTTCGAGCAGGTGTTGAGCGACTATCCCGGCAGTCGGACGGCCGAGCAGGCCTTTTACATGCGCGGCTGGGCGTTGTACCTGCTGGGCAAGGACCAGGAGGCCCTGGCCCTGTGCCGCAACTTCCTCGTGCAGCACCCCCAGTCCTCCTGGGCGCCGGACGTGCTCTTCTGGCTGGGCGAATACCATTTCAATCGGGGCGAATACGCGGAGGCCGAAAAAAACTTCGCCCGCCTTGCGGAACAGTATCCCGGGGGCGAACTGGCCGACGATGCGTTGTTCTGGGCGGGCCGCTCCGCGGCTACGCGGAAGGAATATCTGCAGGCCATTGAGTATTTCAACCGCCTCGCGCAAACGTACGCCGATAGCCCGAAGCTGCCCGAGACCCGTTTCGCTCAGGGCGATGCGTTGAGTGAGTTGGGCCAGTTCGGCGGAGCGATCCTCGCCTTCGACGAGGTGATCAAAAAGTACCCCGGCAGCCCCCTGGCGGATCCGGCCTTGGGACGCAAGGGGGATTGCCAGTTCACCCTCGGGAAGGACGATCCCCGGCGCTATACGGAGGCGCTGGGCTCGTACCGGATGCTTCTGAAAAGTCCGAAGGCGGACCCGGACCTGAAATGGCAGGCGGAGTTCAAGATGGGGCGCTGCCTGGAAAAAATGGACCGCCCGGACGAAGCCATCGAGACCTACATGAACGTCGTGTACGGCTTCTTGACGGCGTATGAAAAGGGCGCCTTCGGCAACCCCTTGTGGTTCACCCGTGCCGCTTTCAACGCTGGTTCGATCATGGAATCGCAGTCCAAGTGGCGCGAGGCGGCGCAGGTATATAAACGGGTGGCGGAGGCCCGGGTGCCGGCTTCGGCCGAGGCGCAGGCCCGCATCCGGCAGATTCAATCCGAACACTGGATTCTTTTCTAGAAAGGAGTGCGGCCATGTTGGAGTTGATGCACAAGGGCGGTCCGATCATGTGGTTTATCTTCGCGGCAAGTTTCCTCGGCGTGGAGGTTTTCCTGGCGAAGCTGTACGATCTGCATCGGGCGCAGATCCGATCCTCCGATTTCCTGAAAGGCATTTACAACATTCTCAACCGTCACAACATCGTGGAGGCGGTGAGTATCTGCGAGGAGACGCCGGGCCCCGTGGCCAGCATCGTGCGTGCGGCCATCCTGTGCCATGACGAGGAAAGGCCCGTGATCGCCCAGGCGATCGAGGAGGCCGGCCTGGCCGAAGTTCCGCGGCTGGAACGCAACCTGACCGTCCTCGCGACCCTCGCCCAGATTACCCCCATGCTGGGCCTCCTGGGCACGGTGCTGGGCATGATCCGGGTGCTGCTGGTCATTGAGCAGAAGGCGCCCCTCGTCCATGCCGGCGACGTGCTGGGTGGACTCTGGCAGGCCCTGCTCACCGCGGCCGCCGGCTTGGCCGTCGCCATCCCGGCCTACGCAGGATACAACTTTCTTGTCAGCCGCGTGGAAGCCATCGTGCTGGACATGGAGCGGGCCGCCGTGGACATCCTGGCCTACCTGACGGGTCCGACGCGGCGTCCCGGAGCGTAAACAGACCATGCGCCACTCCTTTCATTCCGATAGTGAAAAACTGGCGAGCCTGCCGTGCCGGTTCCGCACCCGGCTGCGCCCGGCCCGCAGCCCGCTGGCGGTGGTCCCCCTCCTCAATGTCATTCTGCTGCTCTGGCTTTTCAGCCTCGTCAATTCGTCGTTCGTGTTGCAGCCGGGGATACGCATGGAACTGCCCGCCGCGCCTTTCACGGCCGGCGCCCGGTACGGGACCTTGGTGGTCACCCTCACCCAGGAAGGGCTGGTCTTCTTCAACGACGAACGCGTGTCCCTGGACGCGTTGAAAAATGTCTTCGTGAAATCCGCCTCCGGGAAATCCCCGAGGCCGCTGCTCATCGAAGCCGACGGGCGAGTCCGATACCAGACGCTGGTGAACATTTATAACATGGCGACCGAGGCTGGCTTCCGCGAGGTCGTGCTGGCCACCCGCCTGCCGGGGAGGACGGCCGAAAAACCATGAGCCCTGGCCTGGCCGAGCAGCCCGCTTTGCCGTCACGGCGCCCGCCCGCCGTTCCGGTCGAACGTCCCCGGAACTGGCGTCCGGCCGCTCCCTTGCTGTTTGGACTCGTGTTCGCGCTGGCCTGGCACGCGGCGTGGCTGATGGGGTTGGGCCTGGCCCGCGAGACGCCGCTTTCGCCGCCGCCGCCCGCGCCGGTTCTTCGATTCATCCAGCCGCCGGCCGACGCCGAGAAGACGGCTTCCGATCCGCGGCTCCTATGGTCGCCCGCCCTGTTTTCGTTGCCGAGCCCCTGGGGATTCAGCCGGCTGGTCATGGATGGCCGGGTCGGGGCCCGTCCGTCCGTGGGCGTTCTCGACACGGCCCCACTTTTCTTGCTCGAAGGGCCGGAAATGACCGAGCGCATGGCCGTGGGCCACGACCGGCGGATCGAGGAGGACATGGCCGCCAACCTCTTTCGCGTGCCGATCCCGCTCCTCGCGGGGCCCGTCTTCCATGCCCCGGACAGGGGCCCGCCGCCACAGGTGGAGCTGATGCCCGAATGGACAGGTTCCGTTTTCGAGGCCATGCCGTTGCCGGAGGGTTGGGAGAAAGCCGGAGACCGCGCATGGGAGATCACGGCGTTCATCCAGGTGGATGATTCCGACCGCGTAGCGCATGTCTTCCTCGAAGTCCCCTCCGCCTTTCCAGATCTCAATCGCGCCATTGAGCGCGCCCTGCGAAGCTGGAAGCTGGCCCCGGGATCGCTCGCGCGCAGCGGCCGCGTGGTGGTACGGTCCGCCGGCGAACCGGCGGCGCCGCGTAGCCTGGAGCCAAGCCGCCCATGATCCCGGCGTCCCTTTTCCTGTTGCTGTGGTTGCCGATGGCCGTGGCGCTGGTGCTGGTGCTCGGGTGCGGCGCGTACTACGCGCGGACCGGGCAGACCCTGGCGCGCCGGAAGCGCACGCCGAATATTTACCGGTGCGCGGTCTGCCGGCGCGTATACGTGGAGGCGCGGGACCTGCCGCTGGCCCGCTGCCCGCATTGCAGTTGCATGAACGAGGTCGTTAAGCGAGGATGATAATAATCGGTTCGTAATAGGATAGACTTGGTTTGTTGTAGGGCCGCCGCTTGCGGCGCGCCGCCCAAGGCCATTCGCAAGCGAAGGCCCTACAGATACATCTTTTCTATTGTGGATGGGCTTATAAGGTGCGCGCACGAATGAATTACGCCGTGCGCAGATCGGGGGCAGTCCATGGAAATCAAAATCGCGCGCTGGTCCACCGAATCCTCGTGCAGCGAGGTGGATCGTTTCCTGAATCGGCCCGCCATTGATCCGGCGGCCGAAGAAACGGCCCGCCGGGTGCTGGAAGATATCCGGCGGCAGGGCGATCCGGCCGTGGCCCGGTACGTCCGGGAATTCGACGGCGCGGCCCTGAAACCGGGCGGCTTCGCGGTGAGCCCCGGGGAACGAAAGACGGCCCTTGATCAAGTGGATGACGAGTTCAAGCGTTGCGCCACCGACGCCTGTCGCCGCATCACGCGGTTTGCCCGGGCCGGGCTGCGGAAGGACTGGACCCTCGCGACCCCCAAGGGCGGCGTGCTGGGCGAACAGTTTGTCCCCCTCGGAAGGGTGGGGGCGTATATCCCGGCCGGCGCGGCCCCGCTGGCCTCCACGGCGCTGATGACCGTCACGCTGGCGCGCGTCGCCGACGTGCGGGAGATCGTCGCGTGTTCTCCGGCGGGCGCGGACGGCCTTCTCGACCCACACCTGCTCTATTGCCTCGACCTCGCGGGCGCCACGGAGATTTACAAGATCGGCGGCATCCAGGCCATCGGCGCGATGGCCTACGGGACGGCCTCGATTCGCAAGGTGCAGAAGATCGTCGGCCCGGGCGGCCCGTACGTCACGGCCGCCAAACGGCTGGTGTATGGCGAGGTGGACCTCGACATGATCGCCGGGCCCAGCGAAATCGCCGTCCTGGCGGATGAATCCGCGCCCGCCGAGTACATCGCCGCCGACCTGCTTTCGCAGGCCGAGCACGGGACCGGCCAGGAGAAAGCGCTGCTGGTTACGCCTTCCAGCCGCCTGGCCGAGGCCGTGCACAAGGAACTGCTTCGCCAGTCGGAGTCCCTGTCCCGGCGCGAGGCCGTGCAAAAGGTCTTGAACGATGGAACCCTGCTGGTCGTGGTGGACCACCTGGATGCGGGCATGGAGCTGTGCAACCGGTTCGCGCCCGAGCACCTGGAGATCCTGACCCGGGAACCGCGCCGCTGGATTCAGAAAGTCCGGACGGCCGGCGCCGTGTTCACCGGCGTGTGGACGCCGGAATGCGCCGGGGATTTCGCCGCCGGGCCGAGCCATGTCCTGCCCACCGGCGGAACGGCGGCGATTTTTTCCGGCTTGAGCGTGGACAGCTTCCGGCGCCGCATGAGCCTCATCTCCCTGACCCGCGCCGACCTGCAGGACATGCTGCCGGTGATCGAGGCGTTTGGCCATGTCGAGCGGCTCGACGCCCATACCCGCTCGGCGCAGATCCGTTTCGAACAGAAGTAGAACGAACGGCACAGGAGGGCCTGAGTATGCTCGAACTCACCGTGTTGAGCGCCGCCTTCGTGATGGGCGCGGCCATCCCGCCCCGGCAGGCCGGCGGGGGAGACAACCTCTCGCCGCCGTTGTCCTGGAGCCAGGTGCCCGAAGGAACCCGGAGTATCGCGGTTCTCTGCGATGATCCCGATGCCCCCGTGGGCGACTGGGTGCACTGGGTTCTGTTCAACCTCCCGCCCGATACGGCGAAGTTGGAGGAGGGAATTCCGGCCGGCGCTTCATTGCCGAACGGCGCAATGCAGGGCGTCAATGACTATAGTGAAAACGGATACCATGGCCCCTGGCCGCCGCCGGGCCGCCCGCATCGCTACGTGTTCAAGGTCTATGCGCTGAATCTCCGGCTGAATCTGACGCCCGCCGCGCGCAAGAAGGACCTGCTGAAAGCGATGCAGGGACACGTCCTGGCCCAGGGCCAGTTGACGGGGATCCTCAAGCGCTGATCGGTGGGCCGGGCGCTCCGCGCACGGCAATTCTGCAGTCAAATCCGCCCGCGCGACGGAGCGCACGGGCCACCTGTCATTATCCGATCGTTGGTATCAGGGATTCAACGGGCGCCGGATCGTCAGGGCGGCTTCCAGGCGCGCCGCCCGTTTCCCTGGCACCATGATCAGATGGTTGCCGAGGGGACGTTGCAGGAGTTCAGGCAGGAGGGAGGGGTGGTCGAACTCTACCGTGACCTGCGTCCGGCACAGGTTCTCATCGTGGCCGCGTTCGGTCACCCGGCCCTGGCCGATCCACCAGTCTTGCAGACGTGGCCCGCCGATGCGGAACGCGGTGACCTCATCGCATGCCCAGTGGCCGGCGATCGCCGTGCCGCGGCCCGATTCAAAATGAGTGCAAAGATCATGGTTCGAAGTCAGGCGCAGCGGCACGGTGCAGTGCGCCAGGGTCAGGCGGTTCGCCCGCAGGTCCAGTCGGGATGGATTGGCCATCCAGGCCGGCTCATCCCAAAGCGCGTGAATCCACATCAGGCCCAGGGCGCTGGGGATATCCCCTTCGCAACCCGCGGGGATGCCCTCGTCATTGAGCCGGGCGAGCGCCACGCACGCGGTG
>JAHJJH010000036.1 GCA_018823105.1 Verrucomicrobiota bacterium | reverse complement strand
GTCGCCGCGATGCCCCCCTCGGGGGGCATCGACTTGTGGCGCGTTGCGCGCCATCCTTCATCTGCTTCTTCATCAAGTAACACTCCTTCCCGGTTCTTCACGAACCGTAGCTTTCGGAGTGTTACCCAGTTTCCGTTTTAAACTGGCCCCATCATCTGGTCGCTAGGACAGCTGACGTTGGGCACAAATTCAGTTCCGTCCCGCTTGAAGGTCAGAATGTTCTTGCCAGCAGTCCGCGAGCAGATAGCATGAGGGCAGGTAAAATAAACAAATGGCCGGCATGAGATGCGGGTATAAAAACAAGCGAGGATCATGATGAAAATTACACGGTCAGTTGTGAATGCGAACGCGATAATTGTAGCCGTTGCAATGGTGTTCCTCGCAGGATGCGCAACTCAAACGGTGCCGCCATTGTATACCACGATGCCCAAGATTGACATGCCGCCGCCTCCTCAACTCCTGAAGGTGCCGGTTCCTCCTGCGCAAAAGCCGATTTCTGTTGCAATTAAAATCCCAAAGACGACGACGGCTGTATCTGCGGAGAGCGCTATAATGAGGCGCGGTGCAGTGATAAAGGCTGGGGCTTCAGTCGTGATCAGTGTCCCCTCAGCCCTGCAAAGGATCCAAGATGCTTCCTCACGTGTAAAAGATGCTGTCAATCCTGGCGCAAAGGAGACCATAGGGTTCAGGACCGACGGATATTTCAATGTTCTCGAGCAGTACATAGAGCGGGAGCTTATCGCTGCTGGTTTCCTTGTTAAAGACCGATCCAGATTTGAAGCCAAATTGCGTGACTTGCGGGATGGAGTTGGAGTTGCCCCGGCAAATAAAGGCGTTGCGCCTGTTCAGGCCATAGCCTCGGCGCAAGCAGCAGGCGACGGCGAGGCGCTGAGCGCGGACAACCTGTTTGAAAAAGGAAGGCAGTTTGTCGGTGTAATGATGTCATTATTTACCGACAAGAGCTCACGAGAGGAAATGTTTGATACGGCAGAAGTCATCAGGGCAGCACAAGATGGATCTGTGTCAGCTGACTATGTCTTGCAGGTCAATGATCTCTCTGTGCGACATTACACGGGCGAGCCGATGATGCTTACGTCACGACCTGAGGTCCAGGCTGTTTTGGGCGAGAATCCCGGCTTGCGTGTTGGTGTTGCAGGGGAAGAAAGAGAGGCGATCCCCGCCACGTTGGCGCAACCATGGATGTTGGCGCATTTCAATGCCAAGCTGATCAATGTTAAAACTGGCACCATTGATTGGATTGGAGACTTCAGCGTGGAGTCGCTGGCCGTGCTCGAAGACGGCATGACGATTGACATAAGCGGCCGACGACTTACGGCGAACGCCAAGACAATCGTTGACGCCATAAACTCATTCAATAAAAGTTTAGTCGATTTCTATCAAAATGTCCAAGTGGCATCAAATAATTTGGCCAATGCGTACCGCGAGGTCATGCAGCCGGTTACATATTATGGTGACTACGGGGGGGGTGAGGCCATGCAAGAGCAGCGGAAAGCAAAAACCGAGGCTGCGGAGCGGGTGTTTGCAGCGCAGGTGAAAGCATATAAATCAGCCAGAGATAATCTGCCACCAGAATCGAGAATGGATTGGGCTTACATCTACGTTTTAGATCAGCCTGCGGTCACGCCCGATTTGGCCAATCCAAAAACGGAAAATGACGATCAGCGCTTAATGAACCATGTCCGGGCATTGGGCTCAAAAATAACGCATGATTTGTTGGGCACGCTCAAGGTAACTGAATGATGGTTGAAGCGGCATCCGTGGAATAAGCGTGGAATAAGGGACTCTAAATATTCAATATCGCCGGGTCTGTGACGCAGGGATGGATTCTCGTCTCAAGAGTCTATCGCGTGTCGGCCTTCCCCGAACGGCGCAACTACCGCAAGGGCTGGAAATTCCGCCGCCACCGCGCCCTCATCCTTTCTCTCGAACAGAAGCTTCAGATTCGGTCCGGCGTCCATGGTGAAGTACACGGCCAATCCTTGTTCCCGCAGGGCCGCCACGCGCTTCATCGCTGCGAGGGATTCGGGCTTCCAGTAGATCACCGGCGGCCAGGCGGCGATCATCGTCGCGTGCATCGCCAGGGCATTGGATTCCGCCGTCCGGCCCAGCCGATGAAAATCCCGCTCGCGGAGCGCCGCGCGAACCTCCGGCAGGTCCTCGGCCACCTTGGACGGCCACGCGGTATACAGCGGAGATGTTTCCACCGTCCGCTTCATCCCGGCGCGCGAGCTGATCGCCTTCTCCTCGCTCGAGATGACCACCAATCCCATGCGCAAGTCCGGCCACGTCTCCGCCAGCGGCTTGGCATAGCTGTCCATCCCGTCCTCCGCCTCGCCCGCGTGCCACTCGACAAAACCATGGAAGAGCGACCGGCATGCGCTCCCGCTGCCCAGCCGCGCCAGGATCGACAACTCGCGCGCGTCAAGGTCCCACCCGAACAACTGGTCCAACGAGCGCACGAGGGCCGCAAAGCCCGACGCCGACGAGGCGAACCCGGCTGCCGTGGGGATCGTGTTGCGGGCGTCCAGGTGAAATACCATCGAGGAGTCCTGCCGGAAGAGATCGAGATACGCCGATACGCGCCGGGCAAACGACGAGTCGGCCGGTAGCGTCTCCCCGTTCAGGATCACGGTGTCCGCGCCGTGCCCCCGCCGTATCGTCACTTCCGAGCCCAGTGCGCCCAGGGACACGGACAGGCTCGAGGTCACGGGCAGGTTCAGCTCCTCGTCGCGCTTCCCCCAGTACTTGACGAGCGCGATGTTCGCCGGGGCGAAGGCGCGGCCCGCCTCTCCCGGTTTCGTGCCCCGGCCGGACAGGATCCGCGCGACGATATCCAGTTTGGAACTCATGTTAATAATTTCCTACGCTCTTTTTTTCAGCCGAGTGTAGGGCCCGCGCTTGCGCGGCGCCGAAACCCCGGACGGCACGCCGCAAGCGGCGGCCCTACAAATCCTTCACGCGCCTCCCGTAACGAGTACCCCCCTCGGGCTGATCTCCGCCTCGATCCGGCGGCCCGGCCAGTCGGTCCGCGCGGAGCGGCCGAGCCCGATGACACAATCGCCCAGGCCCGACCCGGAAATTTTTGAACCCAGGATTCCGCGCGCCGCGCGCAAGGCGTAAACGAGTTCGGCCAGGCGCGCATTGCTGACGCCCAAGGCCTCCATGAGGCCCTGCTGGATGTTGAAAATCTCGCCGAGTTTCTTCAGCGCGCCCGCGCGAATCGCCTGGAATCCCGCCGCGCCGGCCTTGTCCATGAGATCAAAAACCGCGTTGAACATCGTGGGTTGCGTCTTCATCGTCCGCGCCACCCGGCGCACGACCTCGACCGTGGGCGTCTTGCCGCCGGAATAAAGGACCACGAGCGGGATCGTCCGTTTGAGCCGCTGGATCCGCGCCGGCTGCGCCCGGTAGCTCAAGATGCCGCCGAAGACGCTGGCCGCGACGTCGGCGCCCGAACCAAGCCCCTGGACCTCACGGATGATTTCCCGGCTCGCGAGAAAAAGATCCCACGGCCGGGTGCGGCGCGATCGTGTCCAGCGCTCCATCACGGCGCACGTCGCGACGGTGACGGCCGCGGAGGAGCCCAGTCCGACGTCGTGCGGGAAATCGGATTCGATGCGTAGGTCGAAACCGGAGGGCACACGGTCCTCGTACCGGCGCAGCGCGGCCAGGACGAAACGGAAAGGGGCCCGGGTTTTCAATCGTCCCCGCGGCATCTCGATGGCGCCGAGCGCGGAGGCGATGCGGACCCGCCCGTCGGCGCGCGGCTGGAGGCGCACCCGGATGCGCCGGTGGACGGCGGCGACCAGGGCGCGGCGGCCGTACAAGACGGCATGCTCGCCCATGAGCATCAGGCTGCCCGGCGCCGAGGCCTGGAGAATCGCGCTCATCCTCCTTTCATTATAGCAAGTACCGGCCCGGGACGCAATCCGGCGGCTGGCATTTGTCCGCCACTTGTGTATGTTTATGCATGATATCTTCAAGGAAGAACAGGCTATGACCTGGCTGGCGAACCTGCATCCTGTGCTGCAAGCCCTGGTGGCGACGCTCTTCACGTGGGGCGTGACGGCGCTGGGGGCGGCCGGGGTTTTTCTCTTCAAAACCATGAACCGGCGCGTGCTGGACGCCATGCTCGGCTTCGCGGCCGGCGTGATGATCGCCGCCAGTTTCTGGTCGTTGCTGGCCCCCTCGATCGAGCTGGCCGGGGAAATGGGGATGATCAAGTGGTGGCCACCCCTCGCCGGCTTCCTCGCGGGGGCGCTGTTCCTCTACGGTCTCGACCGCATCCTGCCCCACTTGCACATGAATCTGGACGTGGAGCAGGCCGAGGGCATCCACACGCACTGGAAGCGGAGCATCCTGCTGGTCCTCGCCATCACGCTGCATAATATCCCCGAGGGCCTGGCCGTCGGCGTGGCGTTTGGCGCGGTGGCGGCCGGAATCAAGTCCACTTCGATGGGTGGCGCTATCGCCCTGGCGGTGGGCATCGGGCTGCAGAACTTTCCCGAGGGCTTGGCCGTATCGCTTCCGCTTCGCCAGGAAGGGCTCTCGCGCTGGAAGGCGTTCATGTACGGGCAGGCCTCGGGCCTCGTCGAGCCGGCGGCCGGGGTCGTGGGGGCTGCCGCCGTGCTGATCATGCGCCCCCTGCTGCCGTACGCCCTGGCTTTCGCCGCGGGCGCCATGATCTTCGTCGTAGTCGAAGAACTGATCCCCGAATCCCAGAGTTCCGAAAAAACCGACGTCGCCACACTCGGCGCGATCGTCGGATTCGCCATCATGATGGTCCTGGACGTGGCCCTGGGCTGAAACCGGGGGAGGTAGGGCGGCTTGGCTCACGTGTCCGCCGTAGCGCCACGCGCGAAGGCGGAAGCCGCCGCAAGCCCGGCGCGTTGAGCCAACGCGCCCTACCTAGTCCAGATCCCGCTGGAACAGGGCCTTCTCATCCAACCCGAGGTAGTGTCCCAGTTCGTGCAGGTAGGTGGTGCGCACTTCCTCGCGGAAAATCGATTCGTCAAAGTCGGAGTAGTCCGCCAGGTTTTCCACGAACAATAGGATTTGCGCGGGCAGATCGCCCCCCGGCGCATCCGCGAGCGGGAAGGCCTCGCCCGCAAACAGGCCGAGCAACCCCGGGTCCACCCCGTCCCGCTGCATCGCCCGCGTGGGTTGAGGGACGCAGGTGACCGGGAGGGCCGATGCGCGTTCGAGAACCGCCGGCGGCAGGCGGCGCCGCGTGCGCTCGACTTCCTGCTCGGCCAAACGAATCCATCGTTGGAGAACGTTCTTCATGAGGCGGGGCGGCCCCGGAGTTTCCGAAGGATGTCCCAGTACGCCCCGCGCGCGCCGGCGGCGATGGCTCGAACCAGAGGCTCATTGTCGTTGTAGTTGTAGCTTTTCTGCTCCGATTCCTCGTCCGGCGGCGGCTCGAAGAAGCGCGGGTCGCCCGCGATGATCTCTCGGACCAGCGCGGCTGGATTTCGTCCCAGCGCGTTGGCGATATAGTAGGTCGGCCAGAGCAGGTTGACCGGCCCGTCGTATCGGCGACGGATGGCGGGGTTTTTCTCCATCGGGCCCTCCGCGGAAATCCGCCGGGTCAGCGGCAGGCCCGGGTACATCCGCACACCGAGCGCGGCGCCCACGCAGTCGGGCTTGAGTATCCGCAGGAAATCAACGGCCTGCCGGACGGTGGCGGGCGTCTCGCCCGGCCCGCCCAGCATCAGGTCCACCATGACGGTGAGGCCGGCGGCGCGGGCCAGCCGGACGGCGGAAGCGATGTCCTCGACGCGATGGCGCACGCCGTATGCCCGGAGCATCGCCGGGGTGGCGGCGGGCCCGGTGAAATTGATGCCGACGCAGCCCGCCTTCTTCATCGCGCTTGCGAGGGCGTCGTCGAATGGCGCGGCGGCCAGGTAGGCGTACCAGCGCAAGCGCTCGCCCAGCCCGCGCCGGATCCATTCCTCGCAGACCGCGCGCGCGTGCTCGACCGGCACGTTGAACTCGCCGTCGCACAGGTGCAGGACGTCCACCCCCTGCCGGAGCAGCGCCTCGGCCTCGTCGGCCGTGTCCGCCGGCGGGCGGAGCCGGGCGCGCGTGCCCTTGGCGATCGGATCGGCACAGAAGTCGCAG
>JAHJJH010000035.1 GCA_018823105.1 Verrucomicrobiota bacterium | reverse complement strand
GCTGCTCGCGCCACACGCGCCAGCCGCGGGCGCAGAGCGCTTTGGCGGAAAGCCCTTTTTCTGGCGTCGTGGGCGGAGCCGCCTTTTTCCACAGCGTGTCTTTATGCTTTAAAACCATGTTTGTAAGCATTCCGGCGATAATGAAAACCACCAGTAGCACGAGGGCGTTTTCAACGTATAAGGCGAGCGACGGTTTGGCGGCCGCCGGTTCCGCGGCGAACTCGGTTTTGTGACGGCGGAGATACATAATGGTAAGTATCCCCAGGGCCGTACCCGCGGGAAAATTCAGCAACCACAGCACGGCGACGACAAACATAACCCTGTAAAACCATGGCGCCCGGTATCGACATCCCGCCAGCGCTATGCCAAGCGTGAACCATCCGACCAACCCCAGCAGGAATCCGAGGCCGATAGGCGCCAGGGCGGAACCCAGGACCGAGGAAAGGAATCCCGGCCCGCGGAGACTCGCCACCTTGAACACGCTCGCCATGCTGACGACAGCCGAAAGAAAGGCCGCTACACATATCCCTTGCAGGAACGTGCCGGCGAGTGCCAGCGACTTCCCGAGCGAGCGTTTTCCGCTTAACTTAAGCAACATCATGGCGTGTCCCTCCGGCGCGCCGTGCGGGCCGAGGGGCGCCTCTTTGCGCGCGCCACGAGCCAGGTCGCGCGCCACGTCGGCCATCTCGGCGTAGCGATCGCGTAGCTCGCGTGCCATGCAGGCCTCCGCGATGCGCGCGAGCGTGGGTGGCGCCTTCGGGTTGACCTGGAGAATCGGCCGGGGCGGCCCGGCCAGGATCTTGTCCACGATCGCCTTCGGATTCATCCCCTCGTAGGGCTTGCACCCGGTGAGCATTTCGTAGAGGACCGCGCCGAAGGCATAGATGTCGCATCGGGTATCCTCCGCCTTGCCCGAGGCCGCGAGGGGGGACATGTAGGCCGCCGTGCCCTCGGGCCCGCTCTTGTCGGGGTCCACTATCGCGTCGTTGAAGACCGTGCGCAGGAGCCCGAAGTCCGTCAGGTATGCGCGGCCCTCCTTGTCCAACAGCACGTTGGCCGGTTTCAGGTCGCGGTGGATGATGCCCCGTGCGTGGGCATATTGCAGCGCCTCGGCCACCTGCCGCGCGATCTCCAGGATGCGGTCTTCCGGCAGCGGCTTGCCGGGGCGGATCGCCTGCGCCAGGTTGCCGCCCTCCACGAAGGGCATGACGTAATACGGGCCTTCTTTCCGGTCCGACACCTCCATGACCTTCAGGATATTGGGATGCGACATCCGGTACATGTGCTGGGCTTCGGTCAGGAATCGGCGGACCACCCATTCCTCGCTCCGGTAGCGGGGCCGTATCATCTTGATCGCGACCCGGCCGTCGGTGATCGGCTCCCGGGCGAGGAAGACCTGGCCCATGCCGCCCGTGGCCAGGGGCCGAAGGATTTCGAAACGGCCCACGGCGCCCCGCGCGCCCGGGCGCGCCGGCGCCTGGAGCATCCCCGTCTGGAGCATCGTCTGGGTGACGTCCGCCTCCCCCTCCGACATGGGGACCGTGTTCAGATCGGGCTGGTTGTCGTTCGTATTCATGACGCCTCCTCCCGCGAAGCCTCGAGCCGCTTAGCACCTTCCTCCAGAACGGCGCGCATGTCACCCTCCAGCCATTCCTGGGCGAGCGCCCAGCGCAAGCCGCGGACGATTTCCTTGTTCGTAAGTGATGAGATGCGCTTGTCACAGCGCACCAGGGCCGTGGCGATGGCCAGGTAGTACAGCATCCGCGCGATCGCTTTCGGCAGAATGGCCTCCCGGCTCACGGCCGAGCGCTTGGCGAAATCCTTGACCGTTTCCAGCAGGGCGACCGGGGGGTGGGGGTGTCGAAACAAGTCCCGAAAGCTTTTGACCAGGAGCCCCTGCGCCCCGGCCAGCAATCGGATGCGCGCGGCAAAGCTCGGATCGAACCCCGCCAGGTCGAATTGGACCGGCGCGGTCATCTGGTGGCGGAAGACGGCCCCCAGTTCTTCGGGCCGCCAGTCCGCGGCGGATCCGCCGGCGTCCAGCAGATTGGCCAGCTTTTCGCCGTCTGCCCCGAGAACCTGTGCGGATGAGTCATTCATGGTTCACCTCGGTTTTATCCTTCATCCTGTACTACGCATTGAGGCCCCCGATCCTGCGTAAATATCGATTTCTCTCGCAAAGGCGCAAAGAACGCAAAGTCGACATGAACGGGTAATACACTCTTGGCGGTCTCGGCGTCTTGGCGAGACTTCTTCGGTTCCTCAAGTAATCAGCCCGAATGGGCATTGGCCAGCGCACGCTTCAGCGCGGCGATTTCGCCGGATACCTCCGACTCGTCCGCCACGGTTTCGCGTATGGTTTCCTCCAGCGAGCGTTGAAAACTCCGCTTGGCCGTGATCAGCAGGTTGGAGGCCTGCGCCGGAGATTTCAGGTGAAAGTCCGCCACGAGTTCTTCGTAGGCACATGGCGGTTCATTGGAAAAGACCGGATCGAGAATGCGCCGCTGGAAAATGCCCCAGACGTCTTCGCGGCCCTTGGCCTCGCATTCGCGCTGCATGCGTTCGAGCGCGGTGCCCAGCACCTGCCGGGCCCAGAGCGCGTCGAAATCCTTCCGGCTGCTGCGCGGATTCGCGATGTGTCCGGCATGTTCTTCGAGGCTGACCACCTGCGAAGGCGGGGGCCCCCGCTTGGCCGCCCGCTGTTTTCGCAGCTCGCTTCGGACGAAATTCATAAAGCACTTCAACAGGAACGAACGGAACCGGCCCCGCGAGCGGTCAGCGCGATCGAGCAGCCGCTGTTCCAGGATCCGTCGGGCGACGAAGTCCTGGACCAGGTCTTCCGCCTGTTCCGGGCGCAGGCGCATGATGCGGACCAGGTAGTGGCGCAGCACCGGGCAGTACGCGCGCAGCAATTCGTCCAGCGCAGCCTCCTGGGCAGTGGCTTCGCCCTGGGCCCGGACGACGAGCGTCCAGCGGGTGGGAGGGAATCTGCAGGGATCCTCGACGCTGTTATTTGTCGCCATACGCTGTTACCGGTTGGCGCATCGGCGTCCATCCTACCTGGCCGTGGCCGACAGTACAAGGCGCGGCGGACGGATGGGTTATACAGACGGTGCAGGACCCGGGTCGAGGGGCATTCAATGCGTGCCGCGCCTGCGCGCGGGCCGAAGGCCTTGTGTCGTCGCCCGTTTGAAAGGAATAGGCGGGATGGGTATGTTGTGGTCCTGTCTGTAGCAGGGTATGGTGGAGGAATGGCGGCTCGATATGGTCCGAAAATTGGCTTGCTGATTGCTTGGCTGGCGGCGCAGGCCCCGGAGGCCACGGCTCAATCCTCGCGGCCGGGTTGGGGGGCCACGCCCTACGCGGACGCACTCGGTACCGGGGTCACGTTCAGGACCTGGGCTTCGAACGCGTCGAGCGTGGCCGTGGCCGGCACCTTCAACGGGTGGAACATGTCATCCCACCCGCTGACGCTCGAGAGCGCCACCAGCGGCGTCTGGTCCGCGGATATCGCCTCGGCGCGGACCAACCACAACTACAAGTACGTGATCAACGGCAGCCTCTGGCGCAGCGACCCGCGCAGCCGCGTCCTCAATTCGGCGGATAGCGACAACTCCGTGATCCTGGATCCGAACGCCTTCTCCTGGCCGGGCGGCTCGTTCGGCATCACGAACGCGCGCGACATCGTGATCTGCGAGGCGCATGCCGGCACCTTCGTCGGCCCGTCCGGCACGTTCGCGTCGTTTACCAACCGGCTCGACTATCTCCGCGACCTCGGGATTAGCGCCATAGAACTGATGCCGGTCAACGAGTTCCCCTCCGCCACGAGCTGGGGCTACAATCCCGCCTATCCGTTTGCGGTCGAAACCAGCTACGGCACGCCGGATGACCTGAAGGATCTCGTGAGGCAGAGCCATGAACGGGGCCTCGCGATGCTTCTGGACGTGGTGCACAACCACTGGGACGGTGATTCGTCGCTGTGGCAGTTCGACGGGTGGGCGCCCGATCCCGCCTACGGCGGTCAGTTTTTTTACAACACCGACCCTTATGCGTTTACGTACTGGGGGCCGCGACCGGACTACAACCGGCCGGAAGTGCGGGAGTTCATCAACGATTCGTTCCGGATGTGGCTGGGCGAGTATCGCCTGGACGGCTTCCGCTGGGACGCCCCCCGCCACATCATCTACACGACCAACGAAGTGTTCATGCCCGAGGGCCTGCAGATGATCAGCAACGCCCTCGTCGCGATGGCCGCCGAGTATCCGGGCACGTGGAACATCGCGGAGGACATCAAGGAAATCAGCGGTTTCGACAGCTACTGGGACCTGACCTTCGCCTGGGAGATCCGGAGCGTCCTGACGCAGTCGGAGGACGCGAACCGCGACATGCCGACGGTGGCCCGGAACGTGGCCGGCACGTTCCAGCGCATCCTCTTCACCGATTCGCACGACACGGCCGGCGACCTCAACGGCGGGGTCCGTCTGCCGACGGCCATCCACTCGGTGGATCCCGCCGGGTACTACGCGCGCAAGCGCTCGACGCTCGGCGCGGCGCTGGTGATGACGGCCCCCGGGGTTCCGATGATCCTGCAGGGACAGGAGATGCTGGAGACCAACCAGTTCAGCGATACGCGGTCGGTGGACTGGAGCCGGACCAACAGTTTCGCGGGGATCGTTCGTCTCTACCATGATCTCATTCGCCTGCGCCGCAATCTCGAAGGCGTGTCCGATGGCCTGCAGGGGGAGGGGTGCGGTGTGTACCGGGTGGACAACGTCGATAAGCTCATCGCCTACAGCCGGTGGGACCTGGGCGCGACCGGGCGCGAGGTCGTGGTGGTTGCGAACTTTGCCAACGCTGCCCGCGGCGGCTACGCCCTCGAGTTCCCGCAGGAGGGAACCTGGTACGTGCATTTCAACAGCGATTCGACCGACTACAGCGCCGACTACGGCGACTACGGCAGCACGGAGGTGGCGGCGGGCGGCAGTCCGCCGGTCGGGGCCATCGACATCGCCCCCTACAGCGTGCTCGTCCTCTCCCAGACGCCCCGCACGGGGATGCTGATCCGCGAGACCGCGCTGGAGGACCAGCCCTCCGGCAACGGCGACGGCATCCTGGACCCCGGGGAGTCCGCGCGGGAGCAGATCGTCCTCTGGAACAAGTCGCAGTTGGCGGCCTCCAATGTGAGCGCCGTGCTGACTTGCGACACGCCGGGCGTCACGATCCTCCAGGGCGCCTCGGACTATCCGGTCATGGCGGCGGAGGATGCCGCGACCAATGTCGTGCTCTATGAGTATGCGCTGGCCTCCGACATGCCGTGCGGTGACGTGCTGGTCTTCGAGCTGGCAACGACCTTCAGCGGGCGGGTGGTGACCAACGTCTTCGAGCATACCCTCGGCCAGGTCATCAGCCAGCCCCCCGTTACGAATGTGTTCGAAAGCGCCGACGTGCCGAAGCCCATCGCGGACGCTTCGACCACGTACTCTACGCTCACGATCGACGAGCCCGGCAGCAACGTCGTCAGCGACGTCAACGTGCAGATCCGCATCAACCATAACTACGACCGCGACTTGACGCTGGCGCTCCAGCACCCCGACGGGGCCGAGGTGCTCCTCGTGAACCGGCGCGGCGGCAGCGGCGACAATTTCGGGACCGGCGCCTGCGGGTCCGCGGCGTATACCATCCTGGACCAGGGCGCCGCCGTCGCGATCAGCAACGGTTCGCCGCCGTTCGCCGGCACCTACCGGCCGGAGGGGACCCTGGAGATGTTCAACGGCAAGCCGCTGAACGGAACATGGCGCCTGCGGATGACGGATGCCTTCAACCGCCATGTCGGGACGAACCTTTGCTGGGCCCTTCAGGTGACCCACGAGGAGCGCAGCTATTCCTGCAACAGCTTCAGCAACCGCCCGCCCGTGGCGACGGCCACCAGCCTGGTCCTCGTCGGATTCGCGCCGACGAACATCGCGCTGGAGGGAACCGATCCGGACGGCCAGCCGCTCACTTTTCAAACGGCGACACTCCCCGGGCACGGGTTGCTCTCGACGGTGGACACGTCGACGTGGCAGGCCCTGTATACGCCGGTGCACGGCTTCATCGGCACCGACGTCTTCGACTTCGTGGCGGCGGACGGATTGACGACCGGGCTCCCGGCCACGATCACCCTCGCCGTCCAGGCCCCCGTGGATTCGGACGAAGACGGCATGCCCGATGCGTGGGAGTTGGAGCACTTCACCAATATCGTGGCCGGGGTGGCGGGCGAGGACAACGATCACGACGGCATGCCGAACCTGGACGAGTATCGGGCCAACACCGACCCGAATGACAGCAACTCCGTGTTCCGACTGTGCGGGACCATTTCGGCGGCAGGGGGATTCGCGGTTCAATGGACCTCGGTGGGCGGCACGCGATACGGGCTGCAATATATTTCGGGGCTCGATGACGCTTTCTCGTCCATCCCGCAAGCGCTCTCGGACGAGATGGATCCGTCGGCGAAAGGCGAGGGTTCCACGATGACCTTCACAGACGATTTCACGCTTACGCCACCGCTCGATTCGAGTAAAATGCGCTGGTACCGCGCGCGGATCGTGAACGAATAGCCCGGATATTGCATAAAGGGCGAGAAAAAAGAGCGGCAAATTCCATTTAGAGGATCTTTGATCTTTGGGTCGGACCACGTCTTGATCTTTGGGTCGTGATCTTTTTGATCTTTG
Organism: Verrucomicrobiota bacterium; assembly: GCA_018823105.1. Taxonomy (GTDB): domain Bacteria; phylum Verrucomicrobiota; class Kiritimatiellia; order CAIQIC01; family JAGNIJ01; genus JAGNIJ01. The sequence goes on along the minus strand of JAHJJH010000035.1, from coordinate 22,007 downwards.
GGTCGGACCACGTGGTGATCTTTGGATCTTTGGGTCGGACCACGGGTTTCTCTAGAGCATCAACGACTTACGACGACGAAACGGCCGAATTCGGGCGTTAGAAGCTCTTTTTGAGCCGGTTTTCGGCTTCTAAGCACAGAGGGATTCCTTAGTATGGCCCGATGCCACGCGCGAACCGATATATTGTACCCGGCAGGACGTACCACCTGACGCACCGTTGCCACGACGGGGCGTTCCTTCTGAAGTTCGCGCGTGATCGAGATGTGTACCGGCAGATGTTGAGCGACAGGCTCAAGCGACATGATGTGGCCCTGCTGACCTGCTGCGTGACATCCAACCATGTCCACCTCCTGGTGCATGCGGAGGGGAACAGGACGGAGGCGCTGAGCGATTTCATGCAGTCCTTGGAAGGGGATTTTGCGCAGTACTACAACAACCGCAAAGGGCGAAGCGGGGCATTCTGGGGCGACCGATATCATGCGACCATGATCGAAGGCGGGGAGTACCTGTGGAACTGCTTGAAGTACATCGATCTGAACATGGTGCGGGCAGGTGTGGTGGACCATCCGAGGGCGTGGGCGTGGACGGGATATCCTGAACTGTCCGGGATCAGGCAACGCTATCGGCTGATTGATCAGGATCGCCTTCTGGAGTTGCTGGGTGATCGGGAGAAGGAGGAGTTCCGTCGGAACTATGAGGCGGCACTGCTGGAGGGGGTCGGCAGGGAACAGCTGAAACGCGAGCCCAAATGGACCGAGAGCATTGCGGTGGGCAGCGAGGCGTTTGTGAGAGAAGTTGGCCGACAGATCCGGAACCGGATGCAGGTGGAGATTGTAGAGGAGGAGGCCGGGGATGGCAGTTGGGTGGTGCGTGAGCCCACCGCGGCTTACGGTTCATTTTTGGACCCATAAATCGGCTATAAGGGCCCAAAACAGGGGTTCTGCGATTCGTAAGTGGTTGATGCTCTAGAGAAACCTGTGGTCCGACCCCAGACAACAGACCCCAGACAACAGACGACCCCAGACAACGACAGACAACAGCCCAGACAACAGTAGGGAGAGCCAGGCAGGAGAAGGGGGAAAGGGCGAAGAGGCAGAGAGGACTGGAATAGGGTGTCTTTTAGCACTCAACAGGGCATGAAAAGGCTGTTTTTTGTGTATCAAAAAGCACCCTATCAATGGACGCTGTCCCCCCTTATTCTCGCAGTGTACTACCCGCCGACTACACAGCTCAACATATATCTTGACATATTATAGCGCATTTCTGCCCCAAGCCATAATTGCATGATGCCCCCGAAAGGGGCTTTTTGTGTAGTCGCCCCTGGCCTTCATAATTGCGTGATTATGGCTTTTGTGATAAACAAGCAATGGGAGGCAATTGCTGCCATCTACTTGTTAGGCAGCGGCGCACCCACATCGCAAGGAGACAACACATGGCAGAGAACGTCTACAAGATCATCGAGTTGGTCGGCACGAGCACAGAGTCCTGGGAGAAGGCTGCTGCCGCGGCGGTAAAGCGAGCCGCCAAGACGCTGCGCGATCTTCGTGTAGCCGAGATCTCGCAACTCGACATGGAGCTCAGGAACGGCAAGGTCGAGAGCTACCGGGCCAAGGTCAAGATTTCGTTCAAGTATGAAGGCGCCTAGAGGTGCCAGCCGCTGCCTAACAAGCGCATGAAGCTGGCGGCGGGTCCCGCCGGAACGACTTCGGTGCGCACCGCCGTTCGGTGTAGTCGCAACAGCGGTTTGTCAGGAAGGGCCTCGTGGTGGCCGCCAATCGAGAGCACGTCAGTTGCGGTGGTCGGCGGCCCCGCCGCAGCTTATGCGCGAATCCGTTCACTCCGCTAGTCGCCCCAACCCACAACCGCGCTTCTATCCGGCCGTCATTGCGGGATTATGCTTTCTGTCGTAGCATGATTATGTGTTGGTGTTCCTCGCGAAATAGCGTTAGCATAAACGGCATGGACCTAATAGACGTAGCGATCTTTTTTTTGTCTTCTTCTTTGTTTCCATAGGCCTTGAAAAGCTCCATGTTTCAAGGTGGTGGTGGATACCTTTAGCCGTATTTATTGCCGTTTTTTTGTACCTTTTTTAATGTAAAGGGGAAAGCCTGAACGACCGCCAAGTCCGAACCTTTCACAATGAAAGCGCCCCCTCCTTTTTTCGGGTGAACGGCCATAAAGCCCGCTGCTTCCCCCGGCAGGGGGTGAACCGGGTGCCGGTAGGGGTGCCCCCCCCTTGGCGCGGTTCGCGGCCACGATACCGGCGGGGTTGGCGCGCCTTGTCGCCCGGTACGTTCTGCGCTGATTCTGCTTCCCGTTCATGACCGTGAACGGCTCCAGCGTGCCCAGGGTCGGGCGATCTTTCCCGGTCAAGGTGTCGGTGGCGGCAGGATCAACGGGGCTTTGGCGGGGCTTATGGGCGGTGAACCGTGGTTTAGTATCGCCCCGGCCGGGCGGCTGTTTGACACTGGCTTGACACAATCCGAAACATTACCCTTCGTTTTCCCGCTAGATTGTGCCAGATGGGGAGAAGGCAGAAAAAGGCCGATATTGCACAGAAAAGCGCTTGTTGATTGGGCTTTTTGGATTGGTGCTCGGGGGGGGAGTCGAACCCCCACGCCTTTCGGCACATGCCCCTCAAACATGCGTGTCTGCCATTCCACCACCCGAGCCCCGGGGAGAGCAACGATTAACGTACCCGGCTCTAGGAGACCGCGCAAGAGCAATCCCGGGCGGCGCCGGATTCATCCGCATCGTTGGTGAACATTGGAGGCGGCCCGCCCTCGGGCCGTTTCTTCTCGCGACCTTGCGGGGCGGGGGCGCCCCGCCTCCAATTCATTCTTTCCTGCGTGTTCTTCCAATTCGACAAAGATTCAGGGAGCCTCATTCCTCCCCCAGTAATTCGTCAGCACGCGGATCAAGGCATTGGATGGGCTGTCGGTGTGCACGGCGGCATTCGTCCCGTGGCCGCAGTCGAAACTGTCCTCCTCTGCCTGCGGCGGCCAGGCGGCGGCCCAAACCCAGAGGGCATGGTTGAACCCGTAGCGCTCGAACAGGTCCAGTTCGTCGTCCAAAAAGGCGGGCGCCCCACGGGCGTAGCGGACCACGCCGTATTCGTTGACGGCCACCGGGACATGATGGTTGGTCCCGAACGCGTAGACCGTGTGTAGCAGGTTGCTGAGCCAGCCTTTGTTGAAGTTCTCGGGAGAACCATCGTAATCAATGTCGTAGTAACCGGGGTAAGGCGACGTCTCGTTCGTGTCCTGGTGCGTGTAGACAAAGGGCTCGTAGTTATGAGCCGTGTAGACGACGAGCGGGTTTGTGCTCGGCCGAAGGTACGGCATCCAGTCCACCGCGCTGTAGCCCTCGCCGCCGACCAGGATCGGCGTGTTCGAGTCGACTTCGCGTATCGCCGTGGCGATGCGCGGATGAAGCTGGTTCCAGTCGTAAAGCGTGTTCGAATACTGACTGTAAAACCAGTCGGGGTCCCACGATTGAAAATAGGCGTCGTCGGCGTTCGGCTCGACCATCAGGTCGTAACCGACAACGACCGGCTGGTCACGATAGCGGGCGGCGGTGTACTGCCACATCGTTACCCATCCGTCCTGCGCCGCCGCGTTCGTCCATACGGCATCGTTGATCATGTTCGAGGGGAACCAGTCGCCCGCGCCGTCCCGCAGGATGGCGAACTCGCTGCGGCCGGGGCCGGTGCGGAACGAGATGACGGCAAAAAGGCCGGCCCGCGCAGCCTTGTCGATCATCGCATCCAGGCCGTTTTGCACGTTCGTGTCGAGCGCGTACGGGGGGGATTCCGTATACAGACCCGGGTGCGAAATGTTCACGTAATTGGCCCGCAAGTCCGCGAGTCGATTGAAATCGTCCTGGGTATGCGGCGGCCCCAGGGGTCCCGGCCCATAAAACTCCTCGCCGTCCAGGTCCGGATAAACCCGGCGCTGGTAGACGTTCGCGCCGCGCAGTCGGGTCCCGTTGGTCCACAGCGCCCACTTGTCCACGCCGAAGGGGAGGCCCGGGTCATCCGTCTGCAGCCGGTAGAATCGGCCGGACGTGACCGCGTCCGGCGCCGACATGGTCTCCGGCTGTCCGGCGAGGTTCGTTTGCGGGGTGAGGCTGCTCCAGGTCCCCGTCAGGCTGGCGGCATACTCCACGCTGTACCGCGCGCCCAGGTACCCATCCCAGAACACGGACGCCGTGCCGCCGGAAACCTGGATCGCCTGGAGGAGGTCCGGCTCTCCAGCCATCGCAGGACAACAAGCGAGACGCCAAAAGGGGCTAAGTCCGAAAATAACGACGGGGAGGCCGGGCCCCCTTACGATCATCGGAAGGAGTGCTGTCGCGATCGCTCCGAGCTTGATCAGTGCGGATTGCCTGATGCGGTCCCTCATCTTCTTCTTCCGCTAGATGTTATGGCTGAAGCCGCGGCTTCGGCCCGCCGGTTATCGTAAAGTCATGGCGCGCCTGCGGGCTGCTCCGGGAGTCCCTGAGTTTAACCGCACGTCCGCGCCAACCCCTGGCCACCGGCTACGCGTAGGCGATGACAAAAGTCCGCTTGAACGGGAAGAGCACTCGGCCATCGCTTCTCGTCGTATACGCCTCCGTGACGCGCTCCGCGAGCCGCGTCACGAAACGCTGTTTCTCCTCTGGGGAATCGAGCGCATCGAGGAAGGGGCGCAGGCCGGTACTGGAGATCCATTCGACGATGGCCGACGGGGATTCCATCACGTGACAGTACTCCGTCTCCCAGATGTCGACCGACTTCGCTTGTGGCGCGAGGGCGTCGTAGTATACCTGCGGCTCTTCCATGGTGACGGCGGCGCTCGGTCCGTCCATCCGAGAGACCCAGGCCTTGTCTTGTGCGATCTCGTGAATGAACGTCCGTACCGGCGAGTAGGTGCCGCTGGGAATCTGGAAGGCCAGCGCACCGCCGGGATTCACTTGGGCGAACAGGTGCCGGGTCAGCGCGACGTGATCTCGAACCCACTGCAGGGCGGCGTTGGAGAAGACCACATCATAGGGAACGTCGGCGGACCAGCCCTCGATGTCGGCCTGCATCCATTCCTGGCCGGGATAGGACTGCCGGGCGGCGGCGATCATCTCCGGAGAGTTGTCCAAGCCGCATACGCGCGCCCCGGGCCATCTCTGCCGCAGCACCTGCGTGCTGTTCCCTGGTCCGCATCCCAAGTCGATGACCGTTCGGGGCGCCTCGAGCGCGACGCGGAAAGCGAGGTCAGCGGCGGGCCGGGTACGCTCATCGCCGAATCGTAAATACGTGTTCGGGTCCCAGGAAGTCATGTTCCGCCGTCTGGCCAACGCCTTGTCGGCCGGCCTTATATTTTAGCCAAAAGGACGACGTAGTTCTTTCCATACTTCTTCGCGCACTTGGGACAAGTGGTATAGAAGAAGTACAGCTTGCCCAGGCTCTTCCCCTTGGCGGTCACGAAGGCCTTCATTTCTTCGATCCATTTCCGCATGTTCTGATAAGGGCCTTCGAACACTTTGGAGATAAATGATCCGGAGATCGTGGCCATGTGTGCCCCCGGGATGTCTTTGGTCACCTCGATATACACGTCCGCACCCCAGAGCGAATTCTCGTCCGAGAGGACCACCATGTTCTCGGGCTTGGCGCCGGCCGCCTCGATGGCCGCGACATTGCGCTTCATGACCGCGCCAAAGTTCAGGGGAATGTGGAGAAAACTGGTTACACGATCTTTCACAAACCGCTTGTTCTCCCAGGTAATCACCTTATCGTCCCACGGTTCGGGATTGAAGCGGGGGCAGCATTCATCGGGATTGGTTGTGCTCATCGGTTCGCCTCCTTGCTTCATAAATTCGTACCTTCTTTAGCGCAAAAAGTCACGGCCAAAAACGGGAACGTCCAAATACAAGGGCGGTGCGGCAAGGGGCGGGCTTCGGTTTCTTGCGCGCCACGGGAGGAAACAGCAGTCTTGATGCGAAACCTTACTTTCTGATCTTGAAGCAACCCCTTTACGCTTCAGTTTCGTTTTGCCCGCCGCGGGCACAACGAAAACCGGAAGCGCTTTTTGACGGTTCTTTTCAGATCCGTTCGACGACGCCCTTGAGCTTTGCGGCGATTTGGCTCCCGACCTGCGCCAATTGAGGATTCGCCACCGCTTTCATGCTTTCCAGCGGGTTGATGGCGGAAACCTCTGTCTGCCCATCTTCGCGCTCTTGCACAATTACATTGCAGGGGAGCATCGTTCCGATGCGGCTTTCCACCTGAAGCGCTTGGTGAGCAAAAGACGGGTTACACGCCCCGAGAATCTTGTACCTCCGGAAATCAATGTTGAGCTTCTTCTTGAGGGTCTCTCGGACGTCGATCTCCGTGATGATTCCGAATCCTTCCTTCTTCAGTTCCTCTTGCACCTTCAGTAGCGCCTGCTCATATCCGAGCGACGTTGTCTTGGTGAAATAGTAACTCATGTCTTCAGGTCCCTCCGTTTCATCCAAATACAACCGCTGCCGACACCCATCCCGCCTCGGGCTTCGCATACCGGGGCTGCCTGGTTCGATCGGGTCATCCCGCCATGTTATTTCCCTGTCATCGGCGGCGGAATGGCCGGATTGCTTCTGCTGAAGTTCGATTTGAACCAACTCCAGTTCAGCGTTACATGCAGCAGGGCGGCGATCGCAAAGACAACGCCGCCGCCTTCATGAAGTATCTCGAAAACTTTGCGCGGGAGAGATGCTTGAAAAAGGCCCGTAAGAATTTGGTTCAAAGCAAGAACACCGAGGACAGGATTCAGAATCTTCAACGTCAAGAGGCGCTTCATATAGCCTCCTTATTTTCATCTGATCGAACGTCCGCCTTCGACGTTTGGCTGCCCGCCTGGGTTGACAATGTGTTGGAAGTCGTTGCTCGCCCGGTTTCGTTCCGTGCGATTTTCGCCTTGAGAAGAAGGATCCCGCTGGCCACAGACGAGATCATAAACAGGGCGGGGAAGATGAAAATGGCTAAAATAAAAAAAACGGGCTCATCTCCGTCGGGACCCCAGAACTTCTCACCGAACCAGGTGATGAACAGGCCATACAAGAGATTGTGCAGTATCGCGCTGATCGGGATGCCCGCGGCCGAAATCCCGGTCAATATAAGCAGGGTCTGCTGTGTTCTGCTTCCTGTGAGCCTGGCGGACAAGATAATGAGAATCAGGCCCAGCAGGCCGAAGACAACGGCGAGTGCAGCAAGAACGGAGAAATGTATCTTTATGACTCGGCCAATGGCTAGCGCGAGGACGGCAAAGAGCAGCATCAAGATACGCAGAACGGCGGTTCTTATCTGCGGCCATTTCTTCATGGTGTCCTCCTTGCCCCGCGTCATGCCTGAGCCTCGAGGACCCCGCCCCGGGTTCCGGGCAGGCTCAAGGCGGCGGCTGGCCCCCTAGTAAGTGAATGCCCCGCACATCCCAAACTTCAGGGGGGCCTCGTCATGTTTGGGATGCACATCCACCTGGATCCCTTTCTGTTCAAAGAAAGTAATGGCCTGCTTGATTTCCGGTGTCGAATCATTTCGTAGGATCAGGACCAATTTCATTCTCGTCGGGTTTATGCCGGCGGCGATGGCTTTCAAGCCGCCGGTGACGGCCGGGCCTTCACCCACCAGAGAAATACCTTCGCTCCCCGGCATGAGCTCCAGGCTCAGGTTTTGTTGGAGAGAGGCCTTGAGATGTGCCGCATACGAGCCGACCTTCAACTCGGTCTGGGTCAGCAACGCGATATGCTCGACCGTCACGCCGCCCGTTTTTTCCCGCAACCGTTTGATGAGGGGAACCATTTGTTCTTTGGCCTCCCGAACGGGCACGACGAACAACTGATTGGAATTTACTTCGACGTAAACCGATTCCTTGGGAATCCGTTTCTCCCAGGCCGCTTTCGAAAACGCGGCCCAGGCCGGTTTCGCTTTCCCTTCCGGATCAAAGAGCGCAAAGCCTTTCCACATGCCCTCGCCATACCATTCAGGACTCCAGTAATACACCGCATGGATGTCGGGATGGCCATGGCAAAAAGTGAGGAAATCCAATACCCAGCGGCGTTGCCCTTCCGGGGTCAGCGGATAGCCAAGCACCTCGGTTTTCCATCGCGAGAACTGGCCTGTGAAATCGCGCGTGCTGGGATACGCGGCTTCCGCCACGATTACCGGGCGGGCCACCGAGTTCGCAAGCCGGGAAACCGTAGCGCCGAACTGGTCCATTTCCAGGGAACCGCCGATGTTGGAGGACGGGAAATAGGAAAGCCCTGCATAGTCGATCTGGACCCCGTGATCGAGCATGAACCGGAAAAAAGCGACGCAGAAGTCCGCATCCCACCAATGGGCGATATGGAGTAGAAACTTCGCCTCGGGATCCGCCTCTTTAACTCCCGCCTGGCTGGCCCGCAGGAGCTCGGCGGAGCGAGGCCAGAGATGCTTGCTCAAGGCGGGCGGATTTTTCTTTGTCCCCTTGCCCGGATATTCGCCGCAGATGCCGTAGTCTATCTCATTCCCGATTTCGTATAGATGGCTTTGCAAGCCCGCCTTCCTGAAGTGCGTCACGATCTCTCGCGAATAGGTCCGGATGGCGGAGGCGCGCTCCTCGAACGACAGCCCCTTCCACGCCGATGGCAGCGGCTGCTTCATCAGGTCCGCCCAATCGTCGCTCAGGAAAAGGACAAGATAAGGATTCAGTCCGGCACGGAGGGCCCGTTGCACCACTTCCGTGGCATAAGCCTTGCCATGGGGGCCCTCGTCCTTCGTCCACAGGCGAACCCGGAACTCGCGGACCCCCTGCTTCGCCATGCCCTCGAACAGGTTGGCTGTCTTGCCGGCCCACGTCCAGGCCGCGCCGCCCTTTTCCATCTCCAGGGAATAATTGGCATCCACGCCGATCCAGAGCGGCGGCGGTTTCGATTCCCCGGCCTGAATCCTTCCTGCGGCTATGCCCGTGATGGCGGCCAACAGGCAGAGAAAGAGTGGCCGGAGAAATCCAGGCGGAGTCATTTTCATCATGGGTTTCCTTACAAAGTGCAATGTCACGGCTCACCACGCGAGACCCGCCCCCGGCCTCAAGATGGGTTCCAGGCCCCGCTCCAAGCCATGGCTTGGGATTCGCAGGCCGATTCTTTGCCCGGTCTGTTTTGCGTTTTCATGGAACGCAGACTTGGCAGGCCCGGCATCACAGTTCTTTCATTAGCTGGTAATATTCCTTGAGTGTTTGAATGGACCCCAGCGTGCTTTGAAACAGAACATAGGTAAGCGCAAGGACCGCGATGGTAAGTCCGATCTTCCACCCGAGCTTCAGTTGCGGCCGCCACCAGAGGAGGGGCAACGCCAGCGGGCCCACACAACAAATGGCGATGACAATGAACGGTGTGCGAAAATACCATTGGAGCCTGCTCTCCGGCGCGCGCGAGGAGGCGGAGGGATGGAGAAACTCGCCGCAGTGTTTACACTTTATCGCCCCGTCCTGAATCTCTTCGGCGCAGTAGGGGCACTTTTTCATTGTTTACTCTTTTCGATCACCGAACGTTTCGCCTCAACCTCGGAGGACCGGCGCATCTTGTGCCCCGCATGCGGCGTGACGGATCCTCCGGGGGGGATGGGCGATTGTTTACATTTCTGTTCAGAACCATCGCGTTCTTCGGCGACGATCACCCCTGTTGGCTCTTTTGGTATAGTGTGCGCAGTTCTTCCTTGGCCTGCTCCAAAATACGCAACCGCTTCTCCTCCAGGTTGTTACCGGCTCGGTTGATGTAAAATGCGAGCATCGACATGGCAGAGCGAAACGGAGGGGCCTTGCGGCGAACGCTGCTGTCCGCCGACTGCTTGAGCGACCGCGCAATCTTCTTGGGATCCGCCCAGGTGAATACGCCCGCTTCCAGATCCAGCGCGTTGCTCTTCTGGGTAACCCTCCCGGACCAACGCGTGCCTCGTGATGATTTGAATCTCTTCGGCATGCACCGTCCCTCGTCAGAAACAAACAATCGAAGTCAGGCGCGCGGCTCCCCGGTGGCGCCGGCCTTCCCCGGCTCGTCCGTTTCCTCGGTCAGCCCTGCGGCGGCGATGGCCGCCCTGTAGCACTCAGGGCAATACGTATGGGAAAACTGGGCATTAGAACGATGACCAATGTAAGCCTCCAGTTGCTGCCACTCCCCCTGATCATCACGAATCTTTTTACACTCGCAGCAAATGGGCAGCAATCCCTGAAGGAGTTTTATCTCCGCCATGTTGCGTCGCAGCGTCTCCGATGCCTTGCGCTCGGTCAAAAGCAAATCGCTAATGGTGGACGACGACCATCCGATGGCGATGAAGGCACTGAGTCGAACCATGGTATTCCAGACCGCGTAAATATTAGTGGAATAGGCATGTCCGGACATCGAGTCCGCAAAGAACCAGACAATCGCCGATATCACGCTCATGATGACGGACGCCCCCCGCCCAAAATACCAACCCGCAAGTCCGACGGGTAAAAAGTAGAACAGGAAAAAGTTGAGTTCGTGCCCGGTCCGCAAGTCGATCCAACCAAGAATACCTACGCAGAGAAAGATCGCCGTCCACAACTTCCATTTTTTAACTTGTCGTGTTTTCATGCTGTTTCCTTTCTGGCCGAACGCCCGGGTCCCCGGCCCTCGGTCCGCGGCCCTGCGGGCCGAGGGTGCGGTGCGACCGGATGTCGGATGCGCCCCATCTTCAGAACACGAAGCCCTGCCTGTGGCTCACAAGGTTTGTCTGAGTGTGTTTCGTGATTCTGTGAGGATACGGCCTTGCCACTTCGAAGCAGTGTAGGTCGAGTCCCCGGAACGGACTGTATGTTAAAACATTGATCTCGACCTGCTTGTCCCCCATCCGAATCCGTGGAAAGAAGTCCAACTTGTCTGCGGCGGCGATGAAGTCGGCAGGAGGAGGATCGTAGGGGTCCCCCCGCTGCTTTTCTTTCTGGATCAGGGCTTCCCAGCCCTGCCTCGAGCACACCAGTGCTGTCTCGCTATACCATTCGTGCCAGAAGAGGTGGAACCGATCTCCGATAAGCCGAAGAACAATAAGCTCGAAAAACCCTTGGGGTGAGTCTTCGGCATGGACTTTATCCAGATACCCGAAGAAAAAGTCATCGTTGGCCTTCAATTCTCGCTCCGTCTTGCCGAACGAGGCGTTGGTAGAGAGGGCAACGTAGTTCTCAAAACTGACGTATGGCGCTTCATTGGTCCGCTTGGCGTAAAGAACGGGCAACCCTCCCATGCCGCCGCGTCGCCAGTAGACCCAGTCAAGAACGCACCCATTTTCTGGCCGCAGGGCGTTCAGAACAGCGAAGTATCGGTTGACGTCGAACTTGTTCGTCGCCGTGCCCGTGCGCATGAGTTCCATCATCTGTTTGCCGCCGCGCGAAGGCTGCAAAGCCACGAGGCTGTCAACAATCTGCTGCGCTGGAAAGTCGGCTTGAGCCTGCGCGTCCCGCCAGGCAATGAGGCCGACGAGGGCGGCCCCGCAGATGACCGCTTTATTCACGAGGAGTCTCTTCATTCTCCAGCCATCCATCGTCAGCCTCAAACGCCTCGTTCGGCTTTTTACTGCCGGCCCTTTAATTGTTCCAATCTTGCGTCAGGAAAAATCTTGAAGTGCTGAATCTTATCAATTCTGGAGAATATTTTAATGAGAACGATGATCATAATAATCAGGCCGATGATTCCCATGGTGATTTGGAAGGATACGTATCGGTTGGCTGCAGTACCAAGGGTGGCGTTGGTCGCGTCCTGTGGGGGCGGGGAGGTTAATGGTTTATCCTGAAGGAGCATTTTTTTCGATTGTTGAAACTCCTCTTCCGACAGCGCCCCTGATTGCTTAAGCTTCTCAAGCTTTACGAGTTCATCTGCAAGTGTCATGTGCCCTCCTTTGTTTGCCGAACGCTGCGTCTGAGGGTTTCGGCACACTAGTGGCGAATACCCTCCGGTTGCTGGTTGGGAGATGTTTGGTTTGTCCATGATCTCGGGTTTGCAGCCTTGTGGCAGATGGCAACGGCGAGGGCGATCATGGCCCCACTCACCGCGAGAATAAGGCCCCCCTTCTGAGGCGCAAGAATGATGCAGGCGATGATGGGAAGGAGAATCAGAACACCGAGGCCGGCGAGAACGGGAAGTGCCCGTTTCCGCGCGAAGTTGAGCGTGTAGCCTGTCCAGCGGGGCTGCTTGGGTACGATGACGCGGGGGTCTTCGAGACAGCGATAGCCCCACCACTTCCAGTTATCCCGTTTCGACCAGTATTTCTCATCCAGAGGGTGCATGATCTTCCTCCTCTCCAACGCTAACGTGGTGGCGACGTTTTTCGCGCCCCGCGAAACCTGTTAGCTTCAAACGCCTTGCTCGGATTCTATGAGAATACACACGCCTGATTGCACTGCGGGCACTGGCGTTTTGTTCCGCGAACCGGCCCATCAACCACTCCAGGGTAGGGGCCGCCCACGGTTTCATAAAGCACATTCGTCCGGCGACCCGGCGGGTCGCGTTAGAAATGCCACTTCCAATACAGGAAATAGAGGTCCGGGGTGCGGAATTCCGCGCCCGCCTGCTCCTTCGACCAACCGACGAATTCGGAGCCCAACGGACCGAGGCCCACGTCCGCGCTCAGGATGACCTCGCTGCTGTCCGAGCGCGACCACGTGACCGATACGAACTCGCGCACGCCCCGGTCCAGGATATTCCACAGCGTGATCGCCTGGACCTGCACGAGCGAGGCCGGCGCCAGGCGGAGGATGCTGCCGAGATAGTGCCGGCCCAGGTTGAATGCCGTGCCACGCTGGAACACCCGCGCGACGGACGACTCGGACAGCCGCTCCAGGTAATCCGCCTCCTCGCCCGCGCCCAGGCCGTTGTAGAAGTACTCGAACGCCAGGTACGGGTCCCACGGCGCGGAGAACGAGTAGTCCACGCTGACAAGCCCGCGAAAGTAATCGCGCTGGTCCGCCTCGTCCACCCACGTATAAAGCGCTTCGCCCCGGAACCCGGCGTTCAGGATGTACCCCGAGAAGTCCCCGCCGAGCACGCCGTCACCCGCCACCGAGCCGCCGCACAGGGAGAGGTCGTACTCCCCGGCGTGCCCGGTCATCCGGGTGGCCAGCGAGGAATCGCGCGAGCGCACCGCGTAGGGCTTGTCGTTGTCCAGCGGCTCGGCAATCACGTCCACCGATGTGTGGTACGTGGGGTACAGCATGAGCCGCACCACGTCCACCCCCAGCTTCTCGTCCCGGTCTATCTCGGTGGGCGAGAAGCTGCTGAACAGGTCGGTGGGATTCCACAGCAGGCCGGTGCCCCAGCTCACCGCTTGTCGGCCGACCGAAAGCTCGGTGCGTGGCGACAAGAGCCGAAGCTGCAGGCGGTCCAGGCCGTGCGACAGGCGGAAGTTCCCGTCATCCGTCGCCACGTCGTCGAGGTCCATGAACCGCCGGCGCGGCTCGGGGCTCAGGGCGCCCGCCAGGGGGGACGTCTCGGCCGACAGCTCGCGCAACCTGCGTTGGACGCGCACCGAGTCCCCCCACCACGCCAGGACTTCGTAGTGCGCCCGCAACGCGATATTCGTCCTCGGGGCGTAGTCCATCTTGAGCCGGAATCGCTCGAAGTTGTCGAACAGCCAGTCCTTATCCGCGACCCCCAATTCCCCGTAGCTGTCCTCCGCGTGGGCGGCGGACAGCAGGAACTTGTAGTACCCGGAGAACTCCGGCTTGTCCCCTGCCAGGGCGGCCGCCGCCGGCATGACCGCCACCAACAGTGCCCGGATCTGGTGTTGGATGCTCACCCCGTCCCTGCTCCGCCGCAAGGCCTCTTCACCTTGTTTTGTCCGAATCCACGCGCCCGTCGCGCACCCGGATCAGCCGCCGCGAGTAGTCCATAACCATCGGATCGTGGGTCGAGAAGATGAAGGTTATCTTCTCGGTTTCGTTCAATTCCTTCATCACGTCCAGCAGCTTCGCCCCCGTTTCGGAATCCAGGTTCGCGGTCGGCTCGTCGGCCAGCACAAGCCGCGGGTGCGTCACGATGGCGCGCGCCACGGCGACGCGCTGCTGTTGGCCGCCGGACATCGTCGGGGGGCGCCGGTGGCCGTACCCGGCCAGCCCAACCCTGGAAAGGATGTCAAGCGACAGCGCCTTCCTCTTGGCCGCGGGCACCCCCTGGAGCAGCATGGTGAACTCGACGTTCTCCTGCGCCGTCAGCACCGGGATCAGGTTGTACACCTGGAACACGAACCCGATCTTGGTCAGCCGCATGTGCGTCAACTGGCGCGGTGTCATCGTGGTCACGTCATCGCCGTCGAAGCGGACCTGGCCCTCCGTCACGGAATCGAGCCCGCTGATCACGTTCAGCAGGGTCGTCTTGCCGGACCCCGACGGCCCGGCGATGGCGACGAATTCGCCTTCCCCGATCTGGAGGTCCACTCCGCGCAGGGCGTGCACCCACGTCTTGCCTTCCCGGTAGTCCTTCTTGAGCTGCCCGACTTCTAAGAGTTTCATGGTCGCATCCTCTCCGCCAAGGCTCGTACAGCGCTCCCCGTCATCCGGCCCTCCGTATGGCTTCCACGGGCACCAGGCGCGCCGCGCGCGCCGCCGGGTAGAAGGAGAAAACCAACGCCACGGCCAGCATGGCGACAACCGCCCAGGCCGCGCGGCCCGGGTCGAGCACGGGGTAGAGCACGTGGCCCAGCCCGTAATATTCCATCGCGGCCGAGAACGCGCTGAGGTCAATGCCGCGGTGGCCGAACCAGGCCACCAGGCCCCAGCCGATCCCGGCGCCGGCCAGCGCGGCGAGGATCGCCAGGAAGAGCGATTCGAGCATGATCAGCAGGACCAGCGTCCGCCGATGCATGCCCATCGCCAGCATGATGCCGATCTCGTGCGTGCGCTCGCCGATGGCCATGAGCAGCGTGTTCACGATGCCGAACGCCATGGCGATGTAGAACAGCGCGTAATACGGGATGGCAAAACGGTCGGACAGCTTGATCATCTCCACGATGAACGGCAGCCGATCCTTCCATGTCACCACCTCCACGCCGCGCTCCTTCAACTCCCGGGCCAGGTCCGCCGCGACCACTTCGCTGTCCTTGATGTCGTGCAGCAGGATCGTAATCTCCGTGACGCGGTCGCCCTCCGCCAACATCTGCCGGGCATCCGCGAGGGAAATGTAGACCGTGCTCTCGTCGTAGCTTCCGCTGCCCGTGTCGAAGAGGCCCCCGACCCGGAATGCCGCCGATCCGATCTCGCCGTCGAGCCGCTGCGACATCAGGACCACTTTCTTGCCGAGGCCCTTTTTGATCTTCTCCGAAAGGGTCCGGCCGATCGCGATCTTCAGCGGTTCCTTCGAAGACACGAACTCGCCGTCCCGGAGCGCCTCGCCGATCACGGACACCTGCGGTTCCCGGTCGGGATCGGCGCCGACGATCGTCACCACCCGGGAATCCGTCGGGGTGGAGAGAAGGCCCTGCGCCGTCAACCGCTCGGTCCACGCGCGCACGCGAGGATCGCGATTCAGGATCCCTTCCACGTCCGGCATCGCGGGCATGCTGTTCTCGATCACCGGGTTCCGCTGGAAGCCTTTGCCCAGGATCTTGACGTGCCCCTCGTACGTCATGATCGCGTTGTCGACCATCTGGTTCATCCAGCCCTGCATGAAGCCCATCGTGAACAGCACGCCGATCAGGCCGGCCGCCATGGCGCACAGGAGGATCAGCGTGCGGCGCTTGTTTCGCCAGATGTTCAGCCATGCCATCTTGAGCAGCGTCTTCATGTGTGGCGCAGCGCCTCCACCGGTTTGACCCGCGCCGCTTTGACCGCGGGATAGATCGCCGCCGCCAACGAGATCAGGACCACGATGCCGATGGCCCACGCCAGCACCAGGAGGGACAGTTCCGGATGGATCACCGGGCTTAGCCCGTATTCCGCGAACGTCTCCTGGGCCACGCCGAAATCCAGCCCGCGCACCTGGAAGTAGCGCGTGATCGGGATCCCCATCGCGAGGCCGCCGACCACGCCCAGCAGGACAAGCAGGACCGATTCGAGGTAGACCATGAGGGAGAGGCTGGCCGGCCGCATGCCGAGCGCCAGCAGGACCCCCAGCTCGTGCATCCGTTCCATGAACGCCATGAGGAACGTGTTCGCGATCCCGAAACCCACCACCAGCACCAGCGCGGCATACATGATGAGGCCGCTGTTCCAGTCGATCCGGATGCTCTGCTCGACCCCCGGCAGGAGCGTCGGCCATTCCAGCACCGCGGCGTTGGTCAACCCTCGCTCCCGCAACTTCCGCTCGATCTCCCCGGCCACTTCGTGCCGGTACTTGTCCCGGTCGAGCAGGACGGCCACTTCCGATACCCCGCCGTTCATCGAATACGCATCCTGGATCGTCGCGAGAGGCGCGGCGAGTGTCGTGCGGTCCATCTCCGACACGCCGGTCTTGATCAGTCCCCGCACGACCAGCCGGCCGGCCGCCAGCGATCCGTCCGCCCCCTGCCCCAGGAACACGATCTCGTCGCCAACCCCGGCGCCGAGGTTCTCGGCCAGGAGGCTCCCCACCAGGACCCCCTCCCGATCGCCCTCCTCGATATACTTCCCCTCCCGGATCACATCGGCCATCGTGGACAACGCCTTCTCCCGGACCGGATCGATGCCGAAAATCAGTCCGCCGAATGTCCTCTTTCCCTTGCTCACCAGCCCGGCGGCATTGACCCGCGGCGCCACGGCGCGAACGTGCGGCAGTGCCCGCACCACCGCCATGATAGCATCCGGCGACGTCACCCGCCGGGCCAGCGTGCGGTCCGGCCAGTACCCCGCGCGCTGGACCTGCAGGTGCCCGGTGTGCGCGTGCACGGTGTTGTAGATCATGTCCGCGTAACTGCCGCGCTGGAGCGCCATGGAGAAGATCAGCACGGCGCACGCAAAGGAGACGGCAAGGGCGGAGAGGATGGAGCGCCGCTTGTTGCGGCCGATGTTTCGCCAGGCTATGCGGACCAGCGTCATGTGCTCCGCTCAAAGCGCGGGGACGGCCCCGCTATCGAGTCAGTTTCCTCAACGTGAACGTGTCCGCGGCGATCTCGGGCTTGAATGTGAGCCGATCGTAGCCCAGCGTCGTGCTGTAGCCCGGCCGCGTCACGTCATACATCGTGAAGCGCGTCGCGACTTCCCGGCCCTCGATCTCGCGAATGACGGACGATTCGTAGTACTTGATCAGCGTTCCGTCCTCATCGTAGAAGTCCACCCGATCCGGCACGAAATTCGACTTGCGGATCTTGAAGACGATCTGTCCCCAAACGGTCGGGGCCCCGGGCTTCGGCGTCCCTTCAATGACCCAGTACGCCACGCCCTTCTCCACCGGCTCCCCGCTGATCGCGTGGACGTAGTCCACCACCAGGCTGTCGGCGCGGACCACGTCGTCGTTCGTGAAATCGCTGCCCATCCAGGACTGGAGCATCATGGATGGCGGGATCTTGATCGTCCGGTCCACGGATGGAACATACTGCCACGCCTCGCGAGCCTTCTTGAGGAACGTCACGCCTTTCTCCTTCGGCGGCGAAAGGATGCGGATGAACGCGTTGGAGGCGCCCTGCGTCCACGCGTCCATCACGAGCGACCGACTCCATTCCGGCCGCTTGATGTCCATGGACACCCGCGCATAGCTCGCGCCTCCGCGCAGGAGGTCGTCGCCCCGCCGGACGATCTCCGTGGGGTCCGGCTCGTCGGCCTCCGCCGTCAGGCAAAGGGCCGCGCCCAGCAGGGCAATCAGTCGTGTACGGGTGGTCATGAGGCATCCTCCAGCGAGCGACGGGCCTTTCATGTCATTATGCAGATTTGCGCCGCATTGGCCAGCCCATCGCGGGGCACCCTCCGCGGCTTGGGCCGCGTGGCCCCCGGGTCCGATAGCGTGCGGGGGGGATATGGCGCGGATGCGAAGATCCGCGCCATGGGAGAGATTGGGGCCAATCCCGCAGGATGTCCCCGCCGTTTTCCCAGCCCTTGGAAAAACATGGATGGGACGCCGCTCAACTCGAGCCGGCGAGTTGGCCGAACTTCAGGCAGTCCTCGTCCGGCGGCTCGGTCATCTACCGCTCCGGCATGAGCGAGAGGCTCCGCCGGAACTTCGACATTTCAAGCCCCACCGACTTCATTCGCCTTCGCTCGCCGAGCTACGGAGGAGGGGGCGCCGCCATGTATGCCCCCGAGGCGGCTTGTCCCCTCATGACGCCATACGCTTCACCCATAAGGACGTGCTGGTAAGTTGTCACTTGGCGTCCATGATCGGCGTCGGGTTTCGTGGCGATCCCGTGTTCGATCGGCGCCGTGATCTCAAACCCGGCCTTCTCCTGGAAGAGCATGATGAAATCGGACCCGCCGAACAGGAACGTGCCGAGCGTGTCGCCTTTCGTGCGCGTGGCGCCCACTTCGACATTGTCCTCGAAGTTGACCGAAGACACCTGGGCCATGCCCATGGGAATCAGCGCGACCAGCCCGTACTCTTCCGTTTCCACGATCACATAGCCGAGGGTCTGGGAGAACTGCCACCCCGTCGAGTCGATCGGTATATAGCGGCCCTGTTCCGGACTCCACTCGACCTCCAGGGCGACATTCCGCGTTATGACCTTCTTCTCCCTGATCGTTCCACCGACGGCGAAGTGATATCGGTGGTAGTCGTTCACGTTCAGGAACGTGTGCGTGAGGATGCCTCGGGCAAAGGCTTCTTTGTACGCGCTGTCCTCACCCAGCAGATCCTTGATGTTGAAAAACGTCGCGAGCTTGACCTTCAACCCGCCGTCTACCCGGATGTTCGAGTTCTCATCGATGGCCCACATGCCCTGGGGGACGGAATCCGCCGGGGATACAATGACGGCCGGGTCGTCCGGCGAGGCGATGGGCCGCATGTCGGGGGATCGCAGGTACCTGGAGAAGAACCGGTTGAACGTGTTCCAGTTGGTGGAGGCCTCATACCATCCCTTCTGCAAACCAAAGTTTGGGTCGTCAAGGAACTGCTGATACACCGCCTCGTTCCAGGACACCTCCGTATCGAGGAACGCGCCCCAGGCGTTGGCGAAATCGCGGAGCCATGCGGAGAAAGGCCCGTAGTACTGGATCGTGTTGTTGAACAGGCCCCGGCCCTTCAATTCGGCCAGGGGCTGATCGACCAGGAAGTAGAAATAGCAGATGCTCTGCAGGATCTGGTCGCGCGTAAGGCTGGACGGATTCTCCAGCACATCCTTCGGGATGAGCTCGGAGGCCCTGTCTATGAAATCGTAGTAGTCCGACAGGTTCCGCACGGGATTCGTTTTGGGGTCGGGATTCGCCTTCCCGGCTTCCGCGATGGACCTCTCCAACATGCCCTGGATCTCCGGGTTGGCCTCACCCAGGCTCATGAGTTGCCGGGTTATCGGATTGTGACCGTCGTCCCCGGCCAAGCCCGCGCCCGAACCAAGGAGCCATGCGGCCAGGACGACCAGGCACAGGTGATATCTTGTTTTCGCGTTCGTGGTCTTCATTTGCGTCGCCTCCTTTTTCTTCCTTGTTCCCTCTCCGCGTTCATTCGCGTGATTCGCGGGCTCCGCCCCTGTTCTCTTTATCAACTTCCGTGCCGGCTTGGCGATCAGGGGCTGTCGCTGCTCGTATCGAACGTGCCGATCTGGTTCCCCAATCGCACCTGGATGGCGTCCGATTTGAACCGGTCGGGCTCAAAGACCATGATGAACAACGAGCCGCCGTAGAGGAAGTAGCCCAGCTCATCGCCGCGCGTGACCGGCACCGGTTCCTTCACGTCGACAAACGGCTCCTTGAAGACGATGGAGCTGATCGTGTTCAGCCCCACCGCGATCAATCCGACATACCCGTACTTGCCGGTGTCGACGATGAAGTACCCGCGCTTGAAGTGCCCGAACTGGCCGAAGTCCGTGCCGTAGTAGCCCACGTTGCCGCTGGGCGACGCCCAGACCGGGAAATCGTTGTAACCATAGAACGCGCCTTCAATGATCCTGCTCTCCACCACCTTCCCGCTGACCGGCGCGTGGTAGTGGTGATACGTGTTCGGCATGAGGACGCAGGACAGCGCCGTCCCGCCCACGAACTTCCCGGCGTACTCGGACCCGCCCAGCATGTCCTTGATGTTCAGCGCCTCGTTGAACTTGGTCGGAATGAGCGTGCCTTCGTCGGTGATTTTCTGCGGGATGGAGTTCATGATGGCGTCGGTGGGCGCGGTGATCACGTAGTCGTGCTCAGGCATCGTCTGCGGCCTGCTCCGCGCCTGGTCCTTGAGCGTGCGCGAGAAGAACTCGTTGAACGATTTGAACCCGCCGTCCGGCGCGTCGGGATCCGG
The DNA here is from genome assembly GCA_018823105.1 of Verrucomicrobiota bacterium. Lineage (GTDB taxonomy): Bacteria > Verrucomicrobiota > Kiritimatiellia > CAIQIC01 > JAGNIJ01 > JAGNIJ01. The sequence continues at coordinate 1,673 of JAHJJH010000035.1, read as the reverse complement.
AAGGTTGTAGTCCTCTTTTTCCATTCTGGGGTCACTCAGCCAGTTGGCGATCTCCGCCGTGGAGGCGGGGCTGTCCATGAAGGCGCCCCGCTGCCGGACAAAAGCCTGCATGATCTCGCGCCCGGGCGATGTCTGAACGAATTGCACGCCGTATTCGTTGTGGTAGTAGAAGAACGCGAACTGCTGGATGTACTTGAGGCCCGTGTCGCCGCTTCCCTGGGCCGTCGGCAGGAAGGTGCACCACTCGCCGAGGAAATCGACGAGATCCTGGAACCCCTTGCCGATCCAGGGGTTGCCGTCCGGGTATGCCGACGGCAGTTGCTGCATGTTCTCAAACGCCGCATCGAGCAGAGTCTTGAACTCGGCGTTGGTCGCGTAGGCCTGATCGAGGGCGTGGATGGACTCGCGGCACGGGGGAAGGGGATCCATGTCCGGCTCGCCGGCACGGGACCACGAACAGATCGTCGCGCTAACAAACCCGATCAGAATGAGTTGCGCCGCAGCCTTCTTCGTCATCGTGGTCCTCCTTGGGCTGACCGCCCTTTTTGTTTGCAAGTTTAGCGGAAGAAGCCCCCGAAATCAAGCCTGTGCGGTCCGAACATTCGGGATTAGCCGCGGACCGATTCAGGGCCGTGTCGATTTTCTCCGCGATCGTGCCGCCGGTCGTACTAATGACCACCAAGGGCAAACTCGAATCGCCGGAAGACAACGGCCCCGGTTTCAAGCCCATCGTCCGCGGCAGGTTCGTCTGTGCGGCGAACGTCCCGCCAGATTCGTTATGAGAAAAGCGGCTATGGTTTTCTGATAGGTCAATGATCTCTATGGCGCGGGCTTGGGGTTGCTTCCCTCAAGACGGGGCGAATCGAGAAAGATGAATTCCAGAAACCCGATCTGGGCCAGCGCCATGCCGTATTTATTCGTGATTCGCAGCGAAGTGATGTTGAAGGTCATGTCGCCTTTTTGCTTCAGCCCTCGAATCTCCAGCTCGTGCAGAAGGGACTTTGTCAGTTGGGCGCGCGCGTCTTTTTCCGCTTGCCCGGCGGAGACCTTGCGCCTCTTATAGACAAACTCGTATTCCGCGGCGAACCCGCCGATGTTCTTGCCGATGGCCGGATCGGTCGCCCACACGCGTCCGAGTCCCGCGACGACAGTATCGCCCTTCGCCCCGGCGGCCTTGGCCATGATGGATTTGAGGACCGCGCCGTGATGAAAGGCCTTCTTCGCCTCCGCCATGGGTACTTCGTATGACTCCGGGGGCAGGACGGAGGTGTAGTAAACAACGTTGAAATTCTCTATGCCGGCATCCGCCAACGCCAGGTCGTAGGGAAATGGTTCATAAGGGTCGGGGGGCATGCCGTCATCGCACTGGCCGACGCCGGTGCTGACCACCTAGGCCGTCGGCACCCGCACGCCGTATTCCTGTCCGGCCCATGCAGGCGCGGCGACCAGCAGAACCATGGATAATACCGTCGGCGGTGCTTTCATTCTCATCGGTTCCTTCCGAGTTAGAACAACGTGCGCTCGTAATTCACGACAATCCTGAAGTCCTCGTAGTCCGCCCCGTCCGATGAAAGGGAATTGCGCACAAAGGCCGCGCGTGTGCGCAGGCTCAAGCCCGGCCACCAAGCGGGTTTGAAGTCCACGGTGAAGTCCGTCTCGACCTGCTCGGGGTC